>NZ_JBKETZ010000005.1:0-254784 GCF_056356295.1 Bifidobacterium sp. LH_558 | reverse complement strand
GCGCGCCGACGCCGGACAAAACGACAAATAGATCGCAGGCACCGTTTCGCGCTCACCCATTACGACAAACGAACAACGATTACGCGCTCACTTATTAATGACGAACCTCGCACTTGCTCTTGTCGAAAAATGAGCTTGTATGCTATTCTTACCAGTTATCGAATTGGGGTTCTGCTCCATTAACGCCAACATTTCGGTATCTTTCTTGGAACGGGAACGCTGCAATGCTGCGTCAAATGTATTCTGCACGGAAATGCCCTCACTATAGGATATATCGTATTGACCATGAATTACTGTATGGACAAACTTTCCATCTACGCGCTGATAATAATTAAGAGGGCCAAAATAATATAAATTTTCAGTACGCCCCAAGTATGGTGATGGAGAATCTAATGCTTCCTCCAAATATTTTCCTGATTTTGGATCAAAAATCATGTATCCCTGTTCCCCAAGCTCAATCAGTTCAAACTGATCACCATTCAAGTCTGACAAAATTTTGATCGCCGTAGTGATATGCGGTATGCCTGTTTTCGCAGAAATTTTTGCATTATGAATACTTTTGTGTTGATTTATCGTAGACAGACTGATACTTTCTTCTGGGGAAGGTTCTGCGGCAAATGCTGTTATGCTCATAGAGAGCAACATAACAACAGATAACAAAATACCGTCTTTTTGAAGGGCAGTATGGCATAGCCCCACACGGAAGAACGGCCCTCTGCAGGCAACTCAACAATCCTCACGCGCGGCGGCGTCGACGTATCGCGGGCAAGTCAACACGATGGAAAACCAACACCCCTCACGCGCGGTGGTGTCGCTCGCCAAATATGGAAAGCAGTCTCCTGCGGACAACCAGTGGTCGACCGCGCCCGCCGCGGAGAGACGCCAATGCGGAAAATCAGCGTCCCGTAGGCAGCATCGAAGTCAGTACCTTTCCCAGCACCGGAGTGTAGAACCGGTCGATGGCCGGGAAATTCGGATGGGTGCCGCTCGGCTGCCTATCCGGATGGTCGTAGGAGATGGTTTCAAGCGTGCCAGGCAGACCGTCGCCACCCAAAGCATCGAAGGAATACCGGACGCGATCCTCGTCCCGCCGGGTGTCGAGATTGGAGTCCGCCCACACGTCGGCCACCGCGATACCCCATTTGGCGCAGGCACCCAACGCCAACCGGCGAGCGGTTACCTGATTCTCGAAACTTTGAGCACCGTTCTTATGCACGGCCAGATACATAATCGTTGCATTCGGCCAACGGCGACGGAATTCGGCGATGGTCGACTCGAAGCAGCCGGCGTATGTATCGGGGTCGAATCGGGACGGCTCAAATTCGTCGGAGGCGGTCAACTCGCCCGGATGCTCGCGCAGGAATCCTTGGTGCACATCGTTGGTCAGCCCGTTGAACACGATGACGTCGGGCGCGGGCGCGCCCGCAGGAACCTCATCGGCCTGCTTCATGATCTGCCCACCCAAATCCGCATTACTCAATGGAGTAGAGCAGATGGTGGCGCCGTTGCGAGCCATCTTGACCACCCGGCAACCGCCGATTGACGCGGCGACGCGCTCCACGCTGCCTTGCCGCGGATAGACATGGCCGTTGACGATACTGTCTCCGAACGCATAGATAACCGTCTCAGACATAGCAGGAGCCCTCCTTCGGGAGCGAGACCCACGGCGCAACCATTTGGCGCAGCCGTGAACGACACAGTCGGCAGTCTATCACCAGCGAACCCGCAGCGAGGCCCACGCAGCCGCCCACTCCGGAGTATATGAAAAAGGCCGTGCGGACTCGATAGGAGTTCGCACGGCCTTCGCCGCATCACATCACACAGCTGAAAATCAGCCGATCAGGGACAGCACGTAGTCCTTGATTTCGCCGTCGGTGGCATGAGCTTCGAACAGCTCCTTGAAGTGTTCGCCGGCGAACGCGCCCTTGACCAGTTCTGGGTCGAGGGCCTTGTAGATGTCGACCAGCGGCTTGAAGGCGGCTTCACGCACACCGTCGAGAATCTTCTTGTTGCGCTGCTCGGGCACGACGCGGTCCTTGGGGTAGCCGGAGCCCGGCTCCTCAAGCCACATCTGCTCGAAGATGTACTTCAGCTGCAGCTCCTGGCCCCAGCCGTTCTTCAAAGCGAAGGGGATGGCCATGGCGTTGCCGTCGTTGATCTGCGCGAAGGTGTAGGCGTCGAGCGGATCCTCGACGTGGCCGCAGATCACGCCCGGGAAGGAGTTGAGGGCGAGCATGGCGCCTTCGCCGGTGCCGCAGCCGGTGACCACGAAGTCGGCCGCGCCGGTGTTGAGCAGGGCCGCGGCGAGGATGCCGTTCTGCACGTAGGTGAGCTGGGCTTCGTCGTCGGCCGCGTACATGCCGTAGTTGTCGACTTCGAAGCCTTTCTCGTCGGCCACGTTCTTCAGGGCCTCGTAGATCAGACCGTTCTTGGCGGCCTGCGAATTCTCATTGATCAGTGCGATGCGCATCAATCCGTTTTCCTTTCGGTTGCGTGTTAAGCCGGCTGCTTGCCGATGTAGGCCAGAATTCCGCCGTCCACGTACAGCACGTGTCCGTTGACGAAGTCGGAGGCATCGGAGGCGAGGAACACGGCGGGACCCTGGAGGTCCTCGGTGGTGCCCCAACGGGCGGCCGGCGTCTTGGCGATGATGAACTGGTCGAAGGGGTGGCGCGATCCGTCGGCCTGGCGCTCACGCAAAGGCGCGGTCTGCGGGGTGGCGATATAGCCCGGTCCGATGGCGTTGCACTGGATGTTGGCCTCGCCGTATTCGGCGCAGATGTTGCGGGTGAGCATCTTCAGACCGCCCTTGGCGGCCGCGTAGGCGGAGACGGTTTCGCGGCCGAGCTCGCTCATCATGGAGCAGATGTTGATGATCTTGCCGTGGCCCTTGGCGATCATGCCGGGGATGACGGCCTTGGAGACGATGAAGGGGGCGTTGAGGTCGACGTCGATGACCTGACGCCAATCCTCGACAGGCATCTCCAGCATGGGGACGCGCTTGATGATGCCCGCGTTGTTGACCAGAATGTCGACGGCGCCCAAATCGCGCTCGATGTCGGCGACGAGTTGGGCGACCTGCGCTTCGTCGGTCACATCGGCCACGTATCCGTGGGCGTCGATGCCGGCTTCGGCGTAGGCCTGACGCCCGCGCTCCAAAGCCTCTTCATTGCGGTCGTTGAACGCGATTTTCGCGCCCGCCGCGGCGAATGCCGAGGCGATGGCGAAGCCGATGCCGTAGGATGCGCCGGTGACAAGCGCCACCTTGCCTTCCAATGAGAACTTGCTCATATCGAATGTCATTTCGGTCGTCCTTTCCGTGGCCGTCGTCTGCGATAGCCTTCACTGGTGTATTGAAGCCGAACACGACCGTTCGGCCAAATTATTTGCACGCTGTTGCCAGCGTCAGCGCGCGCCCTGCTCGTGGCGCAGCACTTCGATGTAGGCGAGGACGAGCGGCGCGACGCCTTTGGCGTCGTTGCGCACCTTGGGTTCCCTCATGTAGTAGTCGAAGGTGCCCTCGCGGTGTTCGGTGTTGCCCAGGCCTGCGACCAGGCAGATGTTGTCGAGCGTGAGGCGGCCGCCTTCCTCGTTCATGCAGGTGTCGCAGATGCCCTTATACGCCTTGTATCCGTAATTCCAGTAGCGTTCGTCGAGCACGCCCAGTCGCGCGCCCTTCATGATCGCGTTGGCGAAGATGGCCGATCCGGAGGTCTCCAGATAGTTCGGCGCGATGCGGCCCAGGTTGATCACCTGATGCCACATGCCGGTTTCCTCGTCCTGATAGGGCAGCATGGCGTCGATCAGCTCGCTGAACATGCGGCGCATCGTGTCTTTCTCGGCGCTCATATTGGCCGGCAGCAGCTCCCATGTGTCGATCAGCGCCATGGCGAACCATCCTTCTGCGCGCAGCCAGAAGTTGGACGACAGTCCGGTGACCGGATCGCACCAGAAGTCCTTGCGCGACGAATCGTAGGCATGATAGTACAGTCCGTTGCGTTCGTTGCGCATCAGATCGTGCACCACTTGGAACTGGTGGAAGGAGTCGGAGCAGGCGCGCCCGTCGCGGTAGCTCAGTTCGTACTGCACGTAGAAGGGCTGGGCCATGTACAGGCCGTCCAGCCACACCTGGTTGGGGTAGATGAGCTTGTGCCAGAAGTTGCCCTCTTTGGTGCGCGGCTGGCCTTCGAGCTGGCCGTAGATCACGTCCATGGCCTTGCGGTATTTGGTTTTGCCGGTGAGGTTGTGCAGTCCGTACAGCGTTTTGCCGGCGTTGATGTTGTCGAGGTTGTATTCTTTCGGATCGTAGCTGGCGATCATGCCGTCGTCGTCGACGAAATAGTCGATGAACCGGTCCGCGAAGTCGAGATAGACGTCTTTGCCGGTGATTTCGTTGAGTTCGATAAGCGCCTTGATCATGCAGCCGTCGATGTAGTTCCACGTGTTCGGCTTGCCGGCGCGGATTTTTTCGATGTTCCACGCGGGCGCCTCGGGCGTCGAGGTCTCGATGAGCTGCTGGATGTATGTGTTGAGGATTCGTGAGCTTCCCATATGTCTCCTTGTGAGGGAAAGAGGCCGCTCCCCGTCTCGAAAGGGAACGGCCTCATGATATGTCACTTGCCGAAGTTCATCGCCTTGCGGGTCGGCAGCTCGGCCTTGATGCGGGCGAGCTCTTCGGGGGTGTGGTAGCCGATGGTGTTGTGTCCGAAGCAGATCTCGTACTGCACGCCGGTGAGCTCCTCGCAGATGCGCTTGACCTCGGGGTCGACGTCTTCCATGCGGCCGCCGTTCTTGATGCGTTCGCATTCGGCGATGGCGATCTCGTCGTTCTTCTTGTCCATCTTCATCAGTTGGGCGGAGAGCATGCCGAGCAGGGACAGGCCGCCCACGCCGATGACGAGCACCAGCAGGATGGTGGTGTGCACGGCGGCGGGCTGGTCGGCCGCGGCCACCTGGTTATCGGCGGTGGATTCGATGAATCCGGCGGCGGCGAGCGCGGTGCCGAGGATGGCGACGACGGCGGAGTTCATCAGCTTGCCGCACAGGTGCATGGCGGCGGAGAAGGTGCCTTCGCGGCGGCGGCCGGTGACGATCTCGTCGGCGTCGGCCACGAACAGATACGTCTGCCACGGGATGTAGTAGACGGCGCCGGTGCCCAGGCCGAACACGACCACGATGGAGGTGATGGCGACCATGCCGGCGGCGGACGCGGCGTCAAGATGGAAGAATCCGCAGGCCGCGTAGGCGATGGCGCAGGTGATGATCACGCATTCGGCGATGATGTAGGGCTTCCTGAAGCCGATCTTTGCGATGAGGAACATGACGCCGAGCGTGGAGACGACCTGCAGGATGGGGCTGAGCGACTGCCACCAGGAGGCGTTGGACTTCTGGAGCATGAGCACGTAGACCACGTAGTAGCTGAAAGTGGAGTTGAACAGCCATTCCGCGCCGAATCCGAAGAGGTACATGCCCAGCAGATGGCGGAAGGTGCGGATGCGCAGGGTGGAGAAGATGTCGACGAACAGCTTCTTCAGGGCCTCAAGCGGATTGTCGACCTTCTCCATGGTGGTGTCGTCGACCGGACGCTCCCAAGTGGTCAGGTAGACGAACAGCATGGCGCCGGCCATGATGACGCCGAAGGCCAGACCCATGTAGAAGAAGGCCATCGGATTCTTCTCGCCGAAGGTCACGAAGAACACACCGGGCAGGGCGGCGGTCAGGAAGTTGGCGCCCTTGCCGAAGATGGAGCGCAGACCCGACAGGTAGGTGCGTTCCTTGAAGTCGCCGGTCATTTCGGCGGGCAGCGCGTCGTAGGGGATCATCACGGTGGTGTAGATGAGGTTGTACACCAGATAGATCGCGAAGTAGTACCAGAAGCCTCCGGGCACCACGATCCACATCAGCGGGTTGAGGACGCCCAGGGCCGGCACCGCCAGAAGGATGAAGAAGCGGCGGCGGCCGAATTTACGGCCGAGCTTGGTGTTGTTGAAGGAGTCGGAGATGAAGCCGGCGATGGGGTTCATCACCACGTCGGCGATCAGGGCGAACGAATAGATGAACGTCGCCTGGGCCATGCTCAGGCCGCAGTAGGTGGTGTAGAAGATCGTCAGCCATGAGGCCGAGATCGCAAGGGCGCCCGATCCGACGAGATTGCCCGACCCATATCCCAGACGGGTGATGAAACCCACCTTGCGTTGTTGCGGAACTGCTTGTTCAGCCATGCTTCCCTCCTTGGAGGCCTGATCGGCGAGGCCGCGATGCCGTCTGCGCCAATCGTGGTAAGAATGATAATCTGTGCAACACACAAACCTCGGATGTTGCATTGATTTCAGATTAATACGCAACATTTACGCAACAGAACAAGCAGAAAACAATCGTTGGTATTCCAGACATGTCAGCCGCGTGTCACATAACGTAGGCAAACGTTGGCAACAAGTTTGTTGCTTTTTTGTTGCACTGAACGTGCACTATCGCGTGGTGCCGCGCAACATGATCGCCGACTCGCGCTGAAACCGCACCGGCTCCAAGTCATAGCCGGCCGCCCTCTCGTGGATGCGCCGGGAAAGCAGGTCCACGGCGGAGGATGCGATCCATGCGATGTTGGAATCCACGGACGTCAACGGAGGAACCATGTGCTCGCCTTCGAAGGTGTTGTCGAATCCGATGACCTGCACCTCGTCGGGCACGCCGCGCCCCAGCATCTTCAGTGCGAACAGCGCGCCGATGGCCAGTTGATCGTTCAATGCGATGACGCCATCGAAGGGCGCGCCCGAACCGGCCAGCCGCATCATCGTCTCATAGCCGGCGCCGATGGTCCATCCATCCCCCGTCACGCCGATCAAGCGCGGATCAAGGGTTATGCCGTTCGCCCCGCAGGCTTCGAGCACGCCGCGAACACGCTCCCAGCCGCGCGTGGCCTCGCGTTCCTCACTCACGGCAACGCCGTCGAAATCGTCCTGCACGCCCACCAGCGCAAGTCTGCGACTGCCGGTGGAGATAAGCAGTTCGGTCGCGTTGCGCGCGTCGGCCACATTGTCGGACAGCACCTGGTCCGCCAACGAATGGGTTTGGCGGCGCGGCCCCATGCACACCACTGGGAAGGGTTGCGTGAGGGCCCGCTCGCTCAACACGTCGCTGCCCACAAGATACAGCAGCAGGCCATCGCACGGCCCACGCCGGGTATCGAGATACTCCTCGGCGCTCAACCCCCATTCGTCCTTGTAGACGACCATATCCACCCGCCATCCGTGGGAGCGAGCCTCGGCGATCACCGTGGAGGCGAGCTGCGCGCGATACGGCTGTGCGATCGAAGGCATGGCGAGCGTGATCAGCCCCTCCCCCTGATCCAGAGGGCTCACGGACAATCGCATCGCCTGCGCGTCGTTCATATCAATGCCTTTCGTTATGGCCCACGTTGCCGACGCTGCCTCGCGCCACCAGCGAGGACGGCACCGTCACATAGGCGTCGCGTAAGGAGCCTTCCCCGTCCACGCCTTCGAGCCGCCGCAGCAGCAGACGGGCCGCGGACGAGCCCAACGCATCGCAGGACATGCGCACGCTGGCCAACGCCGGAGTCGCCGCGCGCGCCGAGACGTCGTCGTTGAATCCGATGATCGCGTAGTCGCGGGGCGCCTCATATCCCCGTTCGCGCATGCCGGCCATGAATCCCAGCGCCATCATGTCGTTATAGGCGATGACGGCGCCGGTGGGGTCTTCAAGATATTTGCCGACGAAGGCCCGTCCGCCTTCGAAGGTGGGTTCGCCGGGCCACAGGTGGCGCACGGCGAGCTCATGTTCGTCGCATGCGGATTCCAGCGCTTTGAATCGCGCGCCCGCGTCCTTGGCGAAGTCGGGCCCGGCGAGATAGGCGACGCGCTCGTATCCGCGTACGGCGAACAGGCTCACGGCCTGGCCGATACCCGTCGTCAGATCCACGACCGCATTGCCCACTCCCCTGACCTGCCGGCCCAGAACCACCAACGGGATGCGCTCAGCGTAGTCGCGGATCTGCGCGTTCTGCATGCGTGGGGCGAACAGCAGCGCGCCGTCGCAGTTCCTCAGCACCCCATCGAGCGCCATACGCTCCCAGGAGGCGCTGCCGCGCGATTCGGCGACCACCAGCGAGAAGCCATGCCCAAAGCATTCATGCTCCACGGCGTGCACGACGGCGGCGCAGTACGAATCGGTCAGGTCGGGCACGACGATACCGACCAATCGTCGTAGCTCCGGCGATGGGATGGCCGCCGCCTCTCCCGGCATCTGGTATCCGAGACGTTCGGCTATTTCGAAGATGCGCCGCGTCGTCTCCGAGCTCACCCGCTCGGTGGCGCTCAGCGCGCGCGACACCGTCGAAGGCGCCACACCGGCCGCTTTGGCGACGTCGCGTATCGTGACCTTCTTCATGGGCGGCCTCCCCGCATTTGCTTGACGTTATGGGCTTTCGCCTTCCGCCAACCAGTCTAAGACAAGGTCGCCGGAGGGCGAAAGCCGCAGCGCGGGCGCTTCTACCGTTCGACGACGTCGATATTCGACAGCAGCACGGCATCGCCTTCCTGCCCTTCGATATCCACGTCGTCGAGCACCAGACAGGAGACGTTCTGGGCGATGATGCCCTGACGCGTCATCTCCTCCACACCGCACGCCATGGCGGGCAGGAAGGGCTGTGCGTCGGGCGCGAAGGTGACGTGCACGTGATGGAAGGCCACCCGCCCGATCTTGCTTTCCGGCAGACCGGTGATGTAGGCCGCCGCGGCATGGCAGTTCGTGGCCTCGATATTGCGGAAGGACAGGGACGCCACATTCGGCGTGCCGTCGTCGACGGGCAGTGGCCCGCGGTTCTGCACGTAATCGCTGGTGCCGTCCGGATCGCAGTAATAGAACGAGTTGACGACGAAGGGCACCTTCACCTCGTCCATCACGATATGGTCGAACTGGATCGCCTCATACACGCTGTCGCGTCCGCGTCCGCGCCGCGTTTTGATGCGCAGGCCGCGGTCGGTGCGCTCGAACAGACAGTTGCGGGCGATCAGGCCTTTGATGCCGCCGGCCGCCTCGGAGCCGAGCACGATGGAGCCGTGCCCGTCATGCATATGGCACTGCTCGATCACCAGGTTGCGGCATGCGGGGCGCAGTTCCTTCGGCATGGCGATTTTGCCGGATTTGACGGCGATGCAATCATCGCCCACGGAGAAGTGGCATCCCTTGATCAGCACGTCGTCGCAGGATTCGGGGTTCAGTCCATCGGTGTTGGGCGAGACCTTGGGGCTTTCGATGGTGAGGTTCAGGAAGCGCAGATTCCGGCTCAGCACCGGATGGATGTTCCAGCTGGGGCTGTTGCGCACTGTGACGCCGACCATATCCACCCGTTCGCAGTCGGAGAGGAACACCATGCGCGGGCGGGTGGCGGTGCGGATGCGCTTGGCCTCGTACCACCAGTTGTCCTCGTCGTCGTTGGCGCCGCCGTCGATGACGCCACGGCCGTACACGGTCACATCGCTCACGCTCAGCCCGGTGAGAATGCCGCAGAACATGGGGAACGACTCGCCTTCCCAACGTCCCAAGGGCAGTTTGTCGCCACCCGCGTAGCCGGCGCCGGGTTCGCCCTGCACGGTGCCGGGCAGATAGGCGAGGTTTTCGCGGTCGTGCCGGGCGGCTATGACGGCGCCTTCGGCCAGTTCGAGGGTCAGTCCGCTGGTGAGGAACAGGTTCTTCACCCGGTATTCGCCGGCCGGCACCAACACGCGCCCGCCTCGGGGGCAGGCCATGATGGCGGCCTGCAGGCTGATGGTGTCGTCGCGCTCCCCGTCGCCGGCCGCGCCGAAATCGCGCACGTCCAGCGTGAAGGTTTCAGGCTCGGTGACGAATACGGCGTTGGATGATTCCACGGTGCCGTCGGCAAGGTCGCGTTCGTAGCGCACGCGGTATGTGGTGTTCGGTTCAAGGCCGTCAAGATAGGTTTCGACCAGATCGGTGGTTCCCCACGGCCGGTCGTTGACGACGATGCGCCACTGGGTTCGGGTGCGGTAGACTCCACCGTCATCGGCTTCGACGACGGCGGCCCGAGCGCATTTCCAGATGATGCTTAGTTGCATGAGAACAGCTCCTTGGCATTGTTGAACGAGACGTTCTCGACCAGCGGCGCGAGATAGTCGACGTCGTTCGGCACTTCGCCGCGGGCGGCCCAGTCGCCGATCAGTTCGCACAGGATGCGGCGGAAGAACTCGTGACGGGGGAAGCTCAGGAAGGAGCGCGAATCGGTGGTCATGCCCACCGCGTTGCCCAGCAGCGAGGTTTCGGCCTGCACCTCCAGCTGCTTGCGGATGCCGGTGCGGGTGTCGTTGAACCACCATGCGTTGCCCAGCGACAGCCGCTGCTTCATCTCGCCTTGGAACGCGCCCATGACGGTGGCGATGGCCATGTAGTCGTTCGGGTTCAGCGAGTAGATCAGCATCTTCGGCACGCTGCCCTCGCGCGCGGCGGCGTCGAGCAGATGGTACAGCGGTTCGGCGATGGAACGGTCGTTGATCGCGTCGTATCCGGTGTCGGCGCCGTGAATGCCGAATTCGCAGGTGTTGACGTTGCGCATGGCGTGCAGATGGATTTGCATGGTCCACTCCTTGTCTGTGTACAGACGCATGAGCTGGATCATGAAGGCGGTGCGGTACTGCGACACTTCAAGCGCGGTCAGCCCCTTGCCGGCGCGCGCCTTGGCGAGGATCATGTCGAGTTCGGCCGGCGTGGCCTCGTCGTAGGTCATCAGATCGGCCGCGTGGTCGGCCAGACGCGATCCGTGCTCGTGGAAGAAGTCGATGCGCTGGCTCATCGCGGCGATGAAGTCGTCGAACGAGGAGATGGTCGTACCGCTGACGGCCTCGAGACGCTCCACCCATTCGACGAAGCCCTCCTTGTCGGGGTTGAGGGCCTTGTCGGGGCGCATGGCGGGCAGCATGGCGAAGGTGTCGCCCTCCTTGGCGAACGCTTCGTGATAGTGAAGATCGTCGACCGGATCGTCGGTGGTGCACACCGTATCCACGTTCATGCGGCGCAGCAGGGCCCTGCGGGAGAAGTCGGGGGTGGCGAGCTTGGCGTTGCATTCATCGAAGATGGCTTTGGCGCTTTTCGCGGACAGCGTCTCCTCGATGCCGAAGTACCGGCGCAGCTCCATATGCGTCCACAGATACACCGGCGAGCCGATGGCCTTGTCCATTGTGGTGGCGTAGGCGAGGAACTTCTCCCACGGATCGCCGTCACCGGTGACCAGCGCCTCGGGCACGCCGTTGGCGCGCATCAGACGCCATTTGTAATGGTCGCCGTAGTTGTTGCCGTCGGTGAGCCATGCGGCCACGATATCCGTGAAGCAGGGATCGTCGACGATCTCCTCGGGATGCAGGTGGCAATGGTAGTCGACCACGGGCATGGTCGCGGCGTGGGCGTGGAACAGCTCCTGCGCCAGATCGGTGGTCAGCAGATAGTCGTCGTCCAGGAAATTCATATGCACTCCTTCATGCTGGTTGCGTCGTGCCGCCAGCTTACGAAGACGGCGGCCGCTCACGCCCGTTTGTTGCCAAACGTTGTAGACGAGGCCACGCCATGCCGCGCGCGTGCCGCCCGGAGACAATCCCGTCAGTTGTTTTCCTGGCGACGGGTGCTTTCGCGCACGATCAGCGAGGTGGGCACGGTGGTGACGTCCTGCGCGGGACGTTCCCCTTTGAGTCGGTCGAACAAAATGCGCGCCGCGCGCGTGCCCATCAGGGCCGGCGACTGGCGGACCGTGGTCAGCGTCGGCTGCGAGATCTGCCCGATCAAATCGTTGTCGAAGCCGGCGATCGAATAATCCTGTGGACACTGCTTGCCCTGCCGCCGCATGGCGGCCATAAAGCCGACGGCCATCAGATCGTTGTGCGCCAGAACCATGCCGGTGGGATCATTAAGGTATTTTCCGGCGAAGGCGAAGCCACCCTCCACCGTGGGAGCGCCCGGCCACAGGCGGCGCGTCGTGATTCCTCGGGCCGCGCAGGCCTGAGAGACGGCATGCCAGCGGAATCCTACCGACCATGAGGTGGCCGGCCCGTCGAGGTAGGTGATGCGGTCGAAACCCATACGTTGGATATGGTCGGCGAGCTGTTCGACGCCGTCGTTGATGTCGATGACCACGCTGTCCACGCCGCGCACGATGCGATTGGCCGAGACGATGGGTCGGGTCTGCGCGCATTTGCGGATCATCGCGTCGGGCATGCGCGACGAGGTGAGGATCACGCCATCGACCAGCGGGGCGATGCGGTCGAAGGCGGTGCGCTCCATGGAGGCGCTTTCGCGTGATTCGGCCACGATCAGCGCGTAGTCGTGCGTGTCGCATTCATGCTGCACGGCGCGAATCACGTCGGAGAGGAATTGGTTGGCGATATCGGGCACGATGACGGCGATGACGCCGCGGATGCCGCGCAACGGCACGGTCTGCACCGGTTCGCTGTGGTAGCCCAAACGGTTGGCCGCGTCGAAGATAATCGTGGCGGTGGCGGCGCTCACCCGGTCGGGACGGGCGAACGCCCGGGAGACGGTGGATGGGGATACGCCGGCTTCCCTTGCCACATCGCGGATCGTCACCTTGCCTTCGCCCATACGCTTCGCTCCCCTTGAATCGCACCGATACGTTCCTGAGCATTCATCATAGCGGAAGGAGACGCAACGAGGCCGCCGCCCGTTGGCACTCGGGCGGCGGCCTCATCTGGAAGGAATGGAACACGCATGACGAAACGGGTTCCACAGTTTGTTCAGGCGCGCGGCTTCCGGATTCGCTTTACGGATGGCGGGCCGCGCGTGGTGGATCACGACAACGTCGCGATAAGCTCTCGGATACCGCCTTCGGCGATCGTCTTGACGTCAGCGGCGACCGCATCCGCCAAACCGTCGATGGCGGTGAGGTCCTCGCCCCACAAAGCCGTATCGGCGAGCGCGGCGGCGACGGACTCCTTCTCGGCGGTCACGCCGGCCAGGCGGGTTTTGGCGTCGTCGACGTCAACGACGGCGACCTCGACCGGCGCCAGTCCCGCATAGGAGGCGATCAGGGCGGCGAGAGCGAGGGCGATGCGGCGGGGCACGCCGCGTCCCTGCTCCACGTTGCGGCGCACGATCGGCAGCAGTCGGGCGGTGAATTTCGCCACGGAGTTGAGCGCGATGGAGTCGAGCGAATGTTTGACGAAGGGGTTGCGGAAGCGTTCGAGCACGGCGTCGGCGAAGCCTTCGAGCTCGCTTTCGGGCAAGGTCAGCACGGGGATGATCTCCTCGCGCATCTCACGTTCGATGAAGGAGCGGACCGTATCGTCGCCCATGACCTCGCCCACGGTTTCCAGACCCGCGAGACGCGCGACCTGGGCCATGGTGGTGTGGGGGCCGTTGAGCAGGAACACCTTGCGTTCACGATAGGGACGCACCTGGTCGCAGGTGATCAGGTCGATGCCGAGCTGTTTCGCCGGCAGCAGCCGCTCCACCTTGGCTTGGGCGTCGGCGTCGCCGGCGATCACCCACAGGGCGAAGGGTTCGGCCTTGACCATGTTGTCGTCGCGGTAGCCGAGCTCCTCCCACAGGGCTTCGGCGTTGTCGCGGGGGTAGCCGGGCACGATGCGGTCGACCAGCGTGGAGACGAAGGTGTTCTCGCGTTCGATCCACTCGACGAAGTCCTCACCCCAGCCGAAACGGCGGGCGGTGTCCGTCAGGCAGCGTTTCAGGGCAGGGCCGTTGTCTTCGATCAGCTCGCATGGGATGATCAGCAGTCCGCCGAGGCCTTGGTCGTAACGGCGCTTGAGCAGTTGGGCCAGTTTGGCCGGATAGCTTTTCGGCGGCTTGGCGTCCGGCGTGTCCTCGTCGCTGAGGGCGATGCCCGCCTCGGTGGTGTTGGAGACGATGATTTTCAGGTCGGGATTGTCCGCCAGCGCGAGATATCCCTCCCAGTCCTGGTACACGTCGACGGTGGTGCCGATGGAGTCGATCAGCTCGCGGCTGCGGACCTCTTGCCCGTCTTTGATGCCTTCGAGCATCACCGTATACAGGCGGTCCTGCGCTTCGAGTTCCTTGACGCGCCCGCTTTCCAGCGGCTGGACGATCGCCACGTTGCCGTTGAACAGTCCCTCGTCGTTCATCCGCTGGATGATCCAGTCCACGAACGCGCGCAGAAAGTTGCCTTCGCCGAACTGCACCACGGTGATCGGACGGTCCGCCGCCTGCGTCGTGGTCAATCCGCGTTCGAGAGCCATGCCGGCATTGATGGGTTCCATATGAGTTCCTCGTTTCGCTGTGGCGTTCAATCAGGTCTGGTCCCGAACCGATACGCCACACCCACGTGGATTCTCGGCTTGGGATTGATGACCTCAAGGCTACGGCGAGACAAGGCGTCACCGTCAACATGTTGCCACGGATTGCAGCGCGTCCGGCGCGAACCGGCACTCCCACAGTCGGCAAGCCGCACAGAGGCCTTCCCCTTAACGCGCTTCGGCCGCGCCACGCGATGGTTCAGATACGTGGCGCGGCCGAAGCTGCGTATCAGAAAAGCGACTAGCGGACCTGCTCCACCAGAGCGCGGGAATCCTTGCACGCCTGCGCGACGGCGGCCCAATCGTGGGCCTTCTGCGCTTCGGAGGGCACCGGGAAGGAGCCGCCGATGGCGAACACGTTCTTCAGGGCCAGATAATCTTTCGCGTTGTCGAGGCTCACGCCACCGGTGGGCAGGAATTTCATCTCGGAGAACGGGCCGTTCAGCGCCTTGAGGGTTTTGACGCCGCCATAGGCCTCCGCCGGGAAGAACTTGACATACCTCAGGCCGCGGTCGTAGGCCTTCTCCACATCGGAGGGCACGGCGGTGCCGGGCAGCACCAGCACGTCGTTCTCGAGGGCCCAGTCGACCACGGCCTCGTCGAAGCTGGGGGTCACCAATCCGACGCATCCGGCGTCGACGGCGGCCTTGGCCTGGTCCACATCATGCACGGTGCCGGCCACCAGCGTGACGCCGGGCACTTCGGCGGCGATGGCCTTCATACCCTCGATCGCATACGGGGAACGGAAGGTGACCTCCGCGACCGGCACTCCGCCCTCTTCAAGGGCGCGGGCCAGCGGCACCGCCTCCTCGACGGAATGCAGGGTGACCAGGGGAACGATGCCCAGCTCGCTCAGATAGGCGATGGTCTCCTCATTGGTTCGTGCGATGCTCATGGTTTTGTTTATCCTTTCCTTAAAGCTTTTGCCGCTTGCTTCGTGTGGGATTGCGTGATTCCGCCGCGCCCGTCACAGGGCCCGCTGATGGCCGGCGATGAACGCCGCGAGCTGATCGGGCGTGGGCAATCCTTCGTTGTCCGAGACCTGCTGCGTCTGGATGGCGCCCAACGCGCAGCCGCGCTCCATACTGTCGGCGAGGGACTTGCCCTCCAGCAGCGCGGACAGCACTCCTGCGGCGAAACCGTCGCCTGCGCCGACGGTGTCGACCACATGGTCCACAACGAAGCCCGGCACACGAATCTCAACCGATCCGTCGGACGCGTACGCGCCGCGAGGACCGTCCTTGACGACGACGGTTTTCGCGCCATTGTCCAGAAACGCTTTGGCGGTGTCTTCCACGGTGTTCACCCCGAACAACACCTGTCCTTCGCCGATGCCGGGCAGCACCAGGTCGGCATGCGAGGCCAGGCGACGCAGCGTGGATCTCATCACGGTCTCGTTCTTCCACAGGGCGGGACGCAGGTTCGGGTCGAAGCTGACGAACGCGCCGTGCGCGCGGGACTGGTCGACCAGCGCATAGGAGGCCTCCAATGTGGAGTTGCTGAGCGGCGGAAGAATGCCAGTGAGATGGGTCAGGGAGATGCCGCTCCAATCGAGCCGCTCCACATCGTCGGCGCTCAGCGTCGAAGCCGCCGAATCTTTACGGTAGTAAAAGGTTTTCGGATCGCCCTCGCTCACGCGGGACTTCATCATGAAACCGGTGTGATGGTCGCCGTCGACCTGCACCAGCGAGGTGTCCAATGCATTGGCGTTCAGAAACGCCGTGATGCGTTCGCCCAAAGGATCGTCGCCGATTTTGGTCAGGTACAGCGGATCCTGCCCGAGTCTTTTCAGACCGATCGCCACATTGAGTTCGGCGCCGGCCACCGACGCGGCCCATACGCCCACTTCGCTGAGCGGACCTTCCTGATTGGCGGAGAACAATCCCATGGGCTCTCCGACCAGCAGCACCTTGCCCGGTCTGATGCCATTCACCGTTGTCATCTTTGCCTCTTCCGTATCGGCAACCGGCATCAGGGCGCACTGACCTAGACCCTGGGGAACAGGGCCGTCCGGTTGTTGATTGATGCGTTCAGGCTACCGCACCAAGCGCTGCGGCGAGGAAGATGTTGCCAAGGGTTTCCATAAGGCGCGGGTCGCACGGCAGGCATGGAAAGTCCGCCCCGTGCGACCTTTTCGCATATCAAGCGAACATGTCTGTTCGGCTGCAAGACAACAATAAGGGCGGAGTTCCAACGAAACTCCGCCCGTGATGTTCGTTTACGCCCAATGTGAGGGTCGCACGAACGCTATTGAGAACCGTTCTATGCGCGCGCCTTGGCCGCCTCGATCCACTTGCTCAGCAGCGCCTCGGCCTTGCCGGAATCGACGGCCTGTTCGGCGATGGCGTAGGCCGCTTTGAACCGCTCGGCGAGCGGGGCGTCGGCCGGCACCTGATGGCCGTCGGCCACGATGGCGGAGGCGGCGTTCAGCAGCGCGGTGGTGCGGAAGGGCACGTCCTTGCCGGCGAAGAAGTCACGCGCGGCCTGGGCGTTGTATTCCGGCTCGCCGCCGCGAAGATCATCCAGGGAGACCTTGGCGAGACCCAGTTCCTCGATCGGGTTGAATTCGGTTTCGCTCACCTGTCCGTCCTTGAACTCCCACACGGAGACGGGGCCGGTCGGGGCGAGCTCGTCGAGTCCCTCCTGCGAGGTGTACACCATGCCGGACTGGCCGTTGGCGGCGTAGACGGCGGCCATGACCGGGCTCATGGCGCGGTTGGCGCAGCCGATGGCCATATGCTTCGGCGTGGCCGGATTCGTCAGCGGGCCCAGCACGTTGAACACGCAGGGCACGCCGAGCGCGGCGCGGATCGGTCCGACGAAACGCATGGCCGGATGGAAGGTTTTGGCGAACGCGAAGGTGATGCCCACCTCATCGGCCACCTCGCCCACGGCGGAGGGTTCCAGCTCCAGCGGCAGACCCAGTGCCTCGAGGCAGTCGGCCGCGCCGCTTTTGGACGAGGCCGCGCGGTTGCCATGCTTGACGATTTTCACACCGGAGGCAGCCGCAACAACCGACGCCATGGTGGACAGGTTCACGGTGGCCGCGCCATCACCGCCGGTGCCGACGATGTCGGTGGTCTCCCCCGCCACGTGCAGCGGCACCGCGTGGGCGACCATCGCCTTGGCCGCGCCACGCACCTCGTCGGCGGTCAGCCCCAGCTGCTGCTGGGTGGCGAGCACGGCGCCCACAGCCGCCGGATTCGCGTTGCCCTGCATCAGGTCGTCGACGAACCACTCGGATTCCTCGGCGGTCAGATGGTTGCCCCCAACCAGTTTCGTGAGGATCGACTTCCAAGTGATTTCGGCCATGATGCCCTCCCTTGACGCATGCCACGTCGTTGTTGTGTTCCGCCCGCCATTGTAATCGCCTTGCGTTATCACCAGCCGGCGCGTCCGTATCACGGATGGTCTCTCCCGGATGACGGGCCGAATATGCAAAAGGGAGCCGACCTTCTGAACCGCACCTGCAATCATCGAATCTGAATTGCTTCAGTCCAATAATCGGGGTGCGGTTCAATCAGGCCGACTCCCTTTCGTCGATTACGCATGTCCGAATGACGCTACGTCATAAGGATGCCTTCGTCGCGGAAAGCCCACTGGGCTTTCCACTCCTCGGGTGAGCCGCTTGTGGCGATGCTTTGGCATCGCCGGCGGCTCACTCTTCGTTCTGGCCGTGGCACATCTTGTACTTACGGCCGGAACCACACGGGCATTCGGTGTTCTTGCCGGTGCCGGGATAGGTCTTGCCGTCGGCCCACGGGGTCTTGAGCTCCTCGCTCTTCGGGCGCTTGCTGGCGGGGACCTTGCCTTCGGCGTGGCTGATCGGGGCCGGGCCGACGATCACGGGGTTGCCGTCCTCGTCACGGACCACGTCCTCGTCCGTCTCCTCAGCGGCGGCCTCGGCGGGTTCCTCGGCGGTCTCGCCGTCGGATTCGCCGACTTCCGTCTCCTCGACGTCCTCGGCCGCGACTTCGGCGGCCTCGATGCCCTCACCGGCGGATTCGATGCCCAGCGCGGCTTCGGTGGCCTCGACGGCGGCGTCCTCGTCCTTCTCGGAGGTGAGGTCCTCGGTTTTGGCGACCTGCTGGATATCCACGTGGAAGAGCAGCTGAACGCTTTCCTCCTTGATGGCCTCGACCATGGAGTTGTACATCTGGAAGCCTTCGCGCTGGTATTCGACCAGCGGATCGCGCTGACCCATGCCGCGCAGGCCGATGCCGTCCTTGAGGTAGTCCATCTCGTAGAGGTGTTCGCGCCACTTGCGATCGAGCACGGCGAGCACCACGCGGCGCTCCAGCTGACGCAGGCCCTCTTCGCCAAGCAGCTCCTCGAACTTGGCGTACTGCTCCTTGGCGTCGTCCACAATCAGGTCACGCACGGCCTCGACGGCCTTGTCGCCCTTGAGCTTGCCCACGGCCTCCTTGGCGTCGTCCATCTCCACCTTGGTGGGGATCACGGCGGCGAGGGCCTTGAACAGGCCTTCCCAATCCCAATCGGCCGGCTTGTCGGAACCCTTGTTGGCGCCACGCACGTAGGATTCGACGGTTTCGGTGATGAAGCGTTCGATATCGCCATGAATATCCTCGCCCTTGAGCACGGCCTGGCGCTCGGCGTAGATAACCGTGCGCTGCTTGTTCATCACGTCGTCGTACTTGAGCACGTTCTTACGAATCTCGAAGTTCTGCGACTCGCGGGCCTTCTGCGCGGTGCGCACGCCCTTGGTGACGGACTTGGCGTGGATCGGCTCGCCCTCCGGCATGCCCTTGGCCATGACCTGGGCCACCAGCTGGGTGTTGAACAGACGCATCAGATCATCTTCCAGCGACAGGTAGAAGCGGGACTCGCCCGGATCTCCCTGACGGCCGGAACGGCCGCGCAGCTGGTTGTCGATACGGCGGGATTCGTGGCGCTCGGTGCCGAGCACGTACAGGCCGCCGAGTTCGGTGACCTCCTCATGCTCGTCCTTGACCTGGGCCTTGACCTCGTTGAGGGTGCCCGGCCAACGCTTCTCGTACTCCTCCGGAGTGTCCTCGGGCGAATAGCCCTCGGCCTTGAGCTTGGCATCGGCGAGGAACTCGACGTTGCCGCCGAGCATGATGTCGGTACCACGGCCGGCCATGTTGGTGGCCACGGTGACGGCGCCCTTGCGGCCGGCGACCGCGACGACCGCGGCTTCCTTCTCATGCTGCTTGGCGTTGAGCACCTGATGCGGGATCTTCGCCACGTCGAGCAGCGAGGAGACGATTTCGGAGCTTTCCACGGAGGCGGTGCCGAGCAGCACCGGCTGGCCCTTGGCGTGGCGTCCGGCCACGTCCTTGATGATGGCGG
The DNA here is from genome assembly GCF_056356295.1 of Bifidobacterium sp. LH_558. Taxonomy (NCBI): domain Bacteria; kingdom Bacillati; phylum Actinomycetota; class Actinomycetes; order Bifidobacteriales; family Bifidobacteriaceae; genus Bifidobacterium; species Bifidobacterium sp. LH_558. The sequence goes on along the minus strand of NZ_JBKETZ010000005.1, from coordinate 235,147 downwards.
CGAGCTTCTCCTTCTTGGTGCGGAAGATGAAGTCGTCCTGGTCCTTGCGGATCATCGGGCGGTTGGTGGGGATCGGCAGCACGCCCAGCTTGTAGGTGCTCATGAACTCGGCCGCCTCGGTTTCGGCGGTACCGGTCATGCCGGCGAGCTTGTCGTACATGCGGAAGTAGTTCTGCAGGGTGATGGTGGCGAAGGTCTGGTTCTCGGCCTTGACCTCCACGCCTTCCTTCGCTTCGATGGCCTGGTGCAGGCCCTCGTTGTAGCGGCGGCCCGGCAGGATGCGGCCGGTGTGCTCGTCGACGATGAGCACCTCGCCGTGGGTCACCACGTAGTCGCGGTCGCGCAGGAAGAGCTCCTTGGCCTTGATCGCATTGTTGAGGTAGCCGATCAGCGCGGTGTTGGCCGGCTCGTACAGGTTGTCGATGCCGAGGAAGTCCTCGATCTTAGTGATGCCCGGGTCGAGGATGCCCACGACCTTCTTCTTCTCGTCGACCTCGTAGTCCTCGTCGCGGGAAAGCTTGATCACCAGGCGGGCGAACTGGCGGTACCAACGGGTCACATCGCCTTCGGCCGGGCCGGAGATGATCAACGGGGTACGGGCCTCGTCGATGAGGATGGAGTCGACCTCGTCGACGATGGCGTAGTGGTGGCCGCGCTGCACCAGATCGCCGCGCTCCCACGCCATGTTGTCGCGCAGGTAGTCGAAGCCGAACTCGTTGTTGGTGCCGTAGGTGATGTCGGCGTTGTACTGCCTGCGGCGTTCCGGCGGCTTCTGGTCGGTGATGATGCAACCGACGTTCAGGCCGAGGAAGCGGTAGATGCGGCCCATGAGCTCGCTCTGGTAGCTGGCGAGGTAGTCGTTGACGGTGACCACGTGCACGCCCTTGCCTTCGAGCGCGTTGAGGTAGCTCGGCAGGGTGGCGACCAGGGTCTTGCCTTCACCGGTTTTCATTTCGGCGATGTTGCCCCAATGCAGGGCGGCGCCGCCCATCAGCTGCACGTCGAAGTGACGCTGGCCGAGCGTGCGCTTGGACACCTCACGCACGGTGGCGAAGGCTTCAGGCATGATGTCGTCCAGCTTCTTGCCGTTGTCGACCTGCTCCTTGAACTTCGCGGTTTGTGCCTTGAGCTCCTCGTCGGAGAGCGCGGAGATCTCCTCCTCCAGCGCGTTGGTGGCCTTGGCCACGTTCTCAAGCTTCTTGATCTGTCGGCCTTCGCCCATACGTAGGGCTTTGTCAACAATGTCTACCACGTGTCACTCCTCTGTTGTTCGTGTGGACCGTTACCGAGCATAGTCGCGTTTTCCCTATGACACGACTTCACTTCGACCAAATTACGTAACTTTGCGCACGTCCGGCGCATCAGCCGCGACATCACAACGAAAAGCCCGCAATCCCAAACGGGACTGCGGGCCAACAATCAGACTATCGACAGCAAGTCTTACTGAATGTTCTCCGGAGTGTCAATCTCGAACACACCGTAGCTCCAGCCGTGACGGTGGTACACCACGGACGGACGGTTGGTCTCCTTGTTCACGAACAGGAAGAAGTCGTGTCCGATGAGTTCCATCTCATACAGCGCCTCGTCGATGCTCATCGGTTCCGCGATATGCAGCTTGCGACGGATGACGATCGGCGTGTCCCCAACCTGGACCTCCACCGACTCGCCCGGACCGAGATCCGAGGCGACGGCGGCCTCCGGGCTGTTGTTCGGCTCCTCCTCCGGCTCTTCCACCGCGACGGGAGCGACCTCGCCCAAATCGACCGGCAGCGGATTCGAATATCCGCGACGATGGTCCTTACGACGGTCGCGCGTGCGGCGCAGACGCAGGGTCAGCTTGTCCAAAGCCATGTCCAGCGCGCTGAACTCATCGGTGCTGGAAGCTTCGGCGCGCACCACGGTACGACCGGCGATGATGGTGATTTCCACCCGCTTGGCGGTATCCGCCTGACGGGGGTTGCCCTCATGCGTCAGCACGATCTGCGCGCGCTGGGCGTCGGGGGCGATAGCGGTCACACGATTCATCTTGCTTTCGACGACATCACGGAACCTTTGCTTGATCTGCGTGTGGCGTCCGGTAACGACGATTTCCATGTGGACCTCCCTTGACTCAAGCGGTTGCCCGCTATATGTGTTCCGAACAGCGTCATCACCGTTCGGGTACGCCCCATTGTACCCAACCGACGCGTGAACGACGGGAAAACTCGCGGGGAGTTTTCCCAAAGATCAGGACGCGCCGATATTCCCGATCCACTGGTATAGTTGTGCGTTTGAGACCTCTTGATGGCCGCGGCCGTGATCTTCATTGGGATCGGCTGAGGAACTTCCGGGCTCCGCAGAGCACGATGGCGGATAACGTCCGCCCAGGGCGACCTGAGAGATAGCGCAACAGAGAACAGACCGCCCGTCCTCGACGGGTAAGGGTGAAACGGCGGTGTAAGAGACCACCGGGTGCCTGGTAACAGGGACCGCATGGCAAGCCTCATCGGGAGCAAGGCCAAGCAGATGACGGTAAGGGCTGCTCGCTCGTGTCATCGGGTAGGCTGCTAGAGCCTGGCGGCGACGTCAGGTCGAGATGGATGGCCATCCGCACGCGTTCGCGCGTGTGACAGAACCCGGGGTATAAGAGGTCTCACTTTCTTCTTTACCCGTCCCCACGTTCGTGCACCACGCTCATATCGTCGGGAACCCGCCCACCCACATTCGCGTCGCCGGCTCCATCCCACGTTTATACCGTCGGGAACCCACCCCACGAACCCTACCGCGCATCGCCCCAATCACCCTCAGTCATCTCCACCCACGCGCACCGCGCCCAGACGCTTCCCTCCTTCCACCCACGTGCACCACAATCACCCATCTCCGCGCATTTCCACTCACCTCTGCCACTCACCCGTGTCCGCCCGCCTCACCCGTGTCTGCCACGTTCGACCATCTCCGACCTCTTCCAATGTCTCCAACCGCATACGGTGTTTCCCGACCAGACACGGCCCAACACCCTGCAACGTCGTGGATTTCGCAGTTCAACGTACCATGTGCGAAATCCACGACGTTTGAAGGACACCGAACGTCGTGAATTTCGCACACCCTTCGTTGAACTGCGAAATCCACGACGTTCCAGTTTCACCAGTCCCCACGTCCAGACACACGTGTCGTTCGAGTCGCGCGTCGCATGCTTCACCAACCCGAACGAACCTCCCACGTCCAGACACACGTGTCATTCAGCCGAACTGCACCGGCATGTTGACGAGCCTCCCACGGCCCAGCACACGTGTCGTTCAGACCGCCACGCATCGTCCCTTTCAACGGTGATGGAGCCTACGCCTGACGCTCGTATAGCGAATACCTCATATCCGCATGCGGAACCTCCGCCCATTCAAGTTTCATCACCAGCGACGTTCGATCGATCACCTCATGATGAAACACTCGCACGATCTCATGGACTCCCGCCCGCCGCAGTCCCGCCTCCCGGGACCGTTCATTGGAGACCAGCTCGGTGACGGTTCTATCCCGCGTCATCGAGTTGTCGACATACTTGCGCACGCCGTCGTATTCCAGAACGATGACTCTCCCATCCGGACAATGCCACACATAATCCACGCGATACTGGTTTATGGGATTATCCGGGTCCACGAACGTATGTTGCAATTCGGGAATCGCAAACCCCTCCTCGATAATCACCGCTCTGCATAATGATTCCCCACCGTTTTCGCTGAGCGGATCGGCGTAATGCATCAAACGGAACACCGGGCCGCATGCATCCTTCTTGCCGTCGCACACCGCCACGATCTCGTCTTCCGTAACCATCTGGCGACGGAATGCGGAATCGAATAACGCCAATGCGAACATGAAAGACTCCGACATACCGCAGTCGACCAACGTGCGTGCCACGGTGGTAACGCGAATCTTCTGCCCACGGTACAGGACTTCCTGCGTGGGAATCGACGGCATATACATACGCCTCAACTTCCGGTATCCCTTGGTGCTATGGCGCGACCCTTGCGTGGCTATGGTCACCACGCCATCATCATGAAGAGACCAGGAATGGTCGATTCCCAACATCGCAGCGGCACTTAAACCGGCGAAGACCCACTGGGTATGCTTCTGCGCCAGCGAAGCGACAACATGCTGCGTCTTCTCGACCGCATTAAGTCCACTCCAATATTCAGCACGCGCATACAAGGTACGATACGGGCACACCGCCTCACCCGACTTCACCCGACGCCTGAGCTTCGCGCGTGTCGCGTCGTCCTTTCCGACAACGCATCGTCCGGCCTTTTCTGCATCCGCAAACAGCTCGTTCATGTTCAGACCTCTTTATCCGAATAGTTGCGATGAACCGCAAACACAACGTCCGCAGTCCCTCTGCTAGTTCGCATCCGCCCGTCGAGCCACAAAAAAGTACTTGAAGACCGCACAGGCTTCACCCTCCCCTTGTGCACATCCGCCCGTCGAACCACAGCCGACCTTCCCGCTCAGCGACGAACTTCTCCAAACCGATGGAGTCGTACTCGTCCGCTCTGTAGAGACACAGCCGCCTTCGCCCCGATTGACGATGGCGAGCCACCACCATCCCTATATCCGACATCGTAGATTTCGCAGTTCAACGAAGGGTGTGCGAAATCCACGACGTTTGAAGGAGACCAAACGTCGTCGATTTCGCACATGGTCCGTTGAACTGCGAAATCCACGACGTTCCATCCTCACTAACCTCCCGCGTCCAGACACACGTAAGTCGATCTACCCGTCATACGTATCGCCCCCTACGCCACCGGATATTCGGCGGCCCCGTGTGGGCCAGCCTCTTCGCCGTAGAATCGGCCCCTTAGCCGCCGGATAATCGGAGACCTCGGTGCCGCCTTCCGCGACGCCGAACCGACTCCGAAATGGTTACGAGGGGTGTCTCAGGAACCCCGGTGCTTCCTCCGCGATGCCGAACCGACTCCGTCGGATAATGGCGCGAAGGGTGACTTGTGACCTAACGCCGCCCTCCATGCCGTCGAACCGGACCGCCAGGCAATGGCGACGAAGGGCACCTTGGGTGCGGTTCAGCTGAAGAGTTCGGCGGCGACGGTGCGTAGGGTTTCGGGATTGTGGCCTTTACGGCCACCTGCGCTCCAGAAGCGGCGTTTGCGCGTTTGGGGTTCAAGGCCGCGGGTTTTGCGCGCGACTGAACGGCCCAATTCCCATGCCGATTCCTCGAACACGCCGTTGGATTCGGCTTCAGCGCAGACACGCTCGGCCAAGGAACGACTCACGCCTTTGCGGACCAGCTCCATCGAAGCGCCACGCCGGCCCATCATACGGCCCGCGCAATAGCGGACCGCCGACTGGGCGTAAGCTTCGTCATCGAGCAGCTGCACGCGGGTAAGCCGTTCGATAACCTCGTCGACGATCTCCTCCGCATATCCCTTGTCGAGCAGACGGGTACGCAACGCACCCGACGCACGGGGTGCCGCGTCGAGCAGACGCAACGCCGCCTCACGGCAGGCATCGAGATCCATATCATCCGACCCGTCTTCGACGGACGCGGAGAACGGGCGAGCCTCATATCCCCGCATACCCGAATCGGCGTCGGTACGACGCCCAGCCAACGCACGGAGATTGACCAAAGCACGACACCCAGCCAAGGCAGGACGTTCGGTCGAAGCATGATGCTCGGTCGAAATATGACGCTCGACTAAAGCGGAACCATCAGCCATGACATGACTGTCATCCATGACGCAATCGTCGCCCACGACACAGCCGTCAGGCACGACATGGCCGTCATCAACCACAACACGATTGCCGGCCAAAACACGGCCGTCATTCATGACACGACCGTCGGTGCGACGGGCGGGCTGGGCATGGCGGGCGATGTCCGGTTCGGATGCCGGGATCGCCACGCCATGTTCAGCCAGGAACGCTTCCGCTCCGATCATGCGAACTCACCTCTGTGAAGAGCGCGAACCATCAACGAAACACGCGCTACTTCGCGGACTTCGTCGATTTCGCGCTGGTCGTGTTCGACTCGCTCGCCGCAGGTGATTCGCCGCCCTTGGCGGCTTCGGCGGCGGCCTTGGTGGCCTCGTCTTCGGCGAACTGGTCGGTCGGTTCGATCAGGCCGAACTCCACCTTGACCTTGTTCTCGATCTCCTCGGTGACGGCAGGGTTGTCCTTAAGGAACTTGCGCACATTCTCGCGTCCCTGCCCCAGCTGGTCGCCGTCGTAGGTGAACCAGGAGCCGGACTTCTTGACCACGCCCACCTGGATGGCCATATCCAGCGCGGATCCCTCACGGGAGATGCCTTCGCCGTACAGCACATCGAATTCAGCGGATTTGAAGGGCGGTGCCATCTTGTTCTTGACGACCTTGACGCGCGTGCGGTTGCCCACGGCCTCCTCGCCGTTCTTCAAGGTCTGCACGCGTCGGATGTCGAGACGCACGGATGAGTAGAACTTCAGCGCCTTGCCGCCGGTGGTGGTTTCGGGATTGCCGAAGAACACGCCGATCTTCTCACGCAGCTGGTTGATGAAGATGGCGGTGGTGCCGGCCTGCGCGAGCGCGCCGGTCATCTTGCGCAGCGCCTGGCTCATCAGGCGGGCCTGCAGACCGACATGGCTGTCGCCCATCTCACCTTCGATTTCCGCTTTGGGCACCAGAGCGGCCACGGAATCGATGACGATGATGTCGAGCGCGCCGGAACGGATCAGCATGTCGGAGATCTCCAACGCCTGCTCGCCGTTGTCGGGCTGGGAGACGATCAGCGAATCGGTGTCGACGCCGAGCTTGCGGGCGTACACCGGGTCGAGGGCGTGTTCGGCGTCGATGAAGGCCGCGACTCCCCCGTTGCGCTGCGCGTTGGCGACCGCATGGAGCGCCAGCGTGGTTTTGCCCGAGGATTCCGGTCCGTAGATCTCCACGATACGGCCGCGGGGCAGGCCGCCAATGCCGAGGGCCATGTCGAGGGCCAGAGAGCCGGTGGGGATGACCTCGACGTCCTGTTCGACGCGGTCGCCCAAACGCATGGCCGATCCCTTGCCGAAGTTCTTCTCCACCTGCGCCAGCGCGGTGTCAAGCGCGGCTTTGCGCAAGGGGTCGAGTTCGTGCTTGGCGGCGTTGCCGCCTTCTGCCTCCTGCACGGTGGGCTTCGTCTGCTGTGCCATGATCTCTCCTTGTCGTCGTGCGGCGAATATGTCATTCCACCGTATGGGCTTCGTGCCGCGCAGGGCAAGCGGAATCGACCTATGTGGTTCGAGCCTTCGCCCTGCACGACTCCGACCGACGATTTTCCTTGCTATTGCAAGGTTTTCGCGTCAGCCGGCGCAAACCCACTCGCCGAGTCTGCCGTCGTCACTGCGGACAACTATACCCTCACATACGAACATTTGTTCGATTTTCTGAAAGGACACGCCGACGCGGCACCCCAACTACCGCACAGCGCTATAGGGCATCGGCGGAGCGTTATGATCCTTGCCCCACCGTTCGCGGTCCGAAACACCCATCTGATCGCACAGGACGTTCCATACTGTGCGCGGCTCCTCACCAGCCTCCAACGCTTCGACCACGGTCATGCCGTCCAGCCGATCCAGCCGCTGGTCGCGCGCCAGACTGCGGCCGTAGACACGCCCGAACACCTCTTCGAGCAGCTCCCAGAATTCCCGTTCTCGCATAACAGACCAATCTACCGCCACGCCCCAAACATGACAACGCCCCGGTCGCGATCCAACAATGTGGATTCACGACCGGGGCGTCACCCAATAGGCCAATAGGCCAGTAGGTCAATTGTCTTACGCGCCGACCTCGTCGAGATGGTCGGCGACCATGCGCAGCATCTGCGCGGTGCTCACGCCCAACGCTTCGGAGATGGAGGTGAGCAGCTCGGAGCTGGCCTCCTTCTGCCCGCGCTCCACCTCGGAGAGGTATCCCAGCGACACGCCGGCTTTCTCGCTGACCTCGCGCAGGGTTTTATGGTCGCGCGTGCGCAGGTCGCGCAGCACCTGGCCGATGGCCTCACGCAGCGACAGCCGTTCATTCGTTTTGGATTCCTCACGCATACGCGTCGAGGAACGCGGCCTCGTGTCGGCGTCCTCCTCCTGCCACATTCTGGTGAGCGCCGCCTGACGCTCGTCCTTGGCCTTCTTGGCGGCACGCGCCTTGATCACCTGCTGCTGCGCGAACATCACCGCGCGGCGCTGGGCCGGGGTCAGCTCGCGCATGCGCGCGGTGCCCGGGCGCACCATAGTCGGCGCCGCGGCGCGAATCTCCACTTGCTGTTCGTTGCGGGTCAGCGTCTCCATAATTCCATCCCTTGCGTCGTGTATCGGAACATCTACTCTTGTCAACACGACATCACCGGGATTTTATTCCTGAAAAATTGCTAGGAGTTGACTCAAGTTTTCCAAAACGTGCGCGACGGTAAGGCGACGGACCTCCTCGCGGGTGCCCTGCAGCCGCAGTTCGACCGCCTCGGTCCGGCGCGCCGTGGGACCATCGGAAGCCCCCAACCCGCCGCATGATGGCAGCGAAACGCCGACATACACCAATCCCGCCGGCTTGTCGCCGTCCGGACCGGGCCCCGCGACACCGGTGGTGGCCAGTCCGATCACCCGCTCGCCGTATTGCGGCTGCGCGTACAGTCTCGCCGTGCCCTCGGCCATCTGCTTGGCCACATCGGGATGGACCGCGCCCTCGCGTTCGAGCAACGCGCGGTCCACGCCGAGCACGGAGGCTTTGGCGTTGATGTCGTAGGTGACCGCCGAGCCCAGCAACACGTTCGACGCGCCGGGAATACGCACGAAGGCGTCGGCGAGCAGACCCCCGGTAAGCGACTCCGCACAGGCGATCTTCAGTCCATGCTCCTCGCAATACGCCAGTATGCGGGCCGCAAGCCCGTCGCAGCGTTCCTGCAACGAATTCTCCGTCCCCACGCGCTCAGGCTTCGTTTCCGCCGTCGGAGGCCTTCTTCTTGCCGCCGGCGAAGGTGTTGTACAGGTAGATGGCGCCCGAGTACAGGCACAGCACCAGCGCCACGTAGATCATCGCGTAGGTGAGGAAGTAGTAGACGACCATCCACGTCGGGGTCGTCTGCGCGGTATCCAGAGACCACATCGGCAGCAGCAGCATCGACAGGCCGACGCACTGGAACACGGTTTTCAGCTTGCCCGGCCATGCGGCGGCGATCACCTTACCGCCGGTGTCGATCACGAAGAAGCGCATCACGGTGATGCCGATTTCACGCACGAGGAACAGGATGGTCACCCACCAGCCGAGTTCGCCGAAGATGGAGGCGAGAATCAGCGCGCCGCAGGTGAGCAGCTTGTCGGCGATCGGGTCCATCAGCTTGCCCAGCTCGGTGACCATATGGTACTTGCGGGCCATCCAGCCGTCGATCTTATCGGTTGAGGCGGCGATGATGAACAGCACGGCGGCGACCCAACGCATCGTCAGGTTGTCCGCGCCCCACGGACCTGCGAGCGCGGCCAGCACGAGGAACACCACCACCAGCACGATGCGCGAGTAGGTGACCAGATTCGGAGGGGCGTTCCATCCGTCCAGCAGCGACGATTTCTTGGATGTTTGGCTCTCAGTCATACCGGATACGTTACCGCACATGCTCTACCGAAGCCATGGACGCCAGCTGAAGGGCAGCTGACGATTCTACGATTCAAGCGTGCCCTGCTGGGCCGCGGACGACTGCAGAGAGTCGGTTTCGCCGCGGATGAAGGCGAGCACCGCAGGCAGGTCGGGGGGCTGGACCAGCACCTGGCGGGCCTTGGACCCCTCGGAGGGGCCGACCACGCCGCGCGATTCCAGCAGATCCATCAGACGTCCGGCCTTGGCGAATCCGACGCGCAGCTTGCGCTGCAGCATCGATGTGGAGCCGAACTGCGTGGTGACGACCAGTTCGGCCGCCTGCAGCAGCAGGTCCATATCGTCGCCGATCTCCTCGTCGGGTTCGATGGCCTTCTTCTCGGCCTCCTGCGCCATCTGTTCGATGTCGTCGCGGTAGCGCGGCTTGCGTTGGGTGCGCACGAATTCCACGGCCTTGCGGATCTCCGATTCCGACACCCACGAGCCCTGCACGCGGATCGGTTTGGCAGAGCCCATCGGCAGGAACAGCGCGTCGCCCTGTCCGATCAGCGCCTCTGCGCCGACCGTGTCGAGGATGACTCGCGAGTCGGTGGCCGAGGATGTGGCGAAGGCCAGGCGCGAGGGGATGTTCGCTTTGATCAGACCGGTGACCACGTCGACGGACGGGCGCTGGGTGGCGAGCACGAGATGCACGCCGGCGGCGCGCGCCAGCTGGGTGATGCGCTGGATGGAGCTTTCCACATCGTTTTTCGCGACCATCATGAGGTCGGCCATCTCGTCGACGACCACAAGGATGTACGGGTACGGGGCAACCTTGCGCTGGGAGCCGAGCGGCGCGTGCACCTTGCCGGCGCGCACGGCCTCGTTGAAATCCTTGATGTGGCGGAATCCGAAGAATTCCAGGTCGGAGTAGCGCGCGTCCATCTCCTTGACCACCCATTCCAAGGCCTGCGCGGCCTTTTTGGGGTCGGTGATGATCGGCGTGAGCAGATGTGGGATGCCCGCGTAGGCGGAGAGTTCCACACGCTTGGGATCCACCATGATCAAACGCACCTGTTCGGGGGTGGCGCGCATGATGATCGAGGTGAGCATGGAGTTGATGAAGCTCGACTTACCCGATCCGGTGGCGCCGGCCACCAGCAGATGCGGCATTTTGGCGAGGTCGGCGGTCACGAAGTGGCCCTCCACGTCCTTGCCCACGCCGCTGACCATCGGATTGGGGTCGTTCATGGCCTTGTCGGAGCGCAATACGTCGCCCAGATGCACGATTTCGCGGTCGACGTTGGGGATTTCGATGCCGATGGCGGATTTTCCGGGGATCGGCGAGAGGATGCGCACGTCGGAGCTGGCCACCGCGTAGGCGATGTTGCGCTGGAGGTTGGTGACCTTTTCGACTTTGACGCCCGAGCCGAGCTCCACCTCGTATTGGGTGACGGAGGGGCCGCGCAGGAAGCCGATCACCTTCGCGTCCACATTGAACTGCTGGAAGGTGGAGGTCAGCGCGGCGATCACCTTGTCGTTGGCGGGGGTGCGCATCGCGTGCGGCTGCCCTTTGGACAGAATGTTGAGATTGGGCAGCTGGTAGGGCTTGAGCGCGTCGTCGGCGTCATCTTCGCCGTCCGCGACATCCATACCGTCCATGCCGGACTCGCCAAACTCACCCACGGAGGCGGAGCCGGACGCGCCGAGGGCCACGGTGGCGCCGTCGCCGCCTGCGGTGACGGCCGGGATGGTGCCAGTGGCGATGGGCGCCCACGGGTCGTGTTCGGGATCGGCGAGCGCCGGCATCACGACGGTGCCGCCAGCCGCGTCGCCATCCGTTCCCGGCATCGCCATGGTATCGACGGTGGTTGCGGCCGGCTCCATACCGCCGCCCCACGCCGTGGAGTCCGTCGGTGCGGCCGTTTCGATCAGCGAGGTCTCCGCTGCATCACCATGCCGGGATGCCGCCGTGGCGAAGGGATCGTCGGCCTCGTAGCGTTCCAGTGTCCGGTCCTCCGCGTTCCTGCGCCGTTGGAACAGGCGTGCGAACAGGCCGGGCTTGCGCGCCTCGGGCTCGTCGGGCAGGTCGTCGCCGTCGTGCGCGGGAACGCCGTCGGCGAAGGCGAGCGTGCCGTCGCCGACACGCACCTCATTGGGGAACTGGTCGGCCGCCTCGTCATCCTCGCCCGCCGGACGGTAGGGCTTGTTGCGTAGCTTGGCCCACGCTCGCATCAGCACTTCGGGCAGGTCGGTCACATGCGTGCCGGTGATCATCAGCAGGGAGAACAATCCCACCACGACGAAAACGGCGATCGCGAACGCGTTGGACAGGCCCCACGCCAGCGGGGAGCCGAGGAAGAAGCCGAACAAACCGCCGGCCTTCTGCAGCACGGCGATGTCGAATTGCGTGGATTCGGCGGCGAGCGCCACGTCGATCACCGAGCAGATGGACCACAGCAGCAGCACCCAGCCGGTCACCACGCGCGGATTGTTCGATTCGCGTCCGGAGTTGCGCATCAGACGCACGGCCACATAGAACAGCAGTACCGGCAGCACCACGCTCATCACGCCCAACACGCCCGAGGCGACGGCGTGCAGGAATTGCCCGAAGGGGCCGTCCACGCGCACCCATTCGGAGGCGCAGAACAGCACCGCCAGCACCATCAGCAGGAAGCATAGGCCGTCGCGGCGGTAGGCGGGATCGTACTCCCCCACGCCGGTGATCGAACGCACCGCGGTGCCGAGAGCCCGCGGAATCGCGAGCAGGATTTTCTTCCACATCGGCTCCGCGACATCCCCGAATTCGGGTTGGATCGCGGTTTTGCCGTCGCGCGCGCCTGACCCGGCGGTGTTTTTACGGGACTTCGCTGAACTCTTCGAGGATGATGATCGTGCCATAACGGTCCTGATTCTACGCCACGCCCGGCACACGGACGGCAGCGACACCGGCGGGGATTATCGCGGCGGATGCGCCCGAGACGGCCGGATGCGGCTATCATCGTGTTATGACTCCAGCAGAGCGTGCGAGCGCAGTCGCATTTGCATTGAAGAACTGCGCGTTGGAAGCGATGACGCCGGGCGACGCGACGATGCGTGCCGCGGCCGACTATGAGCGGGGCGATATCGACGTCGCCCGGCTGATCGAAATCGCCGACGAATCCACCGCCCGTAAGATCCAAAGCAACGGCCGCCTGGCCGACGGCAGTCTGGACGACCATGCCACGGACCATGCGGATAGCGTGTTCGCGCGCACGGTGCTGCTCGCCGAACGCCGTTGGCCCGCATCAGGGGATCTGGCCGAATTGGTCGCCATCCATACGGGCTTGTTCGAAGGCGTGTTCGCGGACGCGGGCGCGCTGCGCACCAGCGACACGACGCGCGAGGCGACGGACGACAAGGCGCGGGCCAAGAATCCCGAGGCGTTCTTCCCCGCCGCGCTGATCGAGACGGGCGCGTTGAACATCGCCACCGAACTGGCGGACAAACGCAATCTGCAGGTGTTGGACCGCGACGTATTCGTGCGTGAGTTCACGCGGATCTACGACGAGTTGGGGTATCTGCACCCGTTCAAGGGCGGCAACGCGATGGTACTGCGTATGTTCGCCTCGCGGCTGGCGCATGACGCCGGATGGGATCTCGACTGGGGTTCGGTGACCCGGGACGGGTACAAGTCCGCCAAGCACGCGGCCTATCGTGGGGACACCGACGCGTTGGAGCGCATGTTCGCAGGCATCGTGCGTCCGGCGAATCCGACCCGCGTGTTCCTGATCGCGGGATGGGACCAGGGGCCGGCGCACTGACCGCGCGCTGACGGAAACATTGACCGCGTTGTCGACACGCTGACGACACACTGTCGACGCGCCGACAACGCACCGACAACGCACCGACAACGCACCGACAACGCTTTTGGCGGCGCGCGACGTTAGCCGATGTCCCCCAGATGGTGTTGGACGTATTCGTCGGCACGCGCGTCGATGGGATCGTAGTCGCCGGCGTCGGCGTGCGCGATGATCGCCATCGCATTGTCCACCAAACGCGGGTTCAACGCCTCAAGCCAGTGGATTCTGGGGTCGCGGCCGAACCATCCCATCTGTTTGCGGGCGAGCCGCTTGGTTTTCTGCGCGATGTCGGCGAAAAGATCATGCTCGTCGATCAGCCCGTCCTCGAAGTCGATGACCTGCTGGTAGCCGAGCGCGCGGCTTGCGGTGACGCCCAGACGCGGACGCAGCCGTCGCACCTCGTCGACGAATCCCCCATCCAGCATCTTCCTGGTGCGTATGTCGATGCGGCGGTCGAGTTCCCCGCGGTCCAGATCCAGCCCGATCTGCACGCTGGGAATCACGTACCGGTAGCGCGGCAGTGTGGCCGAGAACGGGCGGCCCGTCAGTTCGATGACCTCCAGCGCGCGGATGGTGCGACGCGCGTTGCGGGCGTCCATATTCGCCGCGGCGACTGGATCCTTGCGCTGCAGCTCGGCGAACAGCGCGCCCGCGCCTTCGTTGCGTTCGCGTTCCTCAAGTCTCGCTCGAATTTCGGGATCCGTGCCGGGAAAGGAGATGTCGTCGATGGCGGCGCGCGCGTACAGGCCGGATCCTCCCACGAGGATCGGCCGGATGCCGCGCGAGGTGAGGTCGGCGATGGCGGCGCGCGCGAGCGTCTGGAAACGGGCCACGGTCATCGTGTCGTCGGGGTCGATGACGTCGATGAGGTGGTGCGGCACCGCGGCCTGTTCCTCGGCGCTGGGCTTGGCGGTGCCGATATCCATGCCGCGGTACATCTGGTAGGCGTCCGCGTTCACGATTTCGGCCCGCTCCCCCCGCTCGGCGAGCCGGCGCGCGATGGCGATGCCCAACCCCGTCTTGCCCGAGGCGGTGGGACCGACGATGGAGACGACGCGGGGGGATCCTTCGACTGCGGCTTCGCCTTCGCTCAGGATGACGGAAGAGGGAGAGGCGCCTCCGCTCAGGATGACGGAAGAAGAGGCGGCTCCTCCACTCGGGATGACGGGAGAATCGTCATCGGGAACGACGGGGGCGTTAGTGGCGCACATGGTAGGTCTGCCCGGCCTGCGTATCGGGGTCGGCGATGAGGTTGTGGCGGCCGGCGTGGGTGACGGTGGCGGTGACGAAATCGCCGATTCCGGGCATCGGCTCGCCTTCGGGCACGCCGATATGCACCAGCGTGCCGGTGCGCTCACGGCCGGTCACGCGGTGCGTGGCGGCGTCCTTCTTGCCCTGCGTGCCGGTGATCATCACCTCGACGTCACGGCCCTCGAACTTCTTAAGCTCCTCCTCGGTGATGCGCTCCTGCAGAGCCACCAGGCGCTCGAAGCGCTCCTGTACCACATCATGCGGCACCTGCTCCATCTCGGCGGCCGGCGTGCCGGGGCGCGGCGAGTAGATGAAGGTGAACGCGGACGAGAATCGCGCCTCTTCGACGATGCGCAACGTGTCTTGGAAGTCCTCCTCCGTCTCGCCGGGGAAGCCGACGATGATGTCGGTGGAGATCTGCGCGTCCGGCATCGCCTCGCGCACCTTGCGCAGGATGTCCATGAACTTGGCCGTACGGTAGGAGCGGCGCATGGCGCGCAGGATCTTGTCGGAACCCGACTGCAGGGGCATGTGCAGCTGGTGCATCACGTTCGGGGTCTCGGCCATGGCGGCGATCACATCGTCGGTGAAGGCGGCCGGATGCGGCGAGGTGAACCGCACGCGCTCCAGGCCTTCGATGTCGCCGCAGGCGCGCAGCAGTTTGGAGAAGGCGTAACGGTCGCCGATGCCGTAGCCGAAGGAGTTCACGTTCTGACCCAGCAGCGTGACCTCTTTGGCTCCCGATTCCACGCAGTCGCGCACCTCGGCGAGGATGTCGCCGGGGCGGCGGTCCTTCTCCTTGCCGCGCGTGGTGGGCACGATGCAGAAGGTGCAGGTGTTGTTGCATCCCACGGAGATCGACACCCACGAGCTGACCTTCGAGGCGCGGGCCGTGGGCAGATCGCTGGGGAAGTATTCGAGCTGGTCGACCACCTCGACCTGCGGCAGGTCGGTCACGCGGTTCTGTTCGAGCAGACGCGGCAGCGAGCCGATGTTCTTCGTGCCGAACACGGCCGCGATCCACGGCGCTTTGTCGGCGATGCGCTGGCGGTCGAGCTGGGCCATGCAGCCGCCCACCGCGATCTGCAGGTTGGGCCGCTGGCGTTTCATCTCTGCCCACAGGCCCACCGTGCCGTACATGCGTTCGGCGGCGTTCTCGCGCACCGCGCAGGTGTTGAGCACGATCAGGTCCACGTCGTGTCCGTCGATCTGCTCCTCGGTGGCCTGCACGTAGCCGCTTTCCGCGAGCACGCCGGCGATGCGTTCGGAGTCGTGCACGTTCATCTGGCATCCGAGCGTGTGGATCTGGAACACACCCTTGCCCCGCTCCCCCATGTTCGCGGTCGTCGCATCCTGTGCGGTGGCGTTGCGTTCGGTTTCGGTCATCATGTCTTCGTTCATGACACACCATCCTATCGGCGGGGCTTGTCAGCGCGGCCGATCAGCGACCGCACGGAACACTCACAGGAAGGCGGGTATATTGGAATGAGCGTATTCACTCGGACGACAATCGGAGATGATCGTGATACTTGACCGCCACAGCCGCTTGAGCTCATCCGAACTGCAGACCCGTCTCAAAGCCGTGGATTTGAGCGGATCCCAGTTCACCCATGAAGACATCACCACCTTCATCGACCAGATGCAGGTCTATGAGGGCGCGATGTACGAAATCAGCACCAAACTGGAGATTCTCGACGGCGAGTTCCAGGTGCGGTTCAGCCATGATCCGATCCATCATATGGAGCGCCGGCTCAAGTCCATCAACTCCATCATCGGCAAGCTGGAGCGCAAGGGGCTGCCGGTGAGTGTGAACTCCATCCGCGACAACCTGTTCGACGTGGCCGGCATCCGCGTGATCTGCAACTACTGCGACGACGTGTATTCCGTCTCGAACTACCTCTCCTCGCAGTCGGACATCCAGGTGCTGCGCGTCAAGGACTACATCAAGAACCCCAAGCAGAACGGCTACCGTTCGCTGCATGTGATCTACGCGGTGCCGGTGTTCCTCTCGTCCGGCGCGCACTACACGCCGGTCGAGGTGCAGTTCCGCACCATCGCCATGGATTATTGGGCGAGTCTGGAGCACGCGCTGCGCTATAAGACCGACTTGCCGGACGGCAAGCTCAACGAGCATTCGCAGACGCTGCTCGACTGCGCCCGCTCCCTGCAGAACATCGAGGTGCAGATGCAGAACATCCACCGCGACATCAACGGTGCCCCGCAGGTCGAGGAGACCCCGAAAACCACCGAGTGAGGCGCGGTCTCATGGGCCGTCTAGCATGTCGGCTCATGAGAAGACAGGAATTCACGGGCATGCTGTGCCTGCTGCTGACGGCGGTCATCTGGGGTTTCGCGTTCGTATCGCAGGTCTCCAGCATGGAGGCGGTCTCGCCGCTGTTCTTCAACGCGGCCAGATTCACGTTGGGCGCATGCTCGTTGGTTCCGGTGATTCTGTTGATGCGCCGAGGCGGCAAGGATTCCGCCGATGTCTCTAATTCCGCTCATTCCGCGGGCTCCCCCGGCGAACGCCGCTCCCGCCGCAAGCGCACGGTGATCACGGGCATGCTGTGCGGAACGCTGCTGTTCGCCGCCGGAACCTTGCAGCAGTATGGCATTCTGTGGGGCCGTTCCGCCGGACGCGCGGGATTCATCACCGCCCTGTACATCGTGCTGGTGCCGCTGTTCGGCCTGTTCCTGCACCGCCGGGTGACCGCGCTGACCGGCGTCAGCGTCATCATCGCGCTGATCGGCTTCTATCTGCTGTGCGTCGCCGACGGTTTCGACACCATCAACAAGGGCGATCTGACCGTTTTCCTCGGCTCGGTGATGTTCGCCGCCCATATTCTCGTGATCGATACGTTGGGCGCGAAGGTCGAGCCGATCCGCCTGTCCTTCGTGCAGTTCGTCACCACCGCGGCGCTGAGCTGGGCGGGCGCCGCGCTTGAGGGTTCCATCGATTGGTCGGGTGCCGCCACGTCGTGGGTGGCGATTCTGTACGCCGGCATCGCCTCCGTGGGGGTGGCGTACACCTTGCAGACCGTCGGCCAGCGTCAGGTGCCTCCCACCCGTTCCGCGGTGATCCTCTCGCTCGAATCGCTGTTCTCCGCGGTGGGAGGCGCGTTGCTGCTCGGGGAGACGATGACCGCGCGTGGATACGCCGGCTGCGCGCTGATCTTCCTCGGCACGCTGCTCGCCCAGATGCCGGCCAAGGTGCCGGATATGCTGCGCCGCCCGGACACGCGCACCATGCGCTGACGATACACGGCATAGAGAAGCGAACGGCATAGGGAGATACGCAGCTAAGAAGATACACGGCATAGCGAAGGACCCTGCCGGAATCCCGTCCGAACTTGAGGTTCGGGACACGGGATCCCCGGCAGGGTCCTTGCTCATCTTCCGGCGATGTGCCGTGAGACTCCGATGCGTGCTTTAAATCACTGCTTGGTGGCCATCATGTCGAGCGCGCTGGGGCGCAGCTCGGCCTCGGCGGTTTCGGGGTCGGTGACCTTGAGACGGCGGATGTAGCGCTCGTACCAGAGCATCGCCAGACCGATGAACACCACGACGCCGCCCACGTTGTAGACCAGGGTGAGCCACAGCGGCTGGTCCAGCGGAATCGTGCCGGCGATGAACACGAAGGCGAACACGATCAGCAGGAAGGTGGCGATCGCCAAGCCGAAGCCGCGTCCGCCCATGCGGAAGGTGCGTTCCACGGCGTCGAACTTGCGGCGCAGCACGAAGTAGGCCAGCAGGATCAGCAGCGGCGGCAGCAGCGCGGTGGCGGCGGTCATGTTGATCACGATCTGCAGCAGGTCGTTGACGTTGCCGGAGCCGATGGCCGGGATGATGAGGATCGGCACGACGATGGCGAACTGCAGCCAGGCGGCGCGCCACGGGATGCCCTGCTCGTTGAGCTCGACGATCTTGCCGCCGAACACGCCCTTGGGGATCTCGGAGAAGAACACCTTGACCGGGGCGGAGGTCCACATCATCAGCGAGCCCAGCGTGGCGGCCAGCAGGATCAGGCCGACGATGCGGGTGGAGATCGCCATCGGAATGCCGATCCACTCACCGACCTTGCCCATGACCACGAAGATGCCGGTGGACAGGTCGAGGCTTCCGGCCGGAACGAACACGTTCATCACCAGGGAGGCGGCCGCGTAGAGCAGGCCGATGACCAGACCGGAGACGACGATGACGCGCACGAACGCCTTGACGCCGCCCTTGAGATCGTTGAGGAACACGCCGACCGATTCGGCGCCGCCCACGCCTTGGATGATCCAGGCGAGCGTGCCGAGGAACGCCCATGTGGTGGCGAAGGAGCTGAAGTCAGGCGAGAGGGTTTCGACGGTCACGGGGGTCGCCGGGGTCACGCCGCCGCACAGCGCGGCCACCGACAGCACGATGAACACGGCGGTCAGACCGAGCGCCGCCATCGCGCCGAAGGACGAGATCGAGCCGATCCACTTGGCGCCCTTGGTGGACACCCAGGTGGCGATTGCGAAGATGATGATCTCGCACACGGTGATCCACAGCTGCGAGATCTCCTTGTTCTCACCGAAGAACAGGTAGTTCGCGTAGATGATCACATTGGGCAGGATCGAGGCGAAGAAGAACAGGTTGACGAACCAGTAGCAGAAGGCCGTCAGGAACGCCCAGCGGCCGCCCATCGAGGTTTTCACCCACTGGTAGACGCCGGATTCCGAATCCTTGTTCAGCGCCACGAACTCGGCCACGACCAGCGTGAACGGCACGAAGTACAGGATGGTTGCGATGAAGAAGGCCGGCGCGGCGGACAGTCCGATCGCGACGTTGTTGTTGATGACGTTCTTGATGCCGAACACGGCCGACACCGTCATACCCAGCAGCGCGACCTGGCCGATCGACGCTCGTTTTTCGGAACTCATGGGAAGACTCCTTTACGTTGATGGTTGTGATTCGTGGATGGTTGTTGAATTGCTCGTTACTTGTTCGGGAAGCTGTATCCCTCGACGGTGACCTGCACCTGCGTCGCCTGGACGTCCGGGGCGGGCATGATCTTGACGGCCTCGTCGATGTCGACCACCAGAACGCCGCCCTCAGGCACAGTGACGATGGACGCAGGCCCGTCGAAACGCTCGCGGTCGGTCAGATCGCTGTAGCGTTCGATGGTGTGCAGCATCTGCTTGTTCGCGACCATGACGGTGAGCTCTCCGCGGAAGGGCGAGAGCACCGTCAGGTAACGGCGATGCCCGACGAGCGATTCGTCGCCCATCTTGTCCGCGTCGTTCCACCAGTAAGTGAGCGAGTCTCCGATGGAGTGCGCCACATCGCGCGGCAACGACGGCGCCAGGTCGAGCGCCTGGCCGGTGCGCATCCATTTCTTGACCGTTGAGAGTTGGGCATCGAAATCATGCCGTGTGTCGTAGAGATGCATGTCACGCCTCCTTCATGGCGGTGATGGCTTGGGTGAGGTCGGCCGAGTCGAGCGGACGCAGCGACAGCGCGAAGCTGAAACGTTCGAAGCGCACGCGGTAGGAGTCCAGCACTTCGGAGCCCCAGGAGTTGGATCCCAGTCCGAGGACGCGGTCGTTGATGTTGACGGTGACGGTGTCGCGCTTGACCAGATCGGTCACATGCCGCGCATCGTCGATGTCCTGGCAGGTGTAGGGCCATGCGGAGAACGAGAAGGGCTTCGCGTCCGCGCCGTCCGGCCGGGTGACAAGCAGGCCGTCGCCGTGCGGCGAGCGCAGCGCGACCCAGCGCACGTCCTCACGGTTGGCGCAGTCCTGCGGGACCACATAGGGGGTGAACATGTCGTCGACGGTCGTGCGGTAGCGTCCGACCACATTCGCGCTCTTCGAGTCCGGATAGTTCTCGCCCGGACCGCGTCCGTACCATTCGACGCCGCGGTTGGCGCCGGGCACTTCGAAGCTCACGCCGATGCGGGGGATGATGTCGTCGTACGATCCGTATGGTTCGCCGTCGACGGCGAGGTCGACGCGACCGGAGGGCAGCACGGTGTAGGTCATGCGCGTGTGCATGCCGAAGTCCTGCACGGGCGGGGCGACCCGCTGGCGGACTTCCACCACGATGGAGTCGCCGTCCTGACGCCAGTCGACCGAACGCGTGGAGGTCTGCATGACCTGGATGTTGCGCGGATGCCACAGCGAGTCGTATTCCTGCTGGTAGTTGTCGATCAGCGGACGCCAGAATCCCACGCGAACCGGTGCTGCGAGCACGTCGCGCCCGACCGAACGCCAACCGGTGATGTCGCCGTTGACCAGATCGAATCGGATCTCGCCGCCTTGCGTGGCCACGACCAGCGTGCGGCCGTCCTCGTTCGCCGTCACGCGGGGGCGGCGCGGCGCGGCGAGGGCGGGGCGGGCGATGCTGGCCACGGGGAACTGCATGATGCCGATGCGTCGCATCGCCTCTCCCCATGCCGTGGCCTTGGTGGAGTGGACGGCCGCCGTGAGCAGCGTCTCCCCCACCGCCGCGGGGGCGATGGCGAGCGGGAGAACCGCGCTCTGGCCGGGCTCGAGCGCGCCGGGCTCGACGCTCACGCTGGAGACCGCCTCGCCGTCGACCATCGTCGTCGCGATGATGCGGATGTCCTCAAGCGTGGTGAACCAGCGCTTGTTGCGCACGGTCAGCTCCCCACGCGCCGCGTCGTAGTCGACGCCGACCGGGCAGATGACCTGCATGTATTCGGTCAGGCCGGGGCTGGGCTCCTGCCAGGGGAACACCATGCCGTCGATGCAGAAGTTGCCGTTGTTCGGATAGTCGCCGTTGTCGCCGCCGTACATGTCGTAGCGACGGCCGTCCTCGGTGTGGGCGGCCAGACCGTGGTCGCACCATTCCCAGATGAAGTGGCCTTGGATGTTGTCCCAGCGCTCGAACACCTTCTGGTATTCGCTCAAACCTCCGGGGCCGTTGCCCATGGAGTGTCCGTATTCGCAGTTGATGCGGGGCTTGGGGCCGGGATGCTCGCCGAAGTCGTTCATCTGCGAGACGCGCGAGTACATCGTGGAGATCACGTCGACGGTGTCGGCGTTGCGGTCCTCCTCGTAGTGCACGGGGCGGGGGTCGAGCTCCTTGGCCTTGGCGTACATCGACTCGATGTTGCAGCCGTATCCGGACTCGTTGCCGAGCGACCACATGATGATGCACGCGTGGTTGCGCTCCTGCATGATGAGGCGTTCGATGCGGTCCACATAGGCGGTCCGCCAGGCGGGATCGTCGGTGACCATCGCGATGTTGCCGATGTTTTCGAAGCCGTGGCTTTCCATATCGGTTTCGGCGACCAGCATGATGCCGTATTCGTCGCACAGCTCGTAGAAGCGCGGATCGTTCGCGTAATGCGAGGTGCGCACCGCGTTGATGTTGTGGCGCTTCATCAGTTCGAGGTCGCGGCGCATGCGTTCGACGCCCACGGCGCGGCCCTTGCGGTCGTCGTGGTCGTGGCGGTTGACGCCGTGCATTTTGAAGTAGGTGCCGTTGAGCAGCATGCGGCCGTTTTCGATGGTCACCTCGGCCAAGCCCAGACGGTGGGGCACGATTTCGCTCATGCCGTGCTCGCCCTCGACCTCGATGGTCATCTCGTAGAGGTAGGGATCCTCCGGATTCCACAGGCACGCGTCGTCAAGTTCGATGACGGCGGTCTGGCCCGGCGCGAACGACGTTTCGGCCACGACGGTGCCGTCGGCTTGGGCGAGACGCCACACCAGACGGGTGGCGTCGTGCGTTTCGACGTCCAGGCTCACCTGCGCGTGCGATCCGCCGGTGACGTGGGTGCGCACGGTGAAGTCGGTCAGGCGCGCGGCGGGGCGTTCCATCAGGTACACGTCGCGGAAGATTCCCGACGCCCACCACATGTCCTGGTCCTCGATGTAGGTGCCGTCGCAGTATTGCAGCACTTTGACGGCGATGAGGTTTGCGCCGTCGTGGACGAAGTCGGTGATGTCGAATTCCGCGCTCAGACGCGAGCCCTTCGTCATGCCGACGTATCGGCCGTTGACGTAGATCTCACCGTAGCTTTCGATGCCGTCGAACCGCAGGATGAGCCTCGCGCCGTCGGTGGGCGCGGCGAGGTCGACGACGCGCTGGTAGACGCCGGTCGGATCGTCGCCCGGCACGAACGGCTGCTCCACCGGGAAGGGGAATCCCTCATCGGTGTACTGCAGATGGCCGTAGCCGTCCACCTGCCACAGGTGGGGCACTTCGACGACATCCCAGGAGGGGTCGGCTTGGAGCAGAGCGTCTTCGGGGACGGCCTGCGGAGCGTCGAACAGACGGAACGACCACGGGCCGGAGAGCTCGCGGTAGCCGCGTGACAGCTCGCGGCTGTGGGTCGCTGCGAGATCACGCGTCTCGTAGCCGAAGAAATAGGCGTGAGGCGCCAGCCTGTTTCTTCCTGTCAGGGAGGGGTTCTCCCAATCGTGGGTGGTTTCCATGAACGTCTCTCCTTCGCGATCGAACGTTGATCGCAGTTGGTGGTCAGTGTTGTGCGGGTCGATGCGCCATGACCGGACCGCATTCACCAGCGTTACAGTTGGCGAGCACCATTGCTGTGCAACCGGTTGTCCTTTACGATAGCACCCGTCTCACCATTAGTGCAACCGGTTGTACAACATGGGCGTGTCGAGGTATGAATAGACCCGAGAGATGCGGGAAAAAGCCCGAACACGACTATGCTTGACGGGAACACCGTCACGAAGGGAGCGATTATGAGCATCGCCAAACGTAGGTCGGTCACGCTCGCGGACGTCGCCGAGGAGGCGGGGGTCTCGCGGTCCACGGCGTCCCGCGCGCTCAACGATTCGCCCCGCATCAGCGACGAGACCAAGCGGCTCGTGCGCGAGGCGGCCCAACGCATCGGATTCGTCCCCAACGCGCAAGGGCGGGCGTTGGCGGTCGGCCGCACCGAGACGATCGCAGTGATCGCCACCGAACCGATCGACGAACTGTTCGCCGACCCCACCTACAGCGCGTTCCTCGGCGGCATCACCGAACGGCTCACCGAATCGGCCTATCTGCCGGTGCTGCTGCAGGCCTCACGCCCGTCGGAGCGCGAGCGTTTCCGCCACCATCTCGAACGCCGGGCCTTCGACGCGGTCATCGACATCTCGCCCTATAAGGGCAGCGAGGTTCTGGATTCCATGCGCGACCTCAACATCCCCGGAGTGATCGTCGGCCAGTTGGACGACCACCCCTACGAGGGCGTCTTCTCCACCGTGTTCTCCGACGATTACGAGGGAGCACAGCTGGCCGCCAGAGCGGTCGTGGACAAGGGGCGAACGCGGCCGGTCGCGATTCTCGGCCCCTCGGACAATCCCGCCTCCACCGACCGTCTCGCAGGGTACCGCCAGGTGTTCGGCGACGCATTGGGCGACGAGCGCGTGCGCTTCACGCAGTGGGATTCCTCCGCCGGATTCGCTTCGATGATGGAGATGCTGGAAGTGTGCGACGACTTCGACGCGGTGCTGGCGGGGTCGGACCGCATCGCCGTCGGCGTGTTGGAGGCGCTGCGGCAAAGCGGCATCGACGTGCCCGAACAGGTGTCGGTGATCGGATTCGACGACCACCCGCTGTCGAAGGAGACCACGCCGCCGCTCACCACCATCCATCAGCCGCTGTACGAGGAAGGCCAGATCGCCGCCGATCTAGCGATGCGCATGATCGACGGCGAGGAGCCATCCACCGTCGTCGAGCATATGCGGCTGGTCGAACGCGAGTCCCTCTAGAATCCCTCCCATCGTTTCACATACGACAGCGGCCCGACGGAAACCGTCGGGCCGCTGTCGCGCCGGCGTCGTGCCGGCATCGGCTGCATACTAGTCGCGGTTGCCCAGCAACTGCAGAATGTAGAGGAACATGTTCACGAAGTCGAGATAGAGGTTCAGCGCGCAGATGACCGAGATCTTCTTGATCATCTCCGGGCCCTGGGTCTCGTAGGCGGCGAACAGCGCGCGCGTCTTCTGCGCGTCGTAGATGGTCATGCCGGCGAACAGCACCAGGCCGATCGCGCACACGATCTGGGTCATGCCGTCGACCTGCAGGAACATGAGCACCACCTGCGAGATGATGAGCACGATCAGGCCGACCAACAGAATCGGGCCCGCCTTAAGCATGTTGAACTTGGTGGTCATGCCGAACATCGTCAGCGCGAAGAAGAACGCGGCGGTGATGCCGAGGGCGATGCCGATCGAACCAAGGTCGTACACCATGAAGATGGAGGTCAGGGTGAAGCCCATCAGGGCGGCATACACGTAGAACATGACGCGGGCGGTGCCGGCCTTCATCTTCATGATGCGCGCGCCGAGAATCACCGCAAGGGCGATCTGCGCGACGCACAGGCCGATGATGCCGACCAGACCGGTGGCCATGATGAAGGAGTAGTACGCGCCGGTCATCTGGCCGAGCACCGCGACCACGGCGGTGACGATCAGACCAATGGTCATCTCACCGTACGCCCTGGTGACGGAGACGCGACGGGCCTCCTCATAGGAGTAGGCCATCTGCGCGTCCATGGTGGCGGTGCCGCCCATGCCGTTCGCGGCGTAGGCGTACTGGCCCTGGTTCTGCGCGTATTGCGGCGCCTGCTGGTAATACTGCTGCCCGTATTGGGGCTGGCCATACTGCTGGCCGTTGAACTGCTGCGGCTGAGTGCCGTTGCGCTGGGGCTGCTGACCGAATGTCATAATCGCTCCTTTTGTCGACTTGCCCCCATCGTAGTGGACATTCCCTTACAATTCCATGGGAACGCTCGGCTCGGGGCGAACACGCACGGTTTCATCACGCGCTCGGCTTGTTTTCATTACGCATCCGACCCTCTTTTGTCGCATAAGGCGCGCCCCGGCTCAATTGGCTCGATGCCGGGAGCGCGCCTTCGATGGTCGGGTCATCGCCTAGCTTAAGGTGAAGGTGCGGGTCACCTTGGAGTCGTCGGTGATGGAGAAAAGCGCGGTGACGTCGACGGTGATCGGCGAATCGTCCTGCAACACGTATCCGAGCGTGACCCTCGCGGTGGCGCTCGGCTGCGCTTCGGCCAGATAGGAGCCGGAATCGTAGCCTTCCGGATTGTCCATGTAAATGGCGGTGCTCAGTTCGGTGCCGTTCTGGAACACCTGCGGATTGGCCAGCGCCGCGAAGGAGTTGTTCTTCTCGGTGGCGTTGGTCCACTCGTAGGTGACCAGCACGGTGGCGTTGCCCTCGTAGTCGTTGCCGCTGCGCGTGGCGGAGACGATGCTCACATGGGCGCCTTCGATATCGCCCTCCCCTTCCTGCTCTCCGCCGGAGGCCGCGGAATCGTCGGCATCGTCGCCGGAGGATGCGTCGGCATCGCCATCGGCGTCGGCTTCCGCGTTCTGCGAGGTGTCGATGCCTTTGGCCTCTTTGGCGGCGTCGTCCATGGCCTTGACGGTCGCTGATTGGATGGCCAGCGTCATCACCACGGACAGCACGCACACCACCGCGCCGGCGATGGCCAGCCCCTTGCCGTGCTTCTTGCCGCGGAAGGTGCCCACCAGGGCCACGATGGCGAACACCGCGCCGATCACGCCCAGGATGGCGGCCAGATTGTTGATGATGGGGATGAAGCTCAGGATCAGCGCGATGACGCCCAACACCAGTGCGACGATGCCGGCCACGGTGGTGCGGCGGGGTTGGGCGGGCGCGGGAGTCTGAGCCGGGGCGGGAGCGTTGGGCATGCCCGAGGCGGGCGGGACGGGTGCGGTGGGAGAGGTCATTGTATCCTTCTTTCTCGTGTCGAACGAGGCGAATCTCGTACGATACCGACGCTATCGGCCCGCGCACGTGCGCGTCAGTGTACGAACGGCCATTTGCGATTGCCTGTTCGGGCAACCACGCCCCGTCGATTATGACCGCATGTCCAATGGCACTGCGGGGGCGCTTGGCAATACAGTGGACCTCATGACCGCATCAGCCCCGATCCCCAGCCCGCCGTCCAGGCCGGCGCCGACCCCGACTCCGCCGAACCGCCGTTTCCGGCGTTCCTCGCCGTGGACGCTCGGCATGTTTCAAGACGCGGACGACGAGGTGCCGGTGCGTACGCGACTGTGGTGCACCATCGTGATGATTCCCGTCGCCGCGTTCTGCTGCCTGATGCAATGCGCGTTCGCCGCCCAGCAATACATGGACGAACCCCAAAACGGTATGTACGTGTGGATGATCGTCAGCACGATGTTGGCGTTCGTGTTTCCCTTTCTGCTGCTCGCCCGATCGCGCTATCCGGAGCTGGTGTTTTGGCTGTGCTGCGCCGTCGTGCTGATATTCCCCTATGATCCGATGCTGCTGTTGATGGCGTTGACCGCGCTGCTCGCCCGCCGCAGCGCCGCCAAACGCACGGTACGGGCGGTTGGCGCGGCGACCGTCATCGTCGTTTGGGCGCATCTGCGCGACGCCCTCAACACGCCGGAGTCCTCGCTCTGGCACATGATCTTCGCCAAACCGAACACTGGTCGCAACGGCGTGCCATTGGAGATGCTCACCGGAGAGACCCCGGTGATCGTCACCGCGGTGAGTGTGGCGCTGATCGCGGTGGTGATCGCCACACTGATCGGCCTGCATATCCGCTCGAGAGCCAATCTGCAAACCGTCAAAGCGCGCGCCGATGCGGCCACAAGCCATGCGGCCACGCTGCAAAGCGACCTGAACAACCAGCAGTTGGCCGATGCCATCGCGGCGGAGGCGCACGACACGCTGGCCCATTCGCTGTCGTTGTTGGCGCTGAACGCGAGCGCGCTGCAGGCGGAGGCCGGCAAGTTGGAGTCGTCCGCGCAGGCGCAGGCGCTGGTGCGTCAGTGTGAGGACATCCGCAGGCAGGCCGCCGGCGCGTTGGATGAGGCGCATGCGATCATCGATATGCTCAGGCATCCGCAGCAGGCTTGGGAGCAGCTGATCCCTTCCGACGAGACGGCGCTGACGCGCGATTCCCTGGACGCGCTGGTCGGCGACGCCCGCAACGCCGGCACGCGGCTCAACACTTGGATCGACATCCAACAGCTCAGCGGATTGGATGAGGGCATCGGCAAAATCGCCTATCGCGCCATCCAGGAGGGGTTGACCAACGCGCGCCGTCATGCGCCGGACGCTCCGGTCTCATTGGAGGTGACCGCGAATCCCTCGCACGGCGTGCATGTGCATGTCAGCAATCCAGTACCGCAGGCAACCGCCGCGACGGTCGACGGCGCGGGCTTTCCCACGCGGGCGGACTCGCCTGCGGCATCGCTGACAACATCCAACCAAACGCCCGTCATCCACACCTCCACCCAGACGGTTCCTGCCGGCATCCCGCATGCCGAGCCGCGTTCGCATAACGGACTCGCCGGACTGACGGCCCGCGTCGCCTCCGCGCATGGCGCATGCCGATATGGGGTCGACGACCGCCTCGTGTTCCATCTCGACGTGCGCCTGCCGTGGATTGCGTCGGCGCGCCGCTAGACTGGATGCTCGTGAGCGAAGTGCAGCAGGGTGATTCCATACGCGTCAGCGTCATCGACGACGATCCGATGATCTGTCAGGCGATGAGCCTGATTCTTACCGATTATTCCTCGGGGCGCATCCATGTGGTGTCCACATCCACCGACGGGGCGACCGCGGTGGAACGGGCGGGAAGCGAGCATCCCGACGTGGTGCTGATGGACATCGCCATGCCCGGCATGGACGGCATCGAGGCGACCCGTATGCTGCGCGCCCTCTCCCCCGCGCCCCATGTGCTGATTCTGACGTCGCTCAGCCCGTCCAACACGGTCGAACGGGCGATCGAGGCGGGCGCGGAGGGCTTCGTGTCGAAAACCGACGCGCCGGAGGAGATCATCCGACGCGTGCTGGGCGTGTGCGAGGGAACACCCCAATTCAACATCGCCAGCCAACGGCAACTGATCGGCGATCTGACGGCGCAGCGGCCGCAGTCGCGTCGCGATGAGGCCCGCGCCCTGTTGGACGCGCTGCCCGAACGCGAGCGCGAGGCGGTGGTGCTCGCCGCGGAGGGTTACACCAACGCCGAAATCGCCGCCCGCATGTTCATTTCCGAGCGCACCGCCAAAGCCCACCTCTCGTCGGCCTCCGACAAGCTGAGCATGGGCCGCGTGCAAATGGCCCGTCTGGTGGAACGCGCCGACATCCCCGCCCGCCTATGAGTGTACGAGTTCGATGTCATTGTCGGACATCTCTTCGCGGGCGGCCTGTCCGAGTTCGGCGCTGACCGGCACGGTGAGGTCGGTGAACACACGCACATCGTAGCCGAGCCGTTGCGCGTCGAGCGCGGTTTCCTTGACGCAATGCGATTCGGCGATGCCGACCACGTCCACTTGGGTCACGTCGGCGTCGGCGAGCGCGGTGGCGAGCGTCCTGCCCGCCTCGGCTTCGGCGGCGACCTCGTCGCGGGTTTGGATGCGGTCGGTGTTGTCTTCGATGCCCTCGAAGCCCGAGTAGGCGGCCGAGTATTGGCCCTTTTTGAAGTGATGCGCGATGTTCAGCGCTTGGATGGCCGGATGCAGGTCGGCGGTCGGCGTTCCCGCTTTGCCGTGGACCGGCCAGGTGTCCACGAAGTCCGGCTGCTCGGACCAATGCTCCCCCGGCTCGATGTGCCAGTCCTGCGTGGTGGCGATGTACGCGTATTCGTCGCCGTGCGCCGTCACATACTCGGCGATGCGCTCAGCCACCGCGTTGCCGCCTTCCACGCCAAGCTCGCCGCCCTCGCAAAAGGTCGGCTGCACGTCCACCACAATCAATGCCTTGCGTACCATATCGGCCTCCTTCTTGCCCACAACCATCATAGCCATGCGAGGACTTGCTTGGGGGTCATGCACATTCCGGGAAAATGATCGATGAGCTGTTCATCGTAGGTGACGACGTATTTGGCCAATACCGTATCCGCCGCGGCCATCACCAGATTGTCCTCGAAATCGGGATGATGCCTGCGTAATTCCATAGCGTCCTCGCATACATCTTGGTCGACGCTCACGATTCCGTACAGCATCATCGCATCACGAACGGCCTGCCAAGAGGCGTCACGGATCCGCGAATCCAACTCACGTTGAGACAAACCGGCATTATTGCGCGACAATTGGCGCCGGTACACGCGCGGCATGATATAGAACATGTCTTTCAACGACGTGGCCGCCAGCAACACATCGACGTCCTTGTCCACACATGTATCCAAGAAACGTCGAATCTCGTCAACGGTTATTTCATTGCCCAAGGCGTAGTTCAGCGCCACATTGGTGTCCACCATGACACGAGTTCGACGGTGGCGGCGAGGCAGATCAGACATGACGAATCACCCCGCTGTATTCCAACGGCGGATATGATCGCCCGCCTTCTCGCCATACATCAACTCGCGAAGCGCCTCATTGGAAAGATAATCCTCTCCGAACGAAGCATCCTCGATGATGTTCGCGTCAAGCAGTTCACGAGTCGCACGGCCTGCCGCACAAGCGATCGCCCGTTTGCGCTCCGCACGGTCCGATTCCGCCTGAGTCATAAACTCGGGAAGGTCACGGTTGCGATCCAGGTATTCCCAGAGCGAACGCACCGCAGCGCTTGGGCTGATGCCTCTGTCGGACAGCACTTTGTCGCCGCTCTGCTTCAGATCCGTTTCCAACCGCACATTCATCTGCGTCGTCGCCATCACACACCTCCCAACTGCTATACAAGTATAGCAGTCTTAGGGGTCGCATATGGCAAGTCACAACGTCACGCGATTCCAATACTCCGGTTTGGGAATGCTGCGAATCGGAGAACACACCGCAATCGCAAGCCCGACGATCGCGCAAGCCAACGCGAGCGCCGCCACCGAGAAAAAACCGCCCCTCGTCTGCAGCAGATAGCCGATCAGGGCCGGGGTCAACGCGCCCAACAGGCCGACCGTGGTCTCGAACACCGCCGAGGCGCGGCCTTGAAAATCCTCCGGCGTCTTCCCGTAGATGAATCCCAACAGGGCGGCATTCAACGCAGGGAACGCAAGTCCGGCCAACCCTTGGCTGACGAGCACCACAGGATAGGCCGTCGATACCAGCAATAAGATGAGGCTCACCACGAAAATCGACAATGCGCCGATAATCAGTTTTCCAGTCGGCACACCATCCACCAGACGTCCCGACAGCGAGGAGCCAATCAACGCGCCCATGCCGCTCACCGTGCTCACCACTCCGATAAGCACGGGATCGACGCCTTGATCCGCAAGCGTGATCTGCAAGCCCACAACGGCACCGACGCAGGCGACATTGACCGCCGCCCCCATGACCATAGCGGCCAAGAACACACGTTGAGACATGGCCCATACCCAGCCGTCGAAGAACTGTTTCAGAAAAGAGTCCCCGTCCGTCGCGGCGTCATCATGCCTATGCTGCGTTCCCGTATGCTTCGGAAGCCCCAGCGCAGTGACGGCACTGGCCAGATACAGCACCGCCGAGACCAGAAAAGGGCACCATTGCGTCACTTTATAGAGGAATCCCGCAACAGCTCCGCCGGAAAGCTCCACGCACGCCTCACGACCTTCACGAATGGCCTGAGCCTTGGCGAATCTCTCCATAGGGACGATGGATTTCAGAATCGCATCATTCGATGACCCCAGCAATCCATTGACCACGGCGAACAACGCGATGATCAAAGCGAACGACCATGTGCTTAGCCGTTCAGCCAAAAGGCACGCCGTTGCCGCGATGGACAGGCCCGCGCCCAGCACTCCCAATGCGATCATCATATGTCGCCGATTCCAACGGTCGGCCAGAGTGCCTCCGAACGGGAGGAGAACCAGAGCAATCGTTGATTCAATCGCAACGATCATGCCTGCCACGAACTGGGAACCAGACAGCTGCAGCGCCAGTAGCGGAACAACGAAAGACCTCAAACTAACCGCGCACACGTCGGATGTAT
Organism: Bifidobacterium sp. LH_558; assembly: GCF_056356295.1. Classification (NCBI taxonomy): domain Bacteria; kingdom Bacillati; phylum Actinomycetota; class Actinomycetes; order Bifidobacteriales; family Bifidobacteriaceae; genus Bifidobacterium; species Bifidobacterium sp. LH_558. The sequence goes on along the minus strand of NZ_JBKETZ010000005.1, from coordinate 203,623 downwards.
CGGACACAAACCACAGCCGATACGCCGCGTTTTCCCATAGTCCGTTTTTCTTCGTATCCATATGCGTCACGTTATATCGTTTTTTTTGAAGCGCTTCCGGCATCTCGCTAGGCGGCTCAGACAGATGAGCGGGTATCACAGCCGCCTATTCCAACAGTGCGGGTGGGCAAATCTACATATTTGGCTGGCATAGGATATTCCGCTAACGTGGACGATTCGACACTTACTGTTTATTCATCCACGCTGAGGGCCCTGTCAGTGTGGACGATTCGTCAGCAACCACCCATTCACCCACACTGAGCACCCCGTCAGCGTGGACGATTCGACATAAACCAACAATCCATCCACACTGGCGGCCGTCAACGTGGATAATCCGTCAGCAACCGCCCATTCATCCACACTGAGAACCCTGCCAGCGTGGACATTCCGACATAAACCAACAATCCATCCACGCTGGCGACCGTCAACGTGGACGATTCGTCAGTTACCGCCCATCCGTCCACGCCGAGGATCCTGTCAGCGTGGGCGGATGGGCACCTTCTATCCAATCATCCACGCCACCGGCCATCGTCATCTTGACGGCTATGATGAACCGCATGGAACAGCATGCGGATCATACGCGCAAGAAGCGCAACTTGGGCGATACGGTATGCCGGTGGCTGGTGGCATTGCAGATCATCGCCACCGTGGCCGTCATCGCATTCGTGGCGATTGAGGGATTCAGCGAGGACGGCGACCACACATTGGTGCTGAACTTCTGCACCTTCTCCTCGACGGTGATCATCACCCTGATTTCCATTGTGATTCTCTGGACGGAGCTGATGCGCGGCTTTTGGACCGTGCTGGCGATGCTTATTCTGCCCAGCATCGAATTCACGCTTGGATGCGTCGGCGCGACCCTGATGCTGGTGCAACTGGGCGTGCACGGGCTGGCGATGGTCGGCCAGTTCGGACTGATTCTCGCGCCGTTCCTCGGATTCCTGAACAACGCGATTCCCACCACGCATCAGGCGATGAAAGACAAGGAGCTCGCCGACTTACGCGGCGTGCATCGGGCGAACAAGGCGCGCGAGCAGCAGATCCAACGATTGGCGAAGCACGCGCCGGAGCATGAGCTCTCCCCTCGCCCTCAGGCGCAGACTTTCGAGGAACCGTTCCGATGGCGGGAAATCGTCAAATCCATCGCGCTGGCGCTGGCGGCCTTGGCGTACATCCTCGGGTTCCTGTGGCGCTAAATAGCGCATCTCTGCCGCAGCCCACATTGCAGCCAGCGCCTTATTGCACAGCAACGTCCGAGGCGACGAATAACCCGCCGGTCATTCCCGTGCCCCATTGCAAGCAACGTCATGAGCGTGTGACGTTGCGCAGCCATCGGTGGCGACGGTAGTGCAGCAAGGCGGGGATCATCTTGATGCATTCGTCGGTGTTGAGCAGCACATACACCCATAGCACCGGCAGATGCCAGACGAACGCCGCCAACAAGCCGATGGGCACGACGATCACCCACATCACGATGGAGTCGCAGGCCAGGCCGAAGCGCACGTCGCCTCCGGCCGGGAAAATGCCGCCGATGGTCAGTCCCGTCATTGATTTGCAGGCCGCATAGTACGCGCACACCAGCAGCATAACCGACAGGTAGTCGTGGGCCTGCGGAGTCAGCGAAGCCAGTTCCAGCACCAGCGGTCGGATGGCGAGAATCACCAGTCCCGTCAGCACGCCGACGATCGCGGACAGCAGGCAGAAGCGTCGGCCGGCGAGTTTCGCCCCGGCGAAATCGTTGCGCCCAAGCATGTTGCCGACCATGATGCTGCCGGCGTTGCCCATGCCGCTGCACATGCACACCAGCAGATCCTTGACGATGTTGGCGACCGCGTTCGCGGCCACGGCGTCGGCGCCCAGATGCCCCATGATCACGGTGTACATGGTGAAGCCGCATCCCCATACGAGCTCATTGCCCAGAAGCACGATGGTGTATCGCCAAAAATCCTTGCGCAACGCGGCATCCGGATGCGTGATATGACGCCAACGCAATCGAACCACGCCGATTCGCCTGATAAGCAGCAGCGACCATGCCAGTTCGATGCCGCGGGAGACAATCGTGGAGATCGCGGCACCTTCGACACCCAACGCGGGGAGACCACCCACGCCATAGATCAGCGGCAGGTTGAGCGTCACATGGATGATGACGCCCACGGTGCTGATCATCATGCTGGCCGTGGCCGCGCCGATGTTCTTCAGCAGACAGATGGCCATCTGCGATATTCCGATGAACAGATAGGAGACCGAGGAGACGCGCAGGTACCGCGCTCCGAGAGCGACCAGGGTGGCGTCGTTGGTCATCAGCGACATCAGGAATTCGGGCACGAGCAGCGTCGCCACGGCGAACAGCGTGGCCACCAATCCCGCATACCGCACCACGAAGCCGAACACGCGCTCCACCGCTCCCCTGTCCCGCGCGCCCCAATACTGCGCCACAAGCATGCTCATGCCGAGAATCAACGCGGCGAGGATGAGATTGAAGATGAATTGGAATTGCGTGGCGAGCGAGACGGCGGATAGTTCGTTCTGTCCGACGCCGCCGAGCATGAGTCCGTCCGCGCATGACGACAGCGCCAGCATGAACTGCTGGAATGCGATGGGCAGCGCCAGCGTGAACACATGGGAGAGAAACTCCCGCCGTGGCATCGTCTCTGCGGCATCGGCGGTGGATTGCGGATCGGGCATCGCATAGACCTTTCTCGATAGAAGAAACATACGCAGTATTTCGGATACGATAGGAAATATTGATGAAGAATTGTAGTATCTACCGGAAGGCGGCCATGATGAACCATCCGACCGATAATTCGCCGCAATACAAGGAATCCACGGCCAAAACCGACGGAAGCGGCGTTCCCACCTCCGATTTGCCGTTGATTCCGGTCACGCCCAACGACCGGCTGCCCAGCGGCGCCGAGGTGGTGCGGTACGACGGTCCGATGTTCTTTTCGTTCACCGAGCATTCGCTGCTCAGCCAGTATCCGCATATGCGCGCCGAATGCCATTGGCATGTCGATTTTGAGTTTCTGCATGTGATTCGGGGAAGCATGCGGTTCTTCGTCAACGGCGACGTCGTGCGTCTTGACGAAGGGCAGGGCATCTTCGTCAATTCGCGCCAATTGCATTATGGATTCGACTTGGACGGCCGAGACTGCGAGTTCGCCTGCACGCTGCTCAATCCCCTGCGGTTCGGTGTTCTGCCGCAGCTCACGCAGCGTTACGTCGCGCCGTTGATGGAAAACAAACGACTGCCGTATCTGGTGATCGATGGTGGACGAGAGGAGGGGCGACGCATCCTGGAGACGCTGGACCAGCTGCTGAAAAGCCGCGTGTACGCCGACGATCTGTCGCCGCTGACCGTGGCCAGCGGCTTCTACGCATTGGTCAGGGATGTGTTGGCCCTATCTGAAACGGCACGGCCGACGGATGGCGCGCATCCGCATCTGGCCGCGCTCAGCGCCATGGTCGAGTTCGTGCATGGCCACTTCGACCAACCCATCACCCTGGCCCAGATCGCCGAAGCGGGATCACTTGGCCGCACCGCCTGCACGACGACGTTTCGCCGGTATCTTGATCTGACGCCGATCGAATTCGTCACCGACGTGCGGGTTCGGGCCGCCGCACGGCTGCTGACGGCCACCGCGCTGCCGGTGAACGCCATCGCCGCGCGGACGGGATTCGCCTCCGCCAGTTTCTTCACACGCACGTTCCGCACTGTCATGGGCACCACACCGTCGCAATACCGTCGGCGCGCCCTCGCGGATTAGCCCTTCGATTCGTCGCGGCGCGTGATGGAATCCTTCCATGCGTGGTATTCGGCGGCCTTGCGCTCCCAATACTCACGGTCCGCGTCGCCGATCTCGCGCACGACACGGCAGGGGTTGCCCACGGCCACGCTGTGCGAGGGGATGTCTTTGACGACCACCGAGCCCGCGCCAATCACCACATCGCTGCCGATGGTGACGCCCGGGCAGACGGTCACGTTGCCGCCGAACCACACGTCGTCGCCGATGGTGATGGGCAGCGCGCCTTCGGGGCCGGATGCGCGCACGGCGGCGTCGATCGGATGGTACGGGGTGAGCAGGTTGACGCGCGGGCCGAAGAACACGCGGTCGCCGATGGTGATCGGCGCCACGTCGAGGAAGATGCAATCCATATTGGCGTAGAAGTTCTTGCCGATGGAGATATTGGCCCCATAATCACAGTTGAACGGCGGCTCGATGAACGAGCCTTCGCCGTATGAGCCGAACAGTTCCGAGAACAGAGACTTGCACTCGTCGAAGGCGTCGTAGGCGGAGTTGTTGATGGCGTGCACGAGGCGGCGCTTGCGCATGTTCAGCTCCTGCAGCTGCGGATCTTCGGCGACATACAGTTCGCCGGCGACCATGCGGTCGTACTGGCTGGCGAATTCGGGGGTCGATTGCGTGGTCATGACTGGTTGTACGCTCCTTCGTCGTTCGTATGTCAATCGTTTTACGTTTGTCGACGCATCAACTTTACCTAGTACAATCCCCCGCCGCGACAGTTATCGATTGCACTATCCTCCTCATTACTTGCATTATCTACCGCATACTGCACTCGTTATCAATGAGCGCGGAGGCACAACGCCTTCCGCATTATTTTCGATCAACACCGGTTTCGCGCAAGGCGGCTTTGACGGCCAACTTGATGACATGGACGTGGGCCGTGGCCCTTGAAGAGCCACGGCCCACGTCTATCGCTGTATGCCCGCGTGCCGGTTACTGGCGCATGAGGTTGCGTAGCACGTACTGCAGGATGCCGCCGTTGCGGTAGTAGTCGGCCTCGCCGGGCGTGTCGATGCGCACCACGGCGTCGAATTCGACCACGGAGCCGTCCGTGCGTGTGGCGGTGACATGAACCGTCTTCGGGGTCACACCGCTGTTGAGTTCCTCCACGCCGGCGATGTCGTAGACTTCCGTGCCGTCGAGACCGAGGGAGGCGTAGCTCTCCCCGGCGGGGAACTGCAGCGGCAGCACGCCCATACCGATCAGGTTGGAGCGGTGGATGCGTTCGAAGCTTTCGGTGATCACGGCCTTGACGCCGAGCATCACCGTGCCCTTGGCGGCCCAGTCGCGCGAGGAGCCGGTGCCGTACTCCTTGCCGGCGAGCACGACCAGCGGAACCTCGTTGGCGATGTAGTGCTGCGCGGCCTCGAAAATCGTGGTCGGCTTGCCGTCGAGGAAGTCGTAGGTGAATCCGCCGGGCGTGATCTCCTCGCCCACCGAGGCGAGCAGCTGGTTCCTCAGGCGGATGTTGCCGAAGGTTCCGCGCACCATAATCTCATGGTTGCCGCGGCGCGAACCGTAGGAGTTGAAGTTCTTCTGCTCCACGCCACGCTCGGTCAGGTAGCGTCCGGCGGGGCTTTCCGCCTTGAACGCGCCGGCCGGGGAGATGTGGTCGGTGGTGACGGAGTCGCCGAGCAGGGCGAGCACGCGCGCGCCGTGGATGTCGGCCACAGGTTCGGGCTGGGCGCTCATGCCGTCGAAGAAGGTCTGCTTGCGCACGTAGGTGGAGGCGTCGTCCCATGCGAAGAGGTCGCCTTCGGGCACGTCGAGGCCGCGCCAGCGCTCGTCGCCATCGAACACGGAGGCGTAGTCCGTGACGAACATCTCACGGCTGACGGTATCGGCCACGACCTGCTCGACCTCGGCGTTGGAGGGCCAGATGTCCTTGAGGAACACGTCGTTGCCGTCCGGATCCTGCCCCAGCGGCTGAGTTTCGAAATCGAAGTCCATCGTGCCGGCGAGCGCGTAGGCGATGACCAACGGCGGGGAGGCCAGATAGTTCATCTTGACGTCCGGGCTGATACGGCCTTCGAAGTTGCGGTTGCCGGAGAGCACGGCGGTGACGGTCAGGTCGTTCTCGTTGATGGCCTTGGAGATTTCGGGCAGCAGCGGGCCGGAGTTGCCGATGCAGGTGGCGCATCCGAAGCCGACGAGCTGGTAGCCGAGCGTGTCGAGGTCGTCCTGCAGGCCGGCCTGCTTCAGATAGTCGGCCACGACCGGGGAGCCGGGCGCCAGCGAGGTTTTGACCCACGGCTTGGGGGCCAGGCCCTTGGCGACCGCGTTGCGGGCGATCAGACCCGCGGCGATCATCACGGAGGGGTTGGAGGTGTTGGTGCAGGAGGTGATGGAGGCGATGGCCACATCGCCGTTCTTCACGTCGAAGTCGCCGCGGAAGTCGGTGGAGACGGCGATCGGCTCGCTTGCGGTGCGATCGGTGGTGTAGGCGGGCAGCGTCTGCTCGAACTTGGCTTTGGATTCGGCGAGCACGATGCGGTCCTGCGGGCGCTTGGGTCCGGCGATGGACGGCACCACGGTGCCCAGATCGAGCTCCAGATACTCGGAGTAGCGCGGTTCCACATAGCCTTCGGCCGTGGTGTCGCCCCACAGCTTGTTGGCCTTGGCGTAGGCCTCGACGAGCGCGACCTGCTCCTCGGAGCGGCCGGTCAGGCGCAGATAGTCGAGCGTGACGTCGTCGATCGGGAAGATGCCGCAGGTGGAGCCGAATTCGGGGCCCATGTTGCCGATGGTGGCGCGGTTGGCCAGCGGCACGGAGGCGATGCCTTCGCCGTAGAACTCCACGAACTTGCCGACCACGCCGTGCTGGCGCAGCATGTCGGTGATGGTGAGCACCACGTCGGTGGCGGTGACGCCCTCGGGGATGGAACCGGTGAGTTTGAAGCCCACGACGCGCGGCACGAGCATGGAGATCGGCTGTCCGAGCATGGCGGCCTCGGCTTCGATGCCGCCCACGCCCCAGCCGAGCACGCCCAGGCCGTTGACGGTGGTGGTGTGCGAGTCGGTGCCCACGCAGGAGTCGAGGTAGGCGAGCTTGCGTCCGTCGTTCAGGCCGGATTCCTTGGACATGACCACGGAGGACAGATATTCGATGTTGACCTGGTGGATGATGCCGGTTCCCGGCGGCACGACGCGGAAGTTCTTGAACGCCTGCTGGCCCCAGCGCAGGAACTGGTAGCGTTCGCCGTTGCGCTGGTATTCGATGTCCATGTTCTGTTCGAGCGCGTCGGCCACGCCGTACTTGTCGATCTGCACGGAGTGGTCGATGACCATGTCGGCCTGCACCTGCGGGTTGATGACGTCCGGGTCGCCGCCGAGGGCGGACACGGCGTCACGCATGGTGGCCAGATCCACGACGCAGGGCACGCCGGTGAAGTCCTGCATCACCACGCGCGAGGGCGTGAACTGGATCTCGTGGCTCGGCTCGGCGTCCGGATCCCAGTCGAGCAGCGCCTTGACATGCTCGTCGGTGATGTTGGCCCCGTCGATGTTGCGCACGAGGTTCTCGACGAGCACCTTCAACGAGTAGGGCAGGTGGTCGACGCCGGGAAGGTCGTCGATGCGGTAGTAGTCGAAATCCTTGCCTGCGACCTTCAAAGTCGACAGCTGGTCGTCGCGAACGGACATGCTTCCTCCGAGCTTGAAATAACGGCTGTGATGCTGTTGATTATCCGCTTCGGATGGTACAAGAACGTTACCGGCCCTCTGGCGTGTCGGCTTGTTATGTGAGATTATGCCCCGACACAAATTTGGCCACGTGAGGAGCGACCCACAGGCAGACGAAGAAGATGATGGCCGATCCCACCAAGGCGAGCAGCGTGGCGACCAGCGTGCTGCCGGTGGGCAGATGCAGGGCGAAGAAGCTCGCCACGAAAGGTATGAACATACCGATCACGCCGGCCGCGGCGAAGAACGCGACCAGTCCCCCGCGCCAGCTGTTAAGCGGCTGCGCCACCCGTGCGAGTACGAACACGCCCATCAGGAACAGGATGATCGCGCTGGTGGATCGCAAGGCCGCAAGGTCGGCGTCGGAGTTGACGATATCCCATCCCATGATGGGCGGGAGGAACCATGCCGCGCACAGCACCGACAGGCCGGTGGCGATGCCGCCCGGCAGGGCGAAGCGCACGACACGTTTGAGGAAGCCAGGGATGTAGCGGCGCGTGTTCGGCGCGAGCGCGAGGATGAACGCGGGCACGCCGATGGTCAGCGCCCCCACATAGGTGATGTGGCGGGGCAGATAGGGGTAGGGAATCGCCGTGAGCACCACGCCGAGGGAGATCAGCGCGGAGTATACGGTTTTGACGAGGAAGAGCCCGGCGACGCGCTCCATATTGGCCATGACCTGGCGGCCGCGCGCCACCACATCGGGCAGATGGGAGAATTTGGAGTCGACGAGCACCACTTGGGCCACGGCTTTGGTGGCGGGGGCGGCGTTGCCCATGGCGATGCCGAGATCGGCCTCTTTGAGCGCCAACGAATCGTTGACGCCGTCGCCGGTCATCGCCACGACGTGATGCTGCAGATGCAGCGCCTCGACGATGGCCTTCTTCTGGTCGGGCAGCACGCGGCCGAGCACGTCGACGTTCTCGAGCACGCGGGCGAGTTCGGCGGTGTCGCTGGGCAGGTCACGCGCGTCCATGAACACGGGTTCGCGGCTCCCCGTGAGCCGGACCTTGCGGGCGATCGCGCCGACCGTAACCGGATTGTCGCCGGAGATCACGCGGCAGCGCACGCCCTGCTCACGGAACCATGCGAGCGTCTCTTCGGCGTCGGATCGGATGCGTTCGGAGCACAGCACCAGCGCGACGGGCACGCTGGCGGGGTCGAGCCGCGGATTCTCCGCGAAGTCGGCGGGAACGGCCGAATCGGAGCGCACGATAAGCAGCACGCGGTTGCCGTCGTCGGCATACTCGTTGACTCGGGCGAGGATGGCCGTGTGATCGCCGTCCAGCGCGGAGAGGATCACCTCGGGCGCGCCCATGGTCCATACGAGATCGAGGGATCTGACGATGGCGCTCCATTTGCGTTCCGATGAGAACGGTATGCGCTCGGCGACCTCGCCGGCCGAATATCCCCGCTCCCCCAGTCCCGCCAGCACGGCCTGGCCGGTGCCGTTGGGGCTTTCCTCGTTGGCCAAGTCGTACAGCGCCTGCAGCACGACGGACTCATCCACGCCGTCAGCAACGCCGGCAACGTCAGTAACGCCGGCAGCGTCAGCATTATCGGCAGCGGCTCCGGTACCGCGGATGACAGACGCATCGGAACCCGCTCCCTGCAGCATGACAAGTTCGGAGAAGGCGATGCCGCCGTCGGTGATGGTGCCGGTTTTGTCGAGGTTCAGACAGTCGACGCGCGCGAGCGTCTCCACCGATTCCAGCTCCTGCACCAGCGTGTTCTTGTAGGCCAGACGCATGGCGGCCACCGCGAAGTTCAGCGAGGTGAGCAGCACCAGTCCCTCGGGGATCATGCCGACCACGCCGGCCACCGCGGAGACGACGGCCTGCCGCCATTCTCCGGTGGCGAGCGCGGCCTGCCATCCGCCCACGGTACCGATCTGCGACCAGACCAGCAGCACGCACAGCGGCACCACCAGGAAGGTCATGAATTTAAGAATGGTGTTGATGCCCTTGTTGAGGTCGGAGACGGTTTTCTTGTAGACCTTCGCCTGCGCGGTGAGCGTGGCCGCATAGGAGTGTTCGCCGACCGCGTTCACGCGCGCGAGCGCCAGTCCGGAGACCGCGGTGGAACCGGAGTAGGCTTGGTCGCCTTCCGATTTGCGTACGGTGCGCGATTCGCCGGTGAGCATCGATTCGTCGAGTTCAAGCCCCCAGGTCCGCAGGATTTCGGCGTCGGCCGGCACCTGTTCGCCCGATCGGATCCACATGAGGTCGTCGAGCACGATCTCATCGTGCGGTACTTCGACGTCCCGCCCGTCGCGACGGACCAGAAAATCGGAGGCCACGAGAATCGACAGCTTGTCGAGGGTGCGTTTGGCTTTGAATTCGGTGACGATGCCGATGCCCGTGTTGACGATGATGACGAAGCCGAACACCGCATCCCTCCACGATCCGGTGATCAGCACCAGCACCATCGCGGTGAGGATGATGCCATTGAACAGCGTGAACACGTTGGCCCGCACGATGTCGGCCACGGATCGGGAGGTGGAGGTCTTCACCTTGTTCACCTGCCCGGATTCGACGCGGGAGGCGACTTCGGCCGCGCTCAGGCCGTTCTGGTCCGTCTGGGGCATGGAAAGACTTGCGCTCATGTGCTCCAGCCTAGCGTGTGCCGCCCGTCTCAGCCATCAGCCTATAGTCGGATGTCGCATAATGGGGCACCACTGCGGGCGTTACTGCGTGATATTGGTGGTGACCATGATCTCGCGTTCGTGCGGATCGTCGCGCACGACGTCCATCAGCGCCTCATCGATGGGCGTGGCGTCCGTGGCGCGGTCGTTGATCTTCCAAGCGACCGCGTATAGGGTGTCGTCGTCGGGCGGCTGTTGGGGGTTGAGCAGAGCCACGGGGATGCCGGCCTGACGCGCCTCGCCCAGCACCTCATCCCATGATTGCGCCGTTTCGTCGGTGACGGCCATGCCGCTGACCACCACCACGTCAACCGCGCGGGCGACCATATCGAGCACGGCGTCCTGCGCCGTCTGGACGGTGTCGTTCATCCCCTCCACGGAGGCGTACACGGTGGCGATGCCGCCCGTGTCCAAGGCATCCAGCACCAGCCGGTCCGTGGCGATGTCACCGCTGCCGACCAGCGCGGCCTTGGTGTCGGCCCGACGGTTCGCGTCATGCTCCACCCGCGGCTCAGTCTCCTTGGCATCGCCCACCGCGGCATCCGGCGGCACGCAGGCGGCCGACGACAGCACGGCGGCCGCGCATGCCGCCGCCGCAAGGCTTCGTGTGATCGCTACTGTGGCACGCATGCTCACCTGCGGAACAGGGCGACGGTTTCGACGTGGTGCGTCATCGGATAGATGTCGTAGGCGCGGATATCCGCCAGACGGTAGCCCTGTTCGGTCAAGGTCGCGGTATCGCGGGCGAGACTGGTCGGATCGCAGGCCACGTAGATGATGGACCGCGGGTTGGCCGCGGCGATCTGACGGCAGACTTTGGCCCGTGCGCCGGCGCGCGGCGGATCGAGCACCACCACGTCCGGGCAGGACAGATGCGCGGGAACCTTGTTCAGGGTGGCCATCACATCACCGCAGCGGGCGTCCACATCGGAAAGATTCATACGCCGCAGATTGCGCTGGGCGTGCTTCACCGCGGTTTTCGCGCCTTCGACGCTAAGCACGCGCGTGCGTTCGGCGATGCGCGTGGCCAGCGGCAGGGTGAACAGGCCGGAGCCGGAGTACAGATCCCACAGGCAGGCGGCGGTCGCGCCATCCATCTCCTGCTTGACCAGGTCGATCACATGGTTGGCGAGCGCCACCGGTGCTTGGCGATGCACCTGCCAGAAACCGTTGGCGTCGACCTCGTAGGCGAAGCCATGCCCGTCGATGCGGGCGATTTCGGTGAGCGTGCGCGATCCGGCGGCGAGCTCGCCATCGACGAGCACGGCATAGTTCGAACCGACCATGGCGTTCTCCATACGCGGCTCGGGCACGGACAGGCGGATCTGCGCGCCCGGCTCGTAGCCGCCGTTCCACACATGCTCCGATTCGGCCACGTCAAGCAGCGTTTTGGTGGCCAGCGGCATGGTGTTCAACGGCACACGCACATGCGTGCCGCGCCGGCGCATCGAGGGCATGCCGTTCTCGTCGGCGATCATTTCGATGCGGGTGCGCCAGTGCAGTCCGCCCAGCTCCTCGTCGCCGTCCGCGCGTTCGATGGGCACAGCCACCTCCACGTGTCCCAGACGGCTCATCTGCTCGGACACGGTGACGGCCTTCCACGTGAGCTGCCCTTCCAGACTCACATGCACCAGATCGGCGCCGCCGCAGCCGCCGCCCATCGCCAACGGCCCGGCCAGGGTCCAGACGGGCTCGACGCGGTCCTTGCTGGCTTCGATCACTTCGACGACCTCGCCGGTCCAGAAGCGCTCGTCGCGGTCGCAGGGCTCGTCGAGCTTCACGCGCACCAGTTCGCCGGGCAGGGCGAAGCGCACGAACACCACACGGCCGTCGATATGGCCCACGCAACGGCCCTGGTCGGCGTATCGTTCGATTCGGATTTCGGCTTCCATACGGTCCTCTCTCAGTTCCGGCGCATACGGCGCACCGGAAGCGGCTTGTCGGTGTGGTCAGTCGGTGTTGTCAGCGGTGGATTCAGCACTGTCGGGTTCGGATTCGGCGGTCGTAGCAAGGGCGTTATGCCGATGCATGGGCGTGGCGATGATGAGATAGGACACCCAGATGGCCAACGCCCAGAAGGGAATACCCATCACCAGTCGGGCGGTGCCCAGCAGCGCCACATGGTTCGTCAGATACAACGGCACCTGCACCACCAGTCGCACGGTGAACAATCCCATCCACAGGGCGGTGACGATCATATACGCGCGCTTGAGCGCGGCGTCGTCCATCCAGCCGCGGAACCATGCGCGGAAATGCTCGGTGGGCAGCTGGCGGATGAATTCGACTATCAGGCCGAGTCCCGGCACGCGCGCGATCAGCGACGCGCCCAACAGCACGGCGTACACCGCGTTGGTGATGAAGCCGAACATGTAGTAGTCGCGCGCCTCATGCGTGCGCCACGCCCAGATCAGGCAGATGCCCACCGCGATCATGCCGCTGACCGCGCCCATCACGGATTGGCGCTGCGCCAGGCGGATGATCACCTGCACCACGGCCAGGGCCGCGGAGACGCCGATGGTGAGGTTCAGGTCGGAGGTCACGACAAACAGCACAACGAACACGAATCCCGGCAACATCGATTCCACGACGCCGCGGGGACCGCCGATCGCGTCGATGACGGAGAAATCGTCATCAGTGTCGGCGCTCGCCAACGCGCCCAGACCGGTGCGTTTTGTTTCAGCCATGTCGCCTAGCGAATTTCGGAGAACATCGGACCGCGGGACAGGGTGGTTTTCACTTCGGTCTGCTGGTCCTGGTCGAACGGGCCTTTGGGCTGGTCGGGAATGTTCTTGAGATGATTGTCATCCGCGTTCTCGCTCGTCTCGCCTTCCGCCTTGGCTTTGGCGGCCTTGCGTTCGGCCGGAGAAACGGGCGGATGCATGGGGATGAGGTCGCGCGGGGCGAGCGGTTCCTCGCCGCGCTCCACCACGATGTCCGCGAAGAAACGGTTGAGGGCCTCGGTCTCGTCGGCGTTAGCGTCGACGGCGGCCTTGCCGGAGAAGATGCCGCGCAGCATCCAACGCGGTCCGTCTACACCGACGATGCGGGTGGTGACGGTGCGTCCGCCCTTGACATGGACGGGAAGCTTCAGTTCGGTGCCGAACACGCCCTCCGCCTCGCTGGCGGTGGAGTTGGCCTCCAGCAGGTCGGCGCGCACTTCGTCCCACAATCCCATGCTCTTGGGTGCCGCGAAGGCTTCGATCTCCAGGCTGGAGGAGCCGTAGGTGATGGTGGCGCCGAGAATCTGCTTCGAGGCGCGGTTGGCTTTGATGCGCAGTTCGATGCCTTTGAGGAACGGCAGATAGTAGGCACCCAGGTCGAGGTAGTCGTCGTAGTCGGGCACGTCCTCGTCGTTCACATCCCACGGGCCCTGGGTTTCGCCGCGGCCTTCGTAGGATGCGGAGGGCTCGGGCAGCACGACGATGCCGTCGACCGATTCACCCTCGTCGGGTTCGGTGTTCTCGGCCAGTTCGGCGTCGGCCTTCACTTCATCGTCGACGACCGCGTCATCCTTGGCCTTCTTCTTGCCGAATCCAAACAGTCCCATTGGTTATCCTCGTTTCAGTCGGGCGGTGTGGTGCAACCGTGACAAGCCTAGCACTTACGCTTGGAAACACCTGAATATTCTCTATGGTTACAACGCTTTAACCGTTTCGGCATGAGCTCCGACGGAATTTCAACGTTTTGGGAGCCCATGTGGTCAAAGCGTTGTCGAGAGCGGCTCTCACACGTCGTAGGTGACGCTCAACGGCGCATGGTCGGACCACCGCAGCTCGTAGGTGGGCGCTTTGTCGATCACGAAACCGCGCGCGGTCTGCGCGAGCTCCGGCGTGGCGAACTGGTAGTCGAGACGCCAGCCCACGTTGTTGTCGAAGGCGCGTCCACGTTGGCTCCACCATGTGTACGGGCCTTGGATCTCGCCGGCGAGGTCGCGCATCACATCCACGAACTCGTACTCCCCCAGCCAGCGGTCCACATAGGCGCGTTCCTCGGGCAGGAATCCGGCGTGCTTCTCGTTGGCTTTCGCGTTTTTGATGTCGAGCGGCGTGTGGGCGATGTTGAAGTCGCCGCACAGCACGGCCTGCTTGCCGCCGCGGGCCGCCTCGTCGCGCAATTCGCCCAGTCGCGTGAGCATCGCGTCGAGGAAGCGGTATTTCTGTTCCATTTTGACCGGATCGTCCGTATTGCCGGCATGCACGTACACGCATGCGACGGTGATGCCGTAGCCCTGCGGCGTGGTCACGTCCGTCTCGATCCAACGCCCGGAGTCCACATCCTCGTTCAGTCCGGCGAGTCCGTATCGGGTGTCGGTGACGGGCAACGCGCTCAACAGGCCGACTCCGGCGCGCCCCTTCACGCGGCACACCTCGTTGACGCGGGAGAGCTCGCCGGGTTCGGCTATGCGCCCGGCGGTCATGTATCCGAAGGCGAAGGCATCGTAGATCGGGTCGATCTCCTCCTGCGGCGCGCGCACCTCCTGCATGCACCACACGTCGGGCGTGTTGCGTTCCGCCCATTCCTCGATGCCTTTGCGCCGGGCCGCGCGGATGCCGTTCACATTCGAAGTGGTGATGGTGATCATGGATTCCGACCTTAGCAGCGAGACGCGATACCGGCGCGGATACGTAAGAACCCCGGTCCTGTCCAATGGACACGACCGGGGTTCGTGAGGCGCTGTTGCGCTGTGTGCTCATGGCCCGACGTTCACAGCCCGACGGGCCGGGCGGCTCAGTCCAGACCGAGCTGGAGCTTGCCGCCGGGGATGGCGTCGAGCAGATCGCGCGTGTACTGCATCTTCGGATGCTCGAAGACCTCGTCGGTGGTGGCGTGCTCGACAAGCCTGCCGTGCTGCATCACCACGACCTCGTCGGCGATCTGGCGCACCACGGCCAGATCGTGGGTGATGAACAGGTAGCTCAGGCCCTTTTCGGCCTGCAGGTCGTTGAGCAGGCGCAGCACCTGGTCCTGCACGAGCACGTCGAGGGCGGAGACGGCCTCGTCGCACACGATCACATCCGGGTCGAGCGCCATAGCGCGCGCGATGGCGATGCGCTGGCGCTGGCCGCCGGAGAGCTCGTTCGGGTAACGTCCCATCACGGACTCGGGCATCTCGACCATGTCGAGCAGCTCGCGCACGCGGTCGCGACGGCTCTTCTTGTCGCCGATGCCGTGGATGCGCAGCGGCTCCTCAATGGAACGGTAGATCGAATACATCGGATCGAGCGAACCGTAGGGGTTCTGGAACACCGGCTGCACGTGGCGGCGGAAATCCAGCAGCTCCTTGCCCTTGAATCCGGCGATGTCGCGGCCCTCATAGGTCACGGTGCCGGCCGTGGGCTCAAGGAGCTTCAGCACCATGTTCGCCACGGTGGACTTGCCCGAGCCGGACTCGCCCACGATGGCCATGGTGGTGCCGCGCTTGACGGAGAACGACACGTCGTCCACCGCCTTGAACAGCTCCTTCTTACGCGGAAGCTTGAACTCCTTGGTCAGATGGTCCACGACGATGATGTTCTCGCTCTTCTCGAGCTTGGCCTCATCGGTGACGTGGTGCTCCATCAGCTTCGACGCGTCCTCGCCGCGCTCCTTGGCGGAGATGATGCGTTGCGAGGCGAGCGAGGGGGCGGCCGCGACCAGACGCTTGGTGTAGGGATGCTGCGGATGCTGCAGCACCTCGAGCGAGGGGCCGGATTCGACGACCTGGCCCTTGTACATCACGACGATATGCTGCGCGCGTTCGGCCGCGAGTCCCAAATCGTGGGTGATGAACAGCACGGCGGTGCCGAGCGAGTCGGTCAGATCGTGCAGGTGGTCGAGGATGCGCTTCTGCACGGTCACGTCGAGCGCGGAGGTCGGCTCGTCGGCGATCAGCAGATCGGGGCGGCAGGCCAGGCCGATGGCGATCAGCGCGCGCTGGCGCATGCCGCCGGAGAACTCGTGCGGGAACTGGCGCGCGCGGGTGGCGGCGTCGGGCAGGCCGGCCTCGGAGAGCAGACCGGCGATGCGGTCGTCCATGGTGGAGCCGGTCACGTACTGCTTGGCGATGGCCCAGGCCTTCTCATCGGCCACGCCGGCCTTGATGAGGTCGTCGGCCACACGCCAGCGGGTTTCGGAACCGGGCACCCATTCCTCGGCGAAGTACTTCATCGAGTTCTCGGCGCGTTCGCCGGTCAGTCCTGCTTCTGCGATGGCGGCCTTGGCGGCATCCATCAGCGCGGGCAGCTCCTTGGAGCCGATGAAGGTCTCGTCGTCGTTGCCTTGGATCTCGACCTCGTCGCCGGCCAGAGCCTGGGCCAGGGCGGCGCGCTTCTCGTGGGCCACGTCCATGCCGTTGGCCGTGAGGGCCTCCTTGACCTGGGTGCCGATGCGCCACACCGGGTTGAGGTTGCTCATCGGATCCTGGGGCACCAGGCCCATCTTGGAGCCGCGCAGCTTGTCGAATTCCTTCTGCTTGTAGCCGGAGATCTCCTGGCCGTCGAGCTTGATGGAACCGCCGACCACCTTGCCGGTGCCGGGCAGCAGGCCCAGCACGGCCATGGCCGAAGTGGACTTGCCGGAGCCGGATTCGCCCACGATGGCCACCCACTGGCCGGGGTAGACGCTGAAGGAGGCGTTGCGCACGGCGTGCACGGAGCGCTTGTCGTCGGTGGTGAAGTCGACCTGAAGGTCCTTGACCTCCAGCAGGGGACCCTGCTGGCGCTGCAGCTCCTCGATGGTGATGGCGTTATTGGTGTTGCTTGTTGTTTCGCTCATCGTTTCCTCCGATCAGGCCGTACGGCTCTTGGGATCCAGCGCGTCCTTGACGGCGTCGCCCATCATGATGAAGGCGAGCACGGTGATGGCCAGCGCGGCGGACGGATAGAACAGCACGGCGGGGTTGGTGCGCAGCAGGCTGCGGGCGCTGGAGATGTCGGCGCCCCAGCTGACCACGGTGGTGGGCAGACCCAGACCGAGGAAGCTCAGCGTGGCTTCGGAGACGATGTAGGAGCCGAGCGAGGTGGTGGCGATCACGATGACCGGCGCCAGCGAATTGGGCACCACGTGGCGCGCGAGGTTGCGCAGCGGCGTGGAACCGAGCGCCGTGGAGGCAGTGTTGAACTCGAGGTTCTTCGCCTCCATCACGGAGCCGCGGGCGATGCGGGCGAACGACACCCAGCCGAAGAGCGCCAGCACGAGCACAACCTTCCAGATCGAGGAGGAGGTGCGGAACATCTGCAGCACGACGATGGCGCCCAGCAGGAACGGGATCGCGTAGAAGATGTCGGTGACGCGGCTGAGCAGCGCGTCGATCCAGCCGCCGAAGAAGCCGGCCACCGCGCCGATGACGCCGCCGACGATGGCCACGATGATCGTGGTCAGAATGCCGACGCTCACCGAGGTACGCGCGCCGTAGATCACGCGGGAGTACACGTCGCACCCCTGCAGGTCGTAGCCGAAGGGATGTCCGGCAGAGGCGGGCGCCTGCGAGAAGTTCAGATCGCAGTAGGTCGGGTTCTGCTTGGTGAACAGCTGCGGGAACAGCGCCACGATGAGGATGAAGATGATCAGGACGCCCGAGATGATGAACAGGGGGTTCTTACGCAGCGTGCGCCACGCGTCGGCCCACATGCTGGTGGCCGGCGCGGACTCGTCCACGGAGTCGACCTGCTGTAGCGGGGTCTCCTCGATGGGCGCCACATAGCGCTCCTGTCCGGGCAACGTCTTGCTTGCGGGGGGGAAAGTCGAATTGTTCATGGTTCCGTCTGTCATTGTTCCTCCCCTTGTCACGCGTACCGGATGCGCGGGTCGAGCACCGCGTAGAGCATATCGACGATGAGGTTGCACACCACGAAGATGAGCACCAGCAGGGTCACCGTGGAGACCACGATGTTGCTTTCGCCCTTGAGGATGCTCTGGTAGAGCAGATAGCCGACGCCGTGGATGTTGAAGATGGTCTCCGAGATCATCGCGCCGCCCATCAGCGCGCCGAGATCGGCGCCCAAGTAGGTGACGACGGGGATCAGCGAGTTGCGCAGGATATGGCGGGCGATCACGCTGCCGTTGCCCATGCCCTTGGCGCGGGCCGTGCGCACGTAGTCCTCGGCGATGTTGGAGGAGACCTCGGTGCGGGTCAGTCGGATGATGTAGGCCATCGACACGGAGCCAAGCACCATGGCCGGCATGAGCAGGTCGATGAAGCCCGGGTCGCTGCCGGCGGTCACGGGCAGCAGGCCCCACTTGACGCCGACGAAGTACTGCAGCACGAAGCCGGTGACGAAGGTCGGCACGGAGATGAGCAGCAGGGAGACGACGAGGATGACGGTGTCATACCACTTGCCCTTCTTCAGGCCGGAGATGATGCCGAAGACCACGCCGAAAATCGCCTCGAAGACGAAGGCCATAAGCGCCAGCTTGATGGTGACGGGGAACGCGCGCGCGATCTCGCTGATCACCGGCTGTCCGGAGAACGTCTTACCGAAGTCGAGCGTCAGCGCGTTCTTGAGGAACAGCAGGTATTGGATGATGAACGGCTTGTCGAGATTATATTCGGCTCGAATCTGCGCGGCGACGGCTTCGTTCACCGGCTTGTTGCCGAACATCGCGGCCACCGGATCACCGGGAAGCGCGAAGACCAGCGCGTAGATCAGCAGCGTGGTGCCCAGCACCACCGGAATCATCTGCAGAATGCGCCGCAGGAGGTATCTGCCCATGGGCCCTCTCCTTTTCACATTGTGTCGTAAGTGGATCGGATGGCCGTCCCATGCATGCCGCGCGTTCCTCCATGGAACGCGTGACCCGCATGACGGCGGCCAGCCATTGACTGCATGAAAGTGTACCAGTTCATAGGACGTATGAAATGGTGAAAATCCAAAACGGGGAAACAAGGACAATCCTCATCTCCCCGTTTTGGATTCTTTACGGTTGTCGTCAGGCCCTGAAATCAGGGCTTAGACGGCGGTTTGGCTCACTTGGTGAGCTGGTAGTAGACCGGCAGGTTCTTCCAGTTGAAGTCCAGACCGTTCACGCCGAGGGCGGCGACACCGTTGGCGTTGCTGTAGTACAGCGGGACGGCGGGCATGTCCTCGAAGAGGATCTGTTCGGCCTGCTGGTACAGGGCGTTGGCGGACTCGGTGTCGGCAGCGGAGGCGGCCTGCGAGATCAGCGCGTCGAACTCGGGGTTCTTGTAGTCGCCGTCGTTCGAGCCATTGCCATCGGCTGCGGAGGACGAGTACAGCGGCTTGAGGTAGTTCTCGGCGGACGGGTAGTCGGGCTGCCAACCGGTGCGGAAGGCGGATTCCATGGTGCGGTTGGAGATGGACTCACGGAATTCGGAGAAGGTCGCGATCGGGTTGGTCTCGCAGGTGATGCCCAGAGCGTTGGTGATGGAGTTCACGATCGCGTCGTAGATCGGCTTGGCGCCACCATCGGCGTTGTAGGCGATGGTGAGCTTGTCGGTGTCGTTGTCCCACGCGTTGATGGCGTTGGCCTGCTCCCACAGCTCCTTGGCGGCGTCGGCGTCGTAGGTGAGCACCTCGCTGCCTTCGAGGGAGTCGGAGTAGCCCGGCATCGCCGGAGCGGTGAAGTCGGTGGCGGCGGTGCCGACGCCGTTGAGCACCTTGTCGACGATGTTCTGGCGGTCGATGGCGCGGGAGATGGCCTGACGACGCAGGTGGCCCTCCTCGTCATCGGCGAAGTGCTCCAAATCGGACGGGAAGGTGAAGGTCTGGATCACAGAGCCGGCCTCGTTGTAGGCCTGGACGGTCGTGTCGGTTTCGAAGGTGGCGGTGGCGGAGGACGGCACGGTCTCCATCACGTCGAGGTTGCCGGCCTGAACGTCGGCGTAGCCGGCCTCGACATCGGTGTAGACCTTGAAGGTCACGCCGTTGTTCTGGGCGGGCTGCACACCCTTGTAGTCGTCGTTCTTGACAAGGGCGATCTCGGAATCGTGCGTCCAGTGGTCCAGCTTGTACTGGCCGTTGCCCACCGGGTTCTCGCCGAAGGCTTCCGGATCGTCGTAGAAGGACTCGGGCAGCGGGGCGAAGGCGGTGTAGCCCACCTGGATCGGGAAGGCGGAGCTCGGCTCAACGAGCTTGACGGTGAAGGTGGTGTCGTCCACCACGGTCAGGCCGGAAAGCTGCTCGTCACCGGTCAGGCTGGTGTCCTGCAGGGCCTCATAGCCTTCGATGATGTTGAAGAAGCCGGAGTTGACCAGGCCGTTGGCGGCGTTGGCCACATAGCTCCAGGCCTTGGTGAAGGATTCGGAGGTGACGGGGGTGCCGTCGGTGAAGGTCCAGCCGTCCTTAAGGGTGACGGTGTACTCGGTGTTGTCCTCGTTCGGCTCGATGGACTCGGCGACCTCGTTCTCGGCGTTGCCATCGGCGTCGAAGGCAACGAGCTTGGCGAACAGCATATCGATCGGGTTGCCGCCACAGGTCTCGTTGGTGTTGCCCGGGATCAGCGGGTTCTGCGGCTCGCAGCCGTAGGCGGTGATGATGCCGTCGTTGGAGGCGGCGTCGCCGGAGTTGCTGGCACCGCAGCCGCTCAGCAGCAGGCCGGTGGCGCAGACCGCGGCGGCGAAAGCGAGAGCTTTCTTCTTCATATGGTTTCTCCTATTCATTGGATTGCGGGGACTCGCACCCCGCTTCACGCAAAAATGGGGTTCCGCTGGTTCTGCCAGCCCCACCCCTTTGCTTGATTGATTGTCAATTGTGCCCCACAAACGCGACAGGCACAATCTCAGTCTCGAAATATGCCTGTCGCATTGCACCGTTTCGCTTCTTTACGCAAGACTCATAACGAATTCACGCGGAAAACCCACGAATCCCACAGGTTGGTATGACACCGTTAGCGGGGATATTCGGCGCCGCCGCCAAGGCAAGCCGCCATCAATGTTACTGTTATGTTAATTCTCCTTCCATAGAACGCCGCCTTTCGCGCTCCGCGTAGGCCAATCGCTCACGAAAGGTGCCTCCGGTGAACGTCAACGCCTCGAACAGCCCCTTTACCAACACACGCGATGCGGACACACTGATGCGCATGTTCGCCGACGCGCTCGGAACTTTCGACCTGCGCGAGGGCCGCGCGGCGTTGGAGGAATGCGCGCGCCATGCGGCGATGCTGCACCGGGAAATGGAATGGACCCGTGCCTTGCCCGATGACGTGTTCATACATTACGTGGCGTGGCCGCGCGTCAACAACGAGCGGCTTCTCCCCTGCCGCGAGCGGATCTGGAATGAGCTACGCGGGCGCGTGCGTGGCTTGGATATGGAGCGCGCCGCCATCGAAACGAACTATTGGTGCGCCGAACATGTGACCTACGCGCCCACCGACGGACGGACCATCTCGCCGGCCGGCGCGCTGAACCGCGGCATCGGCCGCTGCGGCGAGGAGTCGACGCTGCTGGTCACCGCGTTGCGTTCGATCGGCATCCCCGCCCGGCAGATCTACACGCCGCGCTGGGCGCATTGCGACGACAACCACGCTTGGGTCGAGGCACGCATCGACGGAGTATGGCGGTTCATGGGCGCGTGCGAGCCGGAAGAACGGCTCGACCGCGGCTGGTTCGACCGTGCGGCGACCCGTGCGATGCTGGTGCATGCGCGCGTGTTCAGCGACTATTCGTGCGGCAATGTGAACGTCTCACGTTCGGCCGGCGGCGACGAGCTCGAACTGTTGGAGAATGTGACCGACCATTACGCGCCCATCACACGGCTTGCGGTGCGTGTGACGGATACGGACGGCGTGACGCCGGCGTGTGGAGCGACGGTGTCGTTCCAACTGCTCAACATGGCCGAATATTCGACGATCGCCGCCATCGACACGGATGCCGCGGGAGTGGCGACGCTGACCTTGGGCAAGGGCTCCGTGCGCGTGCACGCCGCATATGGCGGTCGCTTCGCTGAAACGACGGTGGACACGGCCCAGGTCTCATCGGTTTCGCTCACGCTGGAACATGAGAATCCCGCTCCGGACGAATGGCGGCTGACCGATTTGACGGCACCACCGTCGAACGCTTCAAGGGCCCAACGGTTGACCGCCGACGAACGCGCCCGCGGTGTGGCGCGTGCCGCGCGGGCGGAGGCCATGCGTGTGGCCCGGTTGGAGGAATTCGCACGGCTTTCGCGCACCGGCGACGCCCGCATGGACGGGTTGCTAGCCGAGGCGGGCGGCAATTGGCCGACCGTCAGCGCGTTCCTGCTCGCCGACGATGACGTCGACCGTCTCGAACTGGTACGAGCCCTGCGCGGCAAGGATCTGGCCGATGTGACCGACAGCCAGCTGCGCGACGCCTTCGAAGGCGCCAAAGCCGTGAAACGCGACACGTTCTCGCGTTGGCTGGCCGATGTGGATGAAGACCGGGCGCGGAAACTTTGGCGCGAGACCGTGCTCAACGCCCGTGTGGATATCGAGGAGCTGACCGAACACCGGCTTGCGTTCCGACGCCGGCTCACGGCCGCAGAACAGGAACGGTTCCGGACCGACCCGCAGGCGTTGTACCGGGCGATATCCGAGCTGGACAAGTCGATGGCCGAACCGGACAAGTCGACGGCAGATTCAAGCACGTCGCCGTCCGAACCGAACGCATCCGCATCATCATCACAGACGGCGCTGGCATCCGTGCTGCCGCTGGACATCCGCGACGAGTCTTCGCGTCGCGACATCGCCTTCGTGCGCGCATGCCGTGCGCTGGGCGTGCCCGCCCGGCTCGATCCCCAAAACCGTCTGCCGCAATGGTTCGACGGCGAGACTTTCCACACCGTCGCGCACAGCCAACTCGAGCGCGAACCCGACGATGCATCGCGGACACCGCAATCCTCGACTGACCGTCGCCCTACAAGACTGCTGTTGCGCGCCGGCGAACGCTCTTCGCCCCGCTATCCCACGGATTGGAGCCTGGGCCGGCTCTCCCAAACCGACCACGGCATGGACTACACGTCGCTGGACCTCACCGACCATCCATGGCAGGACGGGCGTATGACGGTGACGTTGGAGGCCGGACGGTATCGCCTCATCACCACCACCCGTCTGCCCAACGGCAACCAACTGGCCGCCGAACGCGTGTTCGACCTCTCCGAAGACGACGGGACGGATATCGAACTGATGTGGCGCGAGCCGAGCGAGGACGAGCTGGCGAACCGCATCGAACTGGAGGAGGTTCCGCTCACCGCCGACGACGGCACGACACACACCCTGCGCGCCCTGATGGATAGGCATGGGAACCCCGGCGCTTCGGCGGTACTGTGCGTGCTCGACGCACATGGCTCCGAACCCAGCATCCATGTGCTCGACGAATTGCGCGCGTATCAGGATCGTGTCGGGGTGGCGGGCGAGGCGGAAGGACCCCAGTTGATCGTCGCGACCTGCCCAGGCGATATGCCGCCGGCGAAGGCGATCGTCGACCAGATGGAACGACTCCCCATGCCGCCCGCGCGCTACGGTTGCGAGGCGGCGAGCGCCGAACGGCTGGCGCGCATCACCTTCGTCGATCCGGAGAAACTGCCGTTGCTGGTTGTGGCGCATGGCGAGGGCACGAAAACTATCGCCACCTACGCGTGCAGCGGATACAGTGTGGGATCCGTGGAACTCGCCATTCGCATGGCCGCGCGATAGGCACGCCTTGCGACACATGGCGCGAGTGCACGTGAGATTAGGTTCGGTCCCGAATCGCCCGCATCCTACGCGCGGGGGAACGCCTGTCCGTAGCGGGCTTTGAGCTGTTCGATGGACACATGCGTGTAGCGCTGGGTGGTGCGTAGCGAGGAGTGGCCGAGCATCTCCTGCACCTCGCGCAGATCGGCCCCGCCGTCCAGCAGATGGGTGGCGGCGCTGTGCCGCAGGGCGTGCGGGCTGATGTCGGGCACGCCGGCCTCACGCGCGGCCCGATGCACTACCTCGCGTGCGACGCGCTGGTCGAGACGGCCGCCGCGTTGGCCGACAAACAGCGCCTCGCCGGCGTCTCGCCCCCCATGCGCGCTATGCGAGGACGCGCGCGCCGCCTGAACCATGGCGTGCCGTCCGCGCTCCACCCAATCCTCCAGAGCTTGTGAGGCGGGTGTGCCGAAGGGCACCACCCGCTGTTTGTTGCCTTTGCCCGTCACTTTCAGCGTGTGGTTGGCGAAGTCCACGTCGGCGACGTTCAATCCCACCAATTCGGCCACGCGGATGCCGGTGGCGTACAGCAGTTCGAGAATCGCCGCGTCGCGCAGGGCGACCGGAGCGGACCCGCTTGGTTTGCGTCGTATGGAGGCGGTGGAATGTTCGGGATTCGCCGCGGGGGCGTTCAACAACTGTTCGGCCTGCGATTCGGTGAGCACCGTGGGCAGCGTGTCGGGGATTTTCGGCGTCATCAGCGTGGCCGCCGGATCGGAGGTGGTGACGCCATGGTCGTGCGCCCATGCGAAGAATCCGCGGACCGCCACTGTTTTGCGTGCCATGCTGCTGCGCGCGTGCGAACGCGACTCATGGGCCATCCAGCCGCGCAGATCCTCCAAAGTGATTTCGCATAGGTTTTCGATACCCCGCGATTCCAGCAATTGCAGGCACTCCCCCACATCGGAGCCGTACGCTTTGCGCGTGTTCTCGCTTAAGCCCCGGTTCGCTTTGAGATAGGAGAGATACTCGTGCAGCTGCTCGTCGAAACGCATGGCATTGGCTCCCCTCCCCTGATGTTCACGGTATCCGCCAGCTTACCCGAGTATTCTGATGAATAGTCGGACATCGTCGTTTCACGAAAGGGGCTTATCATGGCGCTGCCACAGGAGATACCGGCGGGATCGCGCATCGTGGTTCGGGTAATCGACGGAGTCGACCCGACCGACCATCGCACCAAATTCCGTGATTTCGTAGGCCATGTGCGTGCCTGGGACGGCCGCACGCTCGAGCTGATGCGCGACGCAGCGGCCAACGGCTCACGCCCGGCCCAGCGCGTGTCCATCGAAGCCGACACCATCGCCACCATCAAACCCGTTCCCGAACGTCCGAACTTCCGTCCGTAATCGTAAGGCGGGCGGTCCGGCGTGTGGCCGTACGCTCACACGCGCGAGCGTACGGCCACACGCATCTCACGGTCGCCGGTGACGGCGACGATATGCTCGCCGCGCAACGCCGATTCCAGCAGCGTCCGCTGCCATCCGTCTTGGGGAACCGTCAACGGTTGCGCCGCGGCGGCGTTCGCATGATTCGTGGCATGCGCCTCGCCTGTCGTCGCTTGCGCGTTCGTTGCCGCCTTGTAGTCCCTGAACGGCTGGCCTGCGGCGAAGAACTCCGTCAACGCGGACGCGTCGGAATCGTGCAGCCGGTCGGCCACGGCGTTGAGCCGGGAAGCCATATGGCGTAGCAGGATTTCGACGTTGGCCGCGTCCTCTTCGATCATCGCGCGCGTGCGTTCGGGATCGGTCAGCGCCACACGAGTCATGTCGCGCCATGAGCCGGCGGCCAGCGCGGCGGCGATATTGCGGATGGGGTCATCCACCAGTTCGTTGATCAGCGCGGTGGCGACCGCATGCGGCATGTGGGAGATCAGTGCGGCGGCGCGGTCGTGGGTGTCGTCGTCGAGGACGATCGCCCGGTTGCCCACCGCGTCGATAACGAAGCGGATCACGGTGAGGAAACGTTCGTACGCCGTGTGCCCGTCAACGGTGACCGCCCAGAGGGCGTCATCGTAGAGATGCGGGTCGGCCGCGCTCCAACCGGAACGCTCGTTGCCGGCCATCGGATGCGCGCCCACATACCGATGCCCCAGACCGGCGGCTTCGACCTGTTCGCGCACCATACCTTTGACGCTGCCCACATCGGTGAGCGTGGCGTTCGGGCATGCGTCCAGCAGCGGCTTGAGTTCGGCGAGGATGGTGGGCATGGCCTTCAGCGGATTGCACAGCACCACCACATCGGGCTTCGCGGCTACGAGTTCGGCGAGCGAATCCTTGCAGACGATGCCGTCGCGCCGCGCCTGCTCGTACGGATGCGGGCGATGGTTCCACGCCACCACCGTGCGACCGCGGGCGACCAGTCTGCGGGCGAGCGATCCGCCGATCAAACCGAGTCCGACCACGCCGATGACGGACGGATCGCCGCCGGATGGCGTCTGATTTTCGATGACGTTCGTCTCTACCACAGCAGTTCCCTTCTCACCGCGTCGTCATGGTCGAATCCCTCGGGCAGACGCGCCTCATCGAGATGCACGCCGCCTTGGGGCAGCATCCAATCGTCGACAGGCGGGTTCGGCCGCTCCCGACGCGGATACACGGCGAGGGTTTTCACCCAGTCGCCATGCTCGGCCACTTCGGTAAGCACGTTTTGGAAGCGTTTCTGCCATGGCGCGGCGTCGATGGTGACGATGAAGCTGTAGGTGCCGTCGTGGCCTTTGATCGGGCGGGAGATGAAGCTTGTCATGTTCAAGCCCGCGTCGCGCAGCACGTCGAGCAGGTCGGCCAGCACGCCCGGGCCGGTGCTTAAGGGGATGAAGGTGATGATGGTCTCGTATTCGGCCACCTCGTCTTCGCGCGCCTGGGCTAGCAAATCCATCACCGTCGCGCGCGGAGCGAGCACCAGAAACTCGGTGTGGGCGCCTTGGTAGTCCTGCACGCCCTTGGCGACGGTGTGCAAACCGTACAGCGGGCCGCAGATGGACGGTCCGAACGCCACCTGTCCGGGTTTGAGGTCACGGCAGGCGGCGGCGTTGGAACTGGCCGCCTCGGGAACCAGACCGTATTCGGCGATGAATCGTTTGCATTGGGCGAGGCCGTGCGAATGGGCGCTGACGGTCGCGCCGCGCAGGGCGCGGAGGGCGGCGGCGTCGGCTGGCTCGGCGGGTGGGATTCCTCGACTGCGCTCGGAATGACGAGAAGAAGACGCGTCGGGGGGAGAAGAAGGCGCGTCGGAATGACGAGAGGGAGGCGTGTCGGAGGGGCTGGCGGGGTCGTCGCGTACGAAGGCGTCGAAGGTAATGTCGATTCCGACGCGGGCGAAACCGGCGATGTCTCGTGCGTCGATCAGCGCGTCGAGATTCGGCACCACATAGCCTTCAACATTGTTTTCCCACGCGATCACGCCCCAGGATTCCCCCGCCTCCACGGCCCGCATAATCGACGGCACGTCGGGCGCGGCGATGAGTTCGGGGCGTTCCCCCTCGAACAGAGGCGCGAGCATGTCGGCCGCGGTCATGGCCGCCTGATGCGTGAACGTGCCCTCCGGCCCCAGATAGGTCAGCGTTATTCCAGTCATAGGCTTCACTGTACCTGTTCGCGGGCGCGCCGTGCATCTGGACACCCGCATCCGCGGACATCACTTCGACTGGGTTTCCAGCTGCGGTTTGCCTACCCGAACATCCGTATCCGCGAATATCACCGTCGAAACATGCGGGCCGAATTATTGCTCGTCGGTGTCCGGCTCGGCATCGTCATGGTTTTCTGACTCTTGGGTGAGAACGGTTCTGGGAGGAACCGTGAACCAGCGGCTAGGCATGGCCACCATCGTCACCTGCAGGACGATCAGGCCGTACAGCCAGATGTATCCCGCGTGCTCGCTGAAGAACGGCACCTCGGAGCTGAATCCGGCCACAATCAGCACGTTGGAGCTGGTGGCGCTCATCGCCACACCCCACGCGACGGCCGACGAAGCGATCAGATGCAGTGCCAGCCCGCTGACGCCGAGTCTGGCCCGCGCGCTCCACGCGGATAGTCCTATGATCGCGAAGGCCAGCGCAAGACCGTAGGGAATGTTGTAGGCTGCGCCCATGCGATGTGCCAGAGTGCCGATCAGGGCCGCGCCCGCACCCGCAAGCAGAGTGAGGGCGATGCGCACCGCGGCGTTCTGGCGGTGGCTCCACGGTAGCAAAGCGTTCTCATAGGCGGATTCAGGTCGATTCATATCTGCCAGTGTAGCGCCGCCAAAACAAAAGCATCCTCCCTTTTCCAAGAGAGGATGCTGAAAACCATGACGTTCCGGGCCACAGACCCGTCATCCCGAGCGAAGCGCAATATGCCCCCGTCATTCTGAGCGAAGCGGAGAGGAGTCGAAGAATCTCAGCACCACGCAACCGACGGTCAGGAGATCCTTCGACTCCGCGCTACGCGCTCCGCTCAGGATGACGAAAAGAACGACGGTTCAGTAGAATGCTCAGCTTTGCTGAGCATTCTGGCGACGCTGCTTGGCGCGCCACTTGTACCATTCTTCGCGGCCGAGGATGATCTTGCGCACGCGGATCGACTCGGGGGTCACCTCGACGCATTCGTCCTCGTTGGCGAAGTCCAGCGACTCCTCGAGGCTCATGCGAATCGGCGGGGTGAGGGTTTCGAGCACGTCGGCGGTGGAGGAACGCATGTTGGTCATATGCTTGGCCAGCGTGATGTTCACGTCGAGCTCGTCGGGCTTGTTGTTCACGCCCACGACCTGGCCCTCATACACCGGGGACTGCGGATCGACGAAGAAGTTGCCGCGTGCCTGCAGACGCTGCATGGCGTACGGGGTGGCGATGCCCTTGCGGTCGCACACCATGGAGCCGTTCTGGCGGATGGTGATCTTGCCGGCCCACGGCGCGTATCCAGCGGAGATCGACGAGGCGATGCCGGTGCCGCGGGTGGACGAGAGCAGCGCTGTGCGGAAGCCGATCAGGCCACGGCTCGGCACGGTGAACTGCAGACGCACCCAGCCGGAGCCGTGGTTGGTCATGGAGTCCATACGCCCCTTGCGGTCGGCCATAAGCTGGGTGACGGTGCCCATGTATTCCTCGGGCACGTCGATGGTGGTGTTCTCCATCGGCTCGTTGATCACGCCGTCGATGGTCTTGGTGACCACCTGCGGGCGGCCGACGGTCAGCTCGTAGCCTTCGCGGCGCATCTGCTCGGCGAGCACGGCCAACGCGAGTTCGCCGCGGCCCTGCACCTCCCACGCGTCGGGGCGGTCGGTGGGCAGCACCTTGATGGACACGTTGCCGATGAGCTCGCGGTCGAGGCGATCCTTGATCATGCGGGCGGTGAGCTTGTGGTCCTTGCCTTCGGTGCCGGCCAGCGGGGAGTCGTTGATGCCGAAGGTCATGGAGATGGCCGGATCGTCCACGTGGATGAGCGGCAGCGGCTTCGGGTCGGCGGGGTCGACGATGGTTTCGCCGATCATGATGTCGTTCACGCCGGCGACGGCGACGATGTCGCCGGGGCCCGCGGAGGTGACGGGGATGCGCTCCAGGCCCTGCGTGCGCAGCAGCTCGGAGACGCGGAAGTTCGCGATGGAGCCGTCCACGCGGCTCAGGCCGTAGGTCTTACCCTTCTCCAGCGTGCCGTTGTAGATGCGCACGAGGCCGAGTCGGCCGAGGAAGTCGGAGGAGTCGATGTTGGCGACGTGGGCCTGCAGCGGCTCGCCCTCCTCGTATTCGGGGGCGGGGATGTTGGAGATGATCGCCTCGAACAGCGGCTCGAGATCCTCATTGTCGGGCAGTCCGCCGTCGGCGGGCTGGTTGTTGGAGGCGTAGCCGGCCTTGGCGGCGCAGTAGATCACCGGCAGTTCGAGCAGTGCGTCGAGGTCGAGGTCGACGCCTTCGTGCTGCACATCGTCGGCCAGGCCGAGCAGCAGGTCGGAGGCCTCGCCCACCACCTCTTCGATGCGGGCGTCGGGGCGGTCCACCTTGTTGACGCACAGGATCACCGGCAGCTTGGCCTCGAGGGCCTTGCGCAGCACGAAGCGGGTCTGCGGCAGCGGGCCTTCGGAGGCGTCGACGAGCAGCACCACGCCGTCGACCATGGAGATGCCGCGTTCCACCTCGCCGCCGAAATCGGCGTGGCCGGGGGTGTCGATGATGTTGAGGGTGATGCCCTCGGGGTGGCCGTACTTCTCGGCCAGCGGGCCGGTGTACTGCACGGCCGTGTTCTTGGCGAGAATGGTGATGCCCTTCTCGCGTTCCAGATCGTTGGAGTCCATCACGCGGTCGGGGACTTCCTCACGCTCGTTGAAGACGTGGGACTGCTGGAGCATGGCATTGACCAGCGTGGTCTTACCGTGGTCGACGTGAGCCACAATCGCCACATTACGGATATCACCGCGAACCGCCATGAAATACCTCTCTTAATTCCTGTTGATTTCTGGGTTCTTGATTGACTGCCGGCGAATCGCCGGCCCCTTACACACAAACCGACGCAATGTTACGCGCATTGCCCGACAGCCCCGACGCATACGAAAACCGCGCGCATGCCGCAGAAGAGGCCGCCCTAACGAACGGTTCCTGCGGAATGCGCGCGCGGAGTCGAAAACCGGGCTTAATCCTCCAGATCAAGGCCCTTACGCTCGGGCAGGCACAGGGCTGCGGCGCAGGCCAGAACGAACGCGGCGGCGAAGATGATGAAGGCGACCGTCTTGTCGCCGCCCGACATGGTCAGGAACCACGGCACCAGCAGCGGCGCGATGATGGCTGCCACACGACCGCAGGCGGCGGCCGCTCCGGCCGCGGCACCGCGCAGACGGGTCGGATAGATCTCCGGAGTCACGGCGTAGAGCACGCCCCACGCGCCGAGGTTCGAGGCGGACAGCAGCATGCCGAACACCAGCACCAGCGCCACGGAACCAGCTTGGGAGAACAGGAATGCGGCCACGGCGGAGACGGCGAGGAACACGCTCAGGGTTTTGCGCCGACCCCAGACCTCCACCAGCCATGCGGCGAGGAAGTAGCCGGGAAGCTGGGCGATGGAGATCGCCAGGGTGTAACCGAAGGATTTGGTCAATGAGCCGAACTGGTCGGCCAGCAGGCTCGGCATCCAGGTGAACGCGCCGTAATAGGAGAAGTTCACGAAGAACCAGGTGGCCCAGATGGCCGCGGTGCGGGCGATGTATTTGGAACCGAAAAGTTCGCGTGTCTTGATCTTCGGCAGCGGATGCCCCTTGGGAGAGGCGACGGGGCTGATTCCCGAGGCCTTTTCGAAGTATCGCACGGCCTTCTCGGCCTCGTCCTCGCGCCCTTGGGCTTCGAGGAAGCGCACGGATTCGGGAATATGCGCGCGGGTGACGATGGCGTACAGCAACGGCAGCGCGCCGATGAGTAGCGCCCAACGCCATCCCCAGTCGCCGGTGTTCGGAATCACGAAATAGCCGATCATCGCGGCGACGATCCATCCGACGGCCCAGAAGGATTCCAACAGCACGGTCATACGTCCGCGCTGCGCGGTCGGCGAGAATTCGGAGACCAGCGTGGAGGCCACCGGCAGTTCGGCGCCCAATCCCAAACCGATGACGAAGCGGGCGATCAGCAGCGCGGCCAGCGTCCAGCTGAACGCCATGCCCGCGTTGGCCAGTCCGAAGATCACCAGGGTGGCGGCGAACACGGTTTTGCGCCCCACTCGGTCGGCCACATATCCACCCAGGGCGGCGCCGATGGCCATGCCGACGAATCCGATGGACAGCACCCACGATTTCTCCGTGGCGCTGAGGTTGAAATGCGGGTCGGCGGCGATGGCGGCCACGACGAACGACACGAGGCCGACGTCCATGGCGTCGAAGGCCCAGCCGATGCCGGAGGCGACCAGAAGTTTGCGATGCGCCTTGTTGAACGGCAGTCGGTCGAGACGCTCGTTGCGGGTCGGCATGCCCCCTTCTCGCGCGGCCGTGGATTGCGATGATGATGCCTGTGCTGCGCTCATCATTCCTTCTCTCATAATGGTGGTGGTTATTGTTGGGCGGCGTGCCGACGGCATGCCACGAATGTGGGGGCGTCTCTATCCGCGGTGCGGAACCAACGCCGAAAGCGGATCGTCGAAGGCGCGCTCGTCCGTCTCGCGCTTCAGCCGCAGCTCTTGGTTGAGACGATGGAGTTCGTCGCCGAACAGTCCGCGCGTCCAGGCGGCGGCGTCGCGTTCGGCGCGTGGTGTGTAGCGGTAGACGGCGGCGGGACGCTGGCGGCCTTCGCGCATCTTCTCCCCCGTATCCTCCAATTCGCCCGAGGCGAGGATTCTGCGACGGAAGTTGGCCAGATCGACCGACTGTCCGGCGATGGCCTCGACCACGCCGTGCAGCTGCCGCAAGGTGAAGGTGGGACCGACGAGACGTGCGACGACGTCGGGGTATTCGATGGTCGTGCGCAGGCGTCGCAGCGCGTAGTCGATGATCTGCCGATGGTCGAACGCCAGTTCGGGAAGCTCGTCTTCGGGGAACCACCGCACATTGTCGGAGGAATCGGCCACGGGAGCCTCCAACTGCCCCACCATCGCCCAATAGGCGACGGAGACCATGGGCAGGCCGCCTTGTGAACGGACTGGCCCGCCGAAGGTGTGCAATTGCTCGAGATAGCGCGCGGCCAGCGCGGTGGTGGATTCCAACGCCTCGCAGGCGGCGTGTTCCAGGGTTTCGTCGGAGCGGACGCCTTCGCCGGGCAGCGCCCACATGCCGCGGTACGGCTGGCGGGTGCGGCGCACCAAAGGCAGCCAGAGGCGATGATGCGAGGCGGTGCCGTCGTTACCGGCGGGCGCGGGCGGAGTGGCGGTGGAACCGGGGCCCAACGCCAGAATGACGACGGAGACACCGACGTGCGGCGATTGCAGCCGTCTCTCCGAAACATTGCCGATGCCCATGCGCGCGCCTTCCTATGTGGTCGCGCATGAGCATATCACTTATAGTCACAATGACCATAAGTAGTCGGGCGTGTTGCGTGCATTTGCCGGAAATCGGCGCTATTCCTCGGATTGCGCCTCACGTAACGCGGATTCCGGACTCGGCATGAACGGCGCCAACGACGGCAGCTGGTCTAGGGATTCCAATCCCATCTTCTCCAAAAACAGACCCGAGGTGACCAGCAGCGCCGCACGGGAGTCGGGATCCGTGCCCTCCTCGCGCACCAGTCCACGCACGGTGAGCGAGCGGATTACACCGTCGGAGTTCACGCCGCGGATGGCGGCGATCTGCGCGCGGGTCACCGGCTGCTTGTAGGCCACAATGGCCAGCGCCTCCAACGCGGCCTGGCTGAGTCGGGCGGTCTGCCCGTCGGTCACGAAGGCGGACACCACCGGTTCGAATTCCAAACGGTTGGCGAACTGCCATCCGCGCGCGGTATGCCGCAGTTCGAATCCGCGCCGTTCGGCCTCATAGGATTCGCACAACGTTGCCAACGCCTGTTCGACCACATCCTCGCCCACTGCGAGCACGCGCGCGAGATCCTCGGCCTGCTGCGGCTGGTCGGCGACCATCAGAATCGCCTCCACGCAGGCGTTCAGGCCTCCGGGGAAATCCTCCACGGTGAAATCCACGTATTCGGGGCGGCTGGAAGCGGCATTCACGCTGTTCATCTTTACGCAAAATCCCTTTCGCTGATATTCACGTCGGACATCTCGTCGTCCACGCCGGACACCCATCTCAGGTGCAGCGGCGCATACGGTCCGTCCTGTTTGAACTGGACGGCACCTTGTTTGAAGAAGGCGAGCACGGCCAGGAACCGGGCCACGATTCCAATGCGATGCTCCACGTCCTCGGTGAGCTGGGCGAAGGTGATCGACTCCCCCGCAGGCAACGCGCGCAGCCGGTCGCGCACCAAGGCGGATTGCGCGCGCAGGTCGACCAGCGGCACATGCAGCTGGTGCACGCTGACCTGCGAGACGGGCGCGTTGGCGAACACTTGGGCCGCCAACCTGGCCAGATCCTCCGCGCCCAAGGTCCAGGCGAGTTCGGGCAGCATAGCCGCCACGGTATCGTCCATCACGCCCGGATGCGGGAAACGTCCGGAGTTCGCGGCGAAACGCGCGCGGAAATCATTGGACGCCTGTTTGAACGCGCGGTATTGCAGAAGTCTCGCGAACAGCAGGTCGCGTTCGCGCAAGGCCTCAAGACTCTGCTCGTCGCGCCGCTCGTCCTCGCCGCCCGGCAGCAGGGCGACGCTTTTCGCCTCCACCAGAATCGAAGCGACGTCGAGGAAAGCGCTGGCCTCATCCATATTGCGCGCGAAATCCAATGTGCGCGCGTAGGCAAGGAACTCCTCGGTGATGGTGGACAACGACACCTCGGTGAGCTCCAGGCGATTGTTGGCGATCATGCCGAGCAGCGCATCGAAGGGGCCGGAATACACCTCCAGATCGACGTGGAATCCGGAAGCGGACTCCGCCTCGGTCGAGTCACCCGCATGGTCGGCGATCAGCTGGTCCATCTCATCCATGGCTCACCACGATTCCATACGTCATACGCGACTGCGCGGGCCGGCCGAACGCGGCACGGCAGGTCCGCCGGGACGCCGTGCATGCCAGACGACGCATCAGGCGATGATGCTCCGCGCCACCAGCTCGCGCGCCACCTCGCGGTATTCCTTGCTGGTTTTGTGCCCGGGGGCGAAGATGGTAATCGGAGCGGCAGCCACAGTGGAATCCGGCAGTTTGATGGAACGTGAGATCACCGTGTGGAACACCTTGTCGTTGAACGCCTCGTAGATGCGCTGCAGCACTTCCTCACAATGCAGCGTTTTGGTGAACATCGTCACCAGCACGCCGTACACCTGCAGGTCGGGATTGATGCGGCTCTGCACCTTCTCGATGGACTGCATGAGCAAGGCCACGCCGCGCAGGGCGAAGAACTCGGCCGCCACGGGGATGATCACGCCATCCGCCGCGGTGAGCGCGTTGACGGTGAGCAGGCCGAGCGAGGGCTGGCAGTCGATGATGATCACATCGTATTCGGGCTTGAGCCTGCGCAGCACGCCGGCCAGCACCTGTTCGCGCCCCACCTCGGTGACCAGCTGCACCTCGGCCGCGGACAGGTCGATATTCGCGGGGATGATGTCGATGTTCTCGAAGGCGGTGTGATGCACCACCTCATGCGGATCCATGGAGGGGTTGAATAACGCCGTGTAGATGGTGTTCTCCACCGTGTTCGCGTTGATGCCCAAGCCCACTGTGGCCGCGCCCTGCGGATCGAAGTCGACGATCAGCGCACGGCGGCCGTACTGGCTGAGCGCGCCAGCGATATTGATGGAGCTGGTGGTTTTGCCCACGCCACCCTTCTGGTTGCACATGGCGATGACCCGCGCCGGACCGTGCTGGCGCAGCGGTTCGGGAGCGGGGAAGGTTTCGTAGACGCGTCCAAGCAAATCCGTAGGCATAGTGTTCACCTTAGCAATATCCCTCGCCGCCATATCGCCCAAATCGAGCGAGCCTTGCGCAAACGTTTCGTCTTCCACCCCATCAGCCTATCGTGTCATCCGGTCCGGAGGCAGACTGCCACGCCGAAAAACCCGACTTCGCCCGGTATCACCACGGAATCGTCATGCCGGACGAAGTCGTTTGATGCCAAATCCGCGCACCGTCTGCGTTCCACCCCGCATCGCCACGGGATCGTCATGCCGAGCGGAGTCGATTGATGCCAAATCCGCGCACCGACCGCGTCCGCCCGCTTCACCGCGGGATCGTCATGCCGAGCACAGTCGAGGCATCTCCTATTGTCGGAGTCACCTCGCGCGAGGATGCGCGGTCAGATACGCTTCAATAAGGTTCTCCGGCGCGACATGCGTGTAGATCTGCGTGGTGGTGACGCTGGCGTGTCCCAGCAGCTCCTGCACGGTGCGCACGTCCGCGCCTCCCTGGATCAGATGCGTGGCGAAGGAATGCCGTAGGGTGTGCGGATGCAGCGGTTTGTCGATATGCGCGCGCTCCCCCGCGCCCCGCACGATCTCCCACACCGATTGGCGGGAGAGACGCCGCCCCCGCTTGTTGAGGAACAACGCGCGCCTCTCCACGTTCGTGGGTTTCGCGCGCCGTTCGAGTTCGGGGCGCGAGCGTTCGAGATAGCGCCGCAATGCCACGCAGGCGTAGCCTCCGACCGGCACCAGACGTTGTTTGGAGCCTTTGCCCATGAGTCTGGCGACCTGTTCGTCGAGGTTGATGTCTTCGAGATTCGCGCCGGTGGCCTCGGAGACGCGGCATCCGGTGGCGTACATGAATTCGAGCAACGCCTTGTCGCGCAGCGTCACCGCGTCGAAACAGGCGTCTTCGGCGTTCGGAGAGTTCGGAGCAGTCGAACTGTTCGGGGCGTTCAGAGTATGCGGACTGTTCGGAGCAGTCGGAGCGACCGTGTCGAGCAGTTGCGCAACCTCGTCCACCGTGAGCACGTCCGGCAGCGTGGACGCGCCTTTGGGGGCCTTCACCGCGGCCGACACATCATCGGCCACGACGTGCTGGGTCAGGGCGAATTTATGGAATTCATGCACGCTGGCGAGGCGGCGCGCCTTGCTGCGCGCGCTTTCGCCGGCGTCGTCGAGCGAGGCGACATACCCTTCCACGTCATGGCGGGTGATGTGGGAGAGGTCGTCGATGCTTTGCGCGTCCAGCCAGTCGAAGTATTTGCCGAGATCGGATTCGTAGGCCTTCACCGTGGACGGAGCCAATCCGCGTTCCACATCGATATGGGCGAGGAACTGCTCAAGCAGCGGCGCGAATCCATAAGTCATAGGCTCCAGTGTATTACGGCGGGTTCGCCGCGCGATGCCATCAGATACGACGATGCCCCGCTCACCTGTGGCGAGCGGGGCATCGTGTCAGAAGAATCGATCAGGCCTCGACCGGGGCGTTGACGTCCTCGGGCAGGGCGGCCTTGGCGGCGTCCACGATGGCCTTGAAGGTCTCGGGATCGGACACGGCCAGCTCGGCGAGAGCGCGGCGGTCCAGCTCGATGCCGGCCAGCTTCAGGCCCTGGATGAAGCGGTTGTAGGTGATGCCCTCAGCGCGGACCGCGGCGTTGATGCGCTGGATCCACAGCTTGCGGAAGTCGCCCTTGCGAGCCTTGCGGTCGCGGAAGTTGTAGTTAAAGGAGTGGAGCAGCTGCTCCTTGGCCTTGCGGTACAGACGGGAGCGCTGGCCGCGGTAGCCGGAAGCCCTCTCGAGAACGACGCGACGCTTCTTGTGGGCGTTCACTGCGCGCTTGACACGTGCCATATTCTATTCCTCAGCTTTCTTAAAGGTCGTAAATTCCGGTGGGGCTCACTTGTTGAGCATGCGCTTGAGCTTCTTGGCCTGCGGAGCGGCGATTACGGCGTCATTGGACAGCGCGCGACGCTTGCGGGACGACTTGTGCTCAAGGTTGTGGCGCATGGCGCTGCCGACCTGCATCAGCTTGCCCTTGCCGGTGACACGGACGCGCTTGGAAGCGGCGGAATTACTTTTCATCTTCGGCATTGCTGCCCTCCTTGGTGTTGTTCTTCTGTTCGGAAGTCTGGGGTGCGATCTTGGCGTTCGCCTCGGCCACGGCCTGGGCTTGGGCCTCCTG
Organism: Bifidobacterium sp. LH_558; assembly: GCF_056356295.1. Classification (NCBI taxonomy): domain Bacteria; kingdom Bacillati; phylum Actinomycetota; class Actinomycetes; order Bifidobacteriales; family Bifidobacteriaceae; genus Bifidobacterium; species Bifidobacterium sp. LH_558. Next base: position 166,264 of record NZ_JBKETZ010000005.1, on the reverse strand, counting down.
CTTGGCGGCAAGGCGCGCAGCCTGTCGAGCCTGACGTTCGGCGCGGGACTGGTCGCCGCGACGACGCTGCTCGGACTGGGTATGCACCTTCTTGCCCTTGGGTGCCAACGTCATGATGATGTTGCGGCCCTCCTGCTTCGGCTGGGACTCCACCGTGCCGAATTCCTCGACGTCGGCGGCCAGACGCTGCAGCAGCTCCACGCCACCGATCGGGCGGGACTGTTCGCGGCCTCGCAGCATAATCGTGACCTTGACCTTGTCGCCGCCGTTGAGGAAGCGGGTCACATGGCCCTTCTTCACCTCGAAATCGTGGTCGTCAATCTTCAGGCGGAAACGGATCTCCTTGATCTCCGCCGTGCTCTGGTTCCGGCGAGCCTCACGAGCCTTGATCTTCTCGTTGTACTTGAACTTGCCGTAATCGATGAGCTTCGCAACCGGAGGCTTCGCGTTGGGCGCCACCTCGACGAGATCGAGGTTCGCTTCCTTCGCCAGGTTGAGGGCGACCGCGGTCGCGATGACTCCCACCTGCTCGCCCTTCGGGCCGATCAGGCGCACCTGCGGGACGCGAATCTCGTCGTTAATGCGTGGTTCGTCGCTGATGATGACTCCAATCCTCATGTTCCTTCAGCGGTGTTCCGGACTGGATGTCTTCAAGCTTCGTGTTCATGGCAAGCCACAACCTGCGCCCTATATCGCGCGCAATCGCATATGGACACCTTAAAGTGTCGCAAACCGTTCTCTACCCGCGCGTCGAGCGCCCGGAACGGTGAGGCTGTTGCCTTGAACCCGAAGCCCTGAAAGGCTTCCAGGTGGGGAATTCCCGCTTTCTTGATTTCTCAAGCCTTGTCGATACTACCATATGGTCGGACAACCGCGACACGCGGGCCGGCCGCGTGTCAGCGCAGCGCGTCGAGCAGGCCGGAGATCCCCTCTTCGCGCAGGATCTCGCGGTAGGGTTCCGCCTCCCGTTCGATCAGTTGGTCGATGGCGCGCATGCCCAGCACTTCGACCGGCGCCTGGTCGTCGGTGAGGATCGTCGCGTCCGCATCCGGCTCGTCGACCTCTTCGAAACGCGCGGCCACCTCGTCCATCTCCCATTTGAGCTCGTCGCTGTGCGTGCGCATGTAGGTGGTGGAGCGCAGCGGGATCGCCTTGGCATCGCGTTTGATGTCGCTCGCGCCCTTGGTGGATTTGTCCTCGCCGATGGTTTTGGCGAACAGCTCGCGGTTGGTGGTGTTCGGCACGTCGGCGGTGAGCATGTTGCGTTCGCCGAAGACGCTGGCGATGGTGTCGGTGAGCGCCTCGTTGATCGAGCCTTCACCGTCGGAGATCATGTTCATGTTCACCACCATCACGCCGCCGGGGTTGAGATGCTCCTTGACCATCTCGAAGAACTCCACCGAGCTCATCTGGAACGGTATGGTGATGTCCTGATAGGCGTCGACCATGATCACGTCGTAGGTGTCGCCGCTGGCGGCGAGCCATGCGCGGCCGTCGTAGGTGGAGACGGGCACGTCGGCCGGCTCGTCGAAATACTCCCCCGCCAGTTTGGTGATCTTCTCGTCGATCTCCACGCCGGTGATCTCCATATCCGGGTAGTACTGCCTCAGTTGGCGCGCGTAGGTGCCGGTGCCCATGCCGAGGATCAGGGCGGAGTCGGCGTTGTCGGCGAGCGCGGGGGCGGCCAGGGCCGTGTCGTAGTACATGCCGGTGAGGCCTTCGTCCTTCATGGTGACGGACTGCACGCCGAAGAGCACGTTGGTGGAGAGGATCGTGCGGTCGGAAAGGTTTTTGACCTGCAGATAGTTGTAGATCGATTCGCCTTCGTAGGCGAGGTTCGTCTCCCAGAACGCGAAGCCGCTTAGGGGCGAGACGCAGGAGGTGGCCACGAAGATGAGCGTTGAGACGACGCAGGCGATGCGGCGGGCTTTGATCGAGATGAAGTAGACCAAGGGGATCAGCAGCAGCACGCCCGAGAAGATCAGGAAGGTCACGAAGGTGCCCACCGCGGGGATGGTCACGAAGGTGGGCAGGAAGGTGCCGAGTATCGAGCCGATGGTGTTGCATGCGGAGAGCCGGCCGACCACGGAGGCGTTGTCGTCGAGCGAGTCGGTGGCGAATTTGTTCAGCCCGGCGGTCACGGTGCCGAGCAGGAACAGCGGCGGCACGAAGATGACCATGCAGCTGACGAAGGCCGCGACGATGAGGAAGTTGGTCGACACGCTCACGATGAGCAGGCCGGAGATCGCCAGAATCACGTATTTGCCGACCAGCGGGATCAGCGCGATCCATACGGCCGCGATCATGATGCGGAAGTACAGCTTGTCGGGGTTCGGATCGCGGTCGGCCCATTTGCCGCCGAATACCGCGCCGAGCGCCAGCGCGATCATAATGGTGCCGATGATGATGGTCCATACGATCTGCGAGCTGGAGAAGTAGGGTGCGAGCAGTCGCGAGGCGCCCAGCTCGGCGGCCATGACGGCCATGCCCGCGAAGAACTCCGTGATGTAGAGGAAGATCTTCGATGTGAGGATGGGCCGTTCGCTGTCCTGCGTCTTCACCGCCATGCTGATTCTTCCCTCTCGTATGCGCGCGAATTTGAACTGCGCTTAGACTACCAGCCCCATGTGCCGGCGCGTGGATGTTTTTTGCACAGCGAACCCGATGTCTTGGGCGCAAGCCGTCTCGGGACGAAAGCCGGCTCGGGACACGATGCGTTCGACAGGGATGACGACCGCCCCGCGAGCCGCATCGGGCGCGTACACTGGCCGGTATGAGCGATATGGGCAAGGTATGCGTGGTGTTCGGGGCGGGAAGCTACTACGACGAGGTTCCCGTCATTCCCCAAGGCGCGCTGGTCGTGGCCGCGGACGGCGGCTACGACCATGCGCTTTCGTTGGGCGTCACGCCCGATGTGGCGATCGGCGATTTCGATTCGATCAGTGCCGCGCCGAATCCCCTGTCGGATGGCGATGCCGCGGGCGAGGGCGTGCGCACCATCGCGCTGCCCGCGCAGAAGGATGAGACCGACATGCCGCAGGCGGTGAAGGTCGGATGGAACCAAGGCATTCGCGTGTTCCATATCTTCGGCGGGCTCGGCGGCCGTCTCGACCATGCGTTGGCGAATCTGCAGCTGCTGGCGGGCATCGCGCAGCATGGCGGCATCGGCTTTCTGCATGGCGACGGCAGCGTGGCCACGGCCGTCACCGATGGTGAGATTCGATTCCCCGCGAACCAGGTGGCCGCGCGGCGCATGGTCTCCGTGTTCGCGCATTCCGACACGGCGTTGGGCGTGACGATCCGGGGGCTGAAATACGAGACGCAATCCGTGGATTGGACCAACAGCCACGCGCTGGGCGTCAGCAACGAGTTCCTGCCCGGCGTGGAATCCTCCATCAGCGTGCGCGAGGGCACCATCGTCGTCACCTACCCCGTGGAGGCGCCCCAGCCCGAATGGTCGAGCGGCGTGAGCCAAGCCGCCTCCTTCGGCGCGATCGACGACCATCAGTCCGAACTGCTCTCCCCGCTGTTTCATGGCTGACGGAGAGTCCTTATAAATTGTGAGCGTTCACGGAAAATTGCGCCATCCGGCTGAAAACACGCGCCAAAACGTTGGCGTAAGTACAGGCAACGCATTAGAGTAAAGAACGTTGGTAAACAATGGCCGCCGCGCCACCGTGCGCCAAGGCCTATCCCCAAGGGAGAAATACATGACAGTTAAGATTGGTATCAACGGCTTCGGTCGTATCGGTCGTCTCGCCTTCCGCCGCATCTTCGAGCTTCAGGCTCGCGGTGGCCAGGCTGGTGACATCGAAGTTGCCGCCATCAACGATCTGACCTCGCCGGCCGCCCTCGCCTACCTGCTGAAGTACGACAGCACCCATGGCACCTTCAAGCACGACGACGGCACTCTGGTCGACGTGAAGGCCACCGAGGACTCCATCATCGTCGACGGCAAGGAATACAAGGTCTACGCCGAGAAGGACGCCAACAACATCCCGTGGGTCAAGAACGACGGCGTCGAGTTCGTGCTCGAGTGCACCGGCTTCTACACCTCCGCCGAGAAGTCCCAGGCCCACCTCAACGCTGGCGCCAAGAAGGTTCTGATCTCTGCTCCGGCCAAGGACGCCGACACCCCGACCGTCGTGTTCGGTGTGAACCACGACATCCTCAAGGCCGACGACGTGATCGTCTCCGCCGGCTCCTGCACCACCAACTCCATGGCCGCCATGGTCAAGCTGCTCAACGACAAGTGGGGCATCAAGGCCGGCTTCATGACCACCATCCACGCCTACACCGGCACCCAGATGATTCTGGACGGCCCGCGTGGCACCAAGTCCGGCCGCGACCTGCGCGCCGCCGCGGTGAACACCATCGCCCACTCCACCGGTGCCGCCAAGGCCATCGGCAAGGTCGTTCCGGAAGTCAACGGCAAGCTGCAGGGCCACGCCCAGCGCGTGCAGGTTCCGGACGGATCCGTCACCGAGCTGACCACCGTGCTGAACGTCGAGACCACCGCCGACGAGATCAACGAAGCCTTCAAGGCCGCGTTCTCCGATACGGATTACTACGGCTACAACGATGAGGGCATCGTCTCCGGCGACATCATCGGCGACACCCACGGCGGCGTGTTCGACCCGACCCAGACCGACGTCAACACCGTTGACGGCGTGACCCTGGCCCGCACCGTGTCCTTCTACGACAACGAGTACGGCTTCACCTGCAACATGGTGCGCACCCTGCTGTACTTCGCCGAGATCTCCGAGTGACCCACCGCGGTCTGACGGCCGCAACGGTTCTCCAAGAACTCATCAGGAAGCCCTCGCCCCAAGGCGAGGGCTTCCTCGTTATTACGTCTACCGGCGGAGTTCCGCCAGCTGAACCGTCATGGGACAGCCCAGTGGGGTGTCCCATAGGTGAAGTGAGCAAGACGCAGTCTTGCGAAGGCTACCGGCGGAGTTCCGCCAGCTGAACCGTCATGGGACAGCCCAGTGGGGTGTCCCATAGGTGAAGTGAGCAAGACGCAGTCTTGCGAAGGCTACCGGCGGAGTTCCGCCGGTAGCACGAAATGCATGGTTTCCTTGATGGTCTCCACGGAGGCGATGTCGACGTAGCCCATATCCCGCAAGGCCGCAACCACGCCTTCGACGTATTCCTCGGGCACCGACGCACCCGAAGAGACGCCCATGGCTTCGACGCCTTCGAACCATGCCGGATCCAGTTCGCCTGCGTCGTCGACGCGGTGCGCGTCGCCGCGGCCGGCCAACGCCTCCTGCGCGACCTCCATCAGACGCACGGAATTCGACGAATTCGCCGAGCCAACGATCACCACGGCGTCGGATTGCTCCGCCACGAGTTTCACCGCGGCCTGACGGTTGCTGGTCGCATAGCAGATGTCGGAGCTCGGCGGCTCCTCGATCCACGGGAACCGGGCCTTCAGGGCGGCAATCGTCTCGGCCGTCTCGTCGATGCTCAACGTGGTCTGGCTGAGCAACACCAGCTTGGTCGACGGCTCGAATTGCAGGGTCGCGACGTCGCCGGCGCGTTCGATCAGATGCACGTGCTCGGGGCTCTCCCCCACCACGCCGACCGCCTCATCGTGGCCGTTATGCCCGATGTAGACGATTTCGTATCCTTCGCGCACGAAACGCAGCACCTCGCGATGCACCTTGCCCACCAGCGGGCAGGTCGCGTCCACGACATGCAATCCCCGCTCCTTGGCTTCGCTTTTCACCGCGGGCGACACGCCATGCGCGGAGAACACCACCGGAATGCCCGCAGGGCCGGCCTCGTCCGGAATCTCGTCCAATTCCTCGACGAACACCGCACCCTGCGCGGCCAGATCCTCGACCACGTGGCGGTTGTGCACGATTTGCCGGCGCACATATACCGGGGGCAGACCGTCCGCACGCGGGGACGCGCCGTCGCCGGCGGCTTTGAGTATCGTCCGCACGGTCAGGATCGCCCGGTCCACCCCGGCGCAGAATCCGCGCGGATCCGCCAATACGATACGTTTGCCCATCTTGCGGTCGCCTCCTTGTTGCTTTTACGACTTTCCAGTGTATCGGCCCACGTGTATCGGCCCGAAAGCCCGAGACGACCTCCCCCAAGCTCCTACGTGCGGAGCCGGCCGATATGGGCCCGTCCGGAGCCCAGCGCGCCGGAACCCCATCAGGTACTAAACTAGTGCGTTAGCGATAACAATCGTTATCGGACAACGACATCAGCACTTTTGGGAGTGATCATATGGCATGCACGAACCTGCCTCCGCGCACCGGACAGCAGTACGCGATTTCCTACGGCGACTACCAGGCCGTCGTCACCCAGCTCGGCGCCACGCTGCGCAAGCTCACCTATCAGGGCAAGAACGTGATCGTGCCGCTCGGCGCCGACGATCTCGTGACCTGCTGCCACGGCCAGATCCTCATCCCCTTCCCCAACCGCATCGAAGCCGGCACCTACACCTTCGAAGGCAAGACCTACACGCTGCCCATCGACGAGCACGACCGCAACACCGCCATCCACGGCTACGGCTACCGCTCCTATTGGAATCTGGTGAGCCTTGAGGAGGCCAAGGTCACGCTGTCGTGGCGCTCTCCGCATATGAACGGCTACCCCTTCGACATCGTCGTCACCGCCACCTATGAGCTGAGCGACAAGGGCCTGTCCATCACGATCGCCGCCACCAATCACGGCGACGCGAACGCCCCGTGGGCTCTGGCGATCCACCCGTGGCTCGACAACGGCTTCAACGGCTACGGCGACGAAATCGACGAGCATAACGCCCAGTGCTCCCTCACCGTGCCGGCCGACACGCATGTCACCGTCGACGAGAACCTCATCCCGACCGGCACCGAGCCGGTGGACGGCACCAAGTACGATCTGCGCCAGCCCACCCTGCTCACCGAGCAGCCGTTCGATGATGCGTGGACCGGCCTGCATCACGACGCCGACGGCACTGTGACCGCCACGTTCACGCGCCCCGACGGCCTGACCATCAAGGTGGGCGGCGACGAGACCATCACCTCGTTCCAGGTGTGCACCGGCACTAAGTTCCCCGCCTTCCAGCATCCGGCCGGCACCGCGGTCGAACCGCAGACCGCCTACGCCAACGCCTTCAACACCGGCAACGACCTGATCGTCATCAAGCCGGGCGAGACCAGCTCCACCGCGCTGTTCCTCAGCGCGCAGCAGGCCTGACGAAGCCACCGACGCGGCTTCGGGCAAACCGCCGAACGGACGGCCGGCTTGCCTGAAGTCGCGTCTGTGTGCGATAATCCCGTAGGCTTATTCATCATAAGTAAAGGAGTCCATCATGGGCATGCGCGGACGCAAGCGCAAGGATCGTCGTAAGAAGGCCGCCAACCACGGCAAGCGCCCAAACGCCTGATCTCACGCGTCAAGAAACGTGGAAACCCGCCCGAGCGAAAGCTGGGCGGGTTTTTCGTATTCCGCGGGCTATTCCTTGCAGCAATGGTCGAGCGCGTCACGCAGACGCGACATCAGACACTCAGGCGCCTGTTCGGGGCGCAGATAGGATCGCAGCATCGCGATCAGCGCCTGTTCGCGCTCGTCGCAGCATGTGGACGGGTCGAAACACTCCTCCGCCCCATCCACGCGGGTGGCTTTGATCACCGTTCGCGACGAGATGCCCTCACCTTCCATACGGGCGGCATCATCCGTCTGATCTTCGCACACCGTGGTCACGGCGGTGATGCGCACGTCCGTATGGGTCACCGTGCCGTCCGCATCCGTATGGGTGATGGAGATATGACGATGACGTTCGATGGGATCGTTCATGCTCGCTCCCTTCCACCGACGGCCACGTTGCTGCTTTCATTATCGCGGCTTTGCTGGGATTGCGCGGATAGTGAACCGCGTGGGGTTCGCGTGTCGTATCCGCGTTCTTTGGCGTAGACGGCGAGTTCGCGTTTGAGCTGCGTGCGCGCGCGGTTGAGACGGCTCATCACCGTGCCGATTTTGACGCCCTGTTCGTCGGCCACCTGCTGGTAGGACTTGCCGTCGATCGCCGCGTCGATGAACACCTGGCGGCGTTCCGGGCTGAGTTTGGCGAGCGCGGCCATGATCTCCTCGGGCGCGAAGGCGTCGAGATACTCCTGTTCGGCGGATTTCATTCCTTCGGAGGAATGTTCGGAGGCGGCGTAGATATCCCAGTCATCGTATTCGCCGCTGGAATCGTTGGCCCGCTGGGGGCGGCGCTTCGCCTTGGCGTACTGGTTGAAATACGCGTTGCGTTCGATGGTGGTCATCCACGCTTCGAAGTTCGTGCCCTGCTCGAAGGAATCGAAGGCTTTGAATCCGCGTTCGAAGGTGTCTTGCACCAGATCCTGCGCATCCTCGGGATTGTTCGTCAGCCGCATCGCCTGCCGGTAGAGCACGTCGACGGCGGGCATGGCAAGCTCCTCGAATCGCGCTCGGCGTTCGGCCATGGTCTCCGTCTGTTCTTCCGTCACGATGCACCATTCTAACCCGTCGACCCACGGCTTTTGCCCCTTCGCCGCCTCCCGAATCCCTACTACCACCAAAAACGCACATGCCAACGGGTAGAATGGCTCTTCGTTATAACCGTTAAGGGAGAAAAAAGAACACCATGGCTTTGACACTGGCTACGGCCGCCGATCTGCTCAAGCGTCACCATCTGCTCCGCGAAATCGTTCAGGGCGACATATGGACGATGGATGCCCGTCGGATATCGACCGCCGACGAGCGATTCGATTCCGTCACCTACGACACCCGGCAGGCCGCGCCCGGCGCGCTGTTGTTCTGCAAAGGACAGTTCAAAGCCGAGTATCTCGAGAATATCGACGATAAGGGCATGGCCGCCTATGTGGCGCAAACGGACTATTCCGCCGTCACCTCGGCTCCCGGACTGATCGTCAACGACGTGCGCAAAGCCATGAGCCTGCTCTCCTCGGAGTTCTACGGCCGCCCGCAGGACGAGCTGACGGTGGTCGGCATCACCGGCACCAAAGGCAAAACCACCACCACGTATTTCACCCAAGCCGTGCTGAACGCCGCCTCGCAGGGCAAAGCCGCCTTGTTCTCGTCGGTCGACAACTGTTTGGACGGACACACCTATGAGGAATCCGATCTGACTACGCCCGAGTCGATGGACGCGTTCCGCATGATGCGCACGGCGGTCGACAACGGTATGCGCTATCTGGTGATGGAGGTCTCCTCGCAGGCGTACAAGGTCGACCGCGTCTATGGACTCACGTTCGATGTCAGCGCGTTCCTCAACTTCTCCCCCGACCATATCAGCGAGATCGAGCACCCCACATTCGAGGATTATTTCTATTGCAAGCGGCAGATCGTCGCCAACTCGCGCGCGCTGGTGTTGGGCGAGGAGATTGACCACGCCGGCATCGTGCTTGAGGACGCGGCCGCGGCCGGCGTGCCCGTCAGCCGATTCGTCATGGGAAGCGCGGACGGCTCCGATCAAGCCGTGGTCGCGGCAGCCCCAACCGATGCCTCCCATAGCGCCTTCCATATGACGTCACGCGATGCGGACGGCACCATCATGGACCTGGGTGAATACCATCTGGCATTGGACGGCGATTTCAACTACCGCAATGCGGCAGCCGCCGTGGCGATCGCCCTCGCCGCGGGAGTCAAGGCGGACGATGCCGCAGCCCTGCACGCCATGGAGTCGGTGCGCATCGCCGGGCGTATGGAGCAATTCCAAGACACCCAGTCGAACACGTTGGCCATCGTGGATTACGCGCACAACTACGCGTCGGTGACGGCGCTGCTGGACTTCGTCGAGGACCGCTTCGCCGATCTCGATCCGCGCATCACGCTGGTGACGGGCTCAGCGGGCAACAAAGCCTACGACCGCCGTCAGGAGATCGTCGAAGCCGCCCAGAACCGCATCAGCAATTTCGTGTTCACCGCGGAAGACACCGATACCGAACCGTTCATCGACATCTGCATGGAGATGAAGGGGTATGTGACCAACCCCGAGGTGCGTTCCACGGTGATCGACGACCGCCCCTCGGCCATCGCCAACGCGGTGTACGACGCCCGCGCGCACGCCGACCGGTTCAATGTGCTGCTGCTCATCGGCAAAGGCGACGAACGCTGGATCAAGGACCACCACAAGCATGTGCCGTTCGAGGGTGACGACCGCATCGTTCAACGGCTGTTCGGTCTCGCTGAGCACTGATATTCCACGAGGTCGCCGCAACGGGCCGTCGAGCCGGGATTGCGCCAAGCTACGCAAGGTATACGAAGGAGAACAAGCATGATCACATTGGAACAGGTGGACGCGGCTCGGCTGGAACAGGAGGCGCGTGAGCAGGGCGTCACGCTGCCCATCGAGCAGACCGGCGTCTGGGCCGCATATCAGGCCGGCATCAACGGACGCACGCCGTGGGGCTGCTATCTGGTCAAGCGCGACGGCGACACCATCGCATTCCTCTCCCTGATCGATTTCGAAACCCACGGATACCACTATCTGCGATCCCTGCACGGCCCGACCTGGCAGGAGCGGCCCACCGAATCCGAAGAGCGCGAGGTTGTGGCCGCGTTGAAGGCCGAAGCGCGCAAGCGCGGCACGAACATCGCGTTCCTGCGGCTTGATCTGTGGCATGAGGCGGGCACGTTCCCGGTGCTCTCCACCGTGCCGTACGACCAGACCGTGGTGATCGACGTGACGGGCGGCGACGACGCGATCCTCACGCGGATGAAGCGCCGCGGACGTCGCGATGTGCGCAAGGCGCTGCGCGAGTGCCCCGCGGTCTGCGCGGATGAGACGCAACAGGCGATGGCCGATTTCACCGAATACTACGATGTGATGGTCGAAACCGGAAAGCGCGACGGCTTCACCCCCGCGCCAATCAGCGACTACACCGACATGATCACCGCTTTAGGCGCGGAGCACTGCCGTGTGTTCGCCGCCCGCATCGACGGACGCGTGGTCGCATGGTCGATCGTGACCATCAATGGCACCCATGCGGTGCGCTATTACGCAGGCATGCGCTCCGAAGTGATGCGACTGCATGTGACGGACCGTCTGCTGTACGCGGAATGCTGCGTTCTGGGAGAGCAGGGCATCACCGAATACGATCTGATGGGCATCGGCTCGGATTTCGCCCCGTCCCTCAAGGGCCTGAACGAGTTCAAAACGAAGTTCACCGAGGAGATCACCCCCGTGGCGCCCGGCCGCGACGTGCCGGTGAAATCCCTGTTCTACACGGCGCTTCGCCTGCTGCAATCGTTGCGCCGTCGCCTGCGTTAGTCAGTTTCTTCGACTTCGCTCCCATCCCATATCTCGTCATGCCGAGCGAAGTCGAGGCATCTCCATCCCACGCCTCGTCATGCCGAGCGAAGTCGAGGCATCTCCAACCCCAAGATGACCACTCACGCGTCACGTTCGAGTTTCTGGCTGACCACGGCGGTGACGCCGTCGGCGCGCATGGTCACACCGTACAGGGCGTCGGCGATGCTCATCGTGCGCTGCTGGTGCGTGATGATGATGAGCTGGGCATGCTCGCGCAACTCGTTGAACGCGTTGATCAGTCGGGTGAGGTTCACGTCGTCAAGCGCGGCCTCCACCTCATCCATCACGTAGAACGGGCTGGGACGCGCGGTGAAGATCGCGAACAGCAGCGCCAGCGCGGTCAACGAACGTTCGCCGCCCGACAGCAGGCTCAACTGCTTGACGCGCTTGCCCGCCGGACTGGCCTCAACCAGCACGCCGGTGGTGAGCATGTCGTCGGGATTCTCCAAACGCAGTCTGCCCTGCCCGCCGGGGAACAGCGTGGAGAACATCTGCTCGAAGGCTTTGGCCGTGTCTTCGAAGGCGCTGGCGAACACGTCGACCATGGTGGTGTCGAGGTCCTTAATCAGGCGCATCAGATCGTCGCGGCTGTTCGCCACGTCGGCGCGTTGGTCGTTGAGATACTTGTTGCGTTCCTGCAGCGCGTCGTATTCCTCCGTGGCCAAGGGGTTGATCTTGCCCAGCGCCGCCAAGTCCCGCTTGGCCTTCTCAAGCCGCTTCTGCTGCTCCGCCCGATTGTAGGGCACAGTCTGGCAATCATCCCCCTCTTCGAGCGGGACGGGATTGCCGTTGTCGTCCAATACCGGCACCGGCTGGTCGGGGCCGTATCCGGCGATCAGCTCCTCCAAGGTCATACCCAATTCGTCGGAGACCTTCTGAGTGAGCTGTCCGTGTTCGGCGGCCAGACGTTCGCGGTTCACGTCGAGCACATGCTCGCGTCCGGTCAGATCGGTGACCTTCGGTTCGATCTCGTTACGCCGCGCACGCAGCGTCTTCAGCTCCTCGTCATGGCTGGAGGCGGCCGCCTGCAATTCCTCACGCCTGGCCACGACTCCGGCGACGGCTCCGGACACCAGCCGCGCCGCCTCGGCGGCCTGGTCGGCGATGGTCGCCATGCGTTCGGACTGCGCCGCGCGACGTTCGTTCAACGCCTCGATGCGCGCCCGCCGTTCGACCGCCTCCTTGGCGTTGTCACGCAACAGTCCCGCCTGCCTTGCCAAGGATTCGGCTTTCCGGCTGGTTTCGGTCCATGCGATTTTTGCGGCGACCTCATGCTCGCGGGCCATGTTCAACGCCGATTCGAGCTGCTGTTCGCGTTGGGCCAGCTCGTCGGAATCGGCATGCTCGCTGCCGGAGTTTTGGGCCGCATGCAACGCCCTGTTCAAGTCGTCGAGTTTGAGCTGATGCGCCTCGCGGCTTTCGGTATTGTCGGCGATTTTGGCGTCCAATGCGGTGATCTGTCGTTCGAAGGTGGCCACGCGGTCGCCCGCGGCCTTCAACGACTTCGCGGCCTGCTCGGCCTTCAACCGCGCTTCGGTGCGTTTGGCCGTCTCCGCGTCGACCACGCGGCCGGCCGCATCACGTCGGACCGTGGCTTCGGACACCTCTTCGGCGAGCGATTCGCCCTGCTTTGTCAACTCTTCGACCTGACGCAACGCCTTGTCGCGGCGAGCCGCCAACGACAGATCGCTTTGCGACAGCGACGAGCCGCCGATCGCGCCGACGGCGTTCACCAATTCGCCGTCCTTGGTCACCGCCTGTCGCCAAGGTCCACCATTCGCCACGCTGTCGCGCACCACGGTGACGGCGTCGTCAAGCGTCTCCACCGCGGCGATATCCGCCAACAGTCGACGCACGGCGGCCACAATGGCCGTGTTCTTTCCGCCGGCCAACCCATGCGTGTTCTCGGACACCAATCGCGCCGCGCACAACGCGCTCGATTCGCCGTCGCCTTCCGCGGCGGCATCATCGAAGGGATGCAGCAGCACCGCCTTGCCGAGACGGTCCTCATGCGCGCGCCGCAGCGCGTGCAGCATATGATCCTCCCCCGGCACGATGATGGCGCTGGCGAACTGGTCCAAGGCATGGGCGATGGCCTCCTCCCAGCCTTCGGCCACAACGATGGCGTCCGTCAGACGCCCCAACGCACCGACCTGCTCGTCCTTCTCCAAAGCGCCGGAAGCGTTGCGGCTTTCCAAGGTGTCCTGCAACGCGTCGGCTTTGGCCTGCGCCGAAATCGCTTTGGCATTCACGTCACGCTGGCGGTCCAACAAGTCGTTGAGAGCCTCGCGGCACTGGGCGAGCACAGCACGCGCCTCGTCCAAAGCCTTGCCGTCATCATCCGCGGATTCCTCGGATTCACGCTCCAAAGCCTGACGCTGAACCACAGCCTCGTCGCACTGCGCACTCAGGGAGTCACGTTGCGTGGAGAAATCCTTCGCACGCGTTTCCGCCAGTTGCACCGCCGACTCCTCGCGGGCGATCATCTCGCGCAGACGTGCGATCTGGGTGTCGCGTTCCTGCGCGGTTTTACGCAATTCGGTCAAGGTCTGCCGCACGGAGGCGAGTTTCTTCTCGCCGTCGGCTCGCTCTTCGGTGGCCTTGTCCAACGCGAGCCGCGCGTCGTCGACCATGGCGGCATGCGCCGTGGCCTGCTCCTCAAGCTCTTTGGCGCGCCGCTCCAGCAGTTCGGGGTCCTCCCCCAGATTGGTCACCATCTGCCCCTGCAGGGAACGCACACGCTCCTGCGCCACGCTGGATAGCGAGGTGAACCGTTCCTCAAGCTGCGAGAGTTCGCGCCATTGCCGGTTCACCTCGTCGATGGCGGGATTGGACTGCGAGCTGAGTGCCTCCACCTGTTCGATACGCACCTTGACCTCGGCCAAATCGCGTTGCACCTCGGCGAGACTGCCGCGCACTTCGGCCAGTTCGCCGCGCACCGACTCGCGTCGGAACAGCGAGCGCTGCGCGTCTTCGGCGTACAGACGCGATTGCGCGTCACGCAGACTCACCTGAATCGATTCGGCCCGGCGGGAGATGCGCGCCTGCCTGCCCAAAGGACCCAACTGGCGGTGGATCTCCCCCAAGAGATCGTCCAGACGGGACAGATTGGTTTCGGTGTTCGCCAGTTTGCGCAGCGCGCGTTCCTTGCGTTTGCGATGCTTGAGGATGCCGGCGGCCTCTTCGATGAACGCGCGGTGTCCGCTTGGGTCGGCGCGTAAGATAGCGTCCAAACGCCCCTGTCCGACGATCACGTGCATCTGCTGGCCCAAACCGGTGTCGCTGAGCAGCTCTTGGATATCGAGCAAGCGGCATTGCGAGCCGTTGATCGCGTATTCCGAGCCGCCGTTGCGGAAGATGGTGCGCGAGATGGTGACTTCGGTGTAGTCGATGTCGAGCGTGTGGTCGGAGTTGTCGATCGTCAGGCTCACCTGCGCGCGGCCCAGCGGCGGGCGGGACGAAGTGCCGGCGAAGATCACGTCCTCCATGGAGGTGCCTCGAAGGTTCTTCGCCCCCTGCTCGCCCATCACCCAGGTCAGCGCGTCGACGATATTCGATTTGCCGGAGCCGTTGGGGCCCACGACGGCGGTGATGCCGGGCTCGAAACGCAACGTGGTCGACGATGCGAAGGATTTGAATCCGCGGAGGGTGAGTTCCTTAAGGTACATATGCGTCAGTTCTGCGTCGGTTTCTAGGCGGCGTCGGAGTCCGAAGTCGCGTCCCAATCGTCGTCGGATTCGTCCGTTTCCTCGTTCTCGTCATAGGGGTCGACGGCCGGCTGGTGGATGCTCATCGCCTGCTTCATCACCGGGCTGGCGTGTTCCTTAAGCATCGCGCGCGCGTCGCCGGCGGTGACGAAGCTGCCGCAGATCAGCACGCCATAGCCGTAGCCCACACCCACCTCGTCTTCGGCGTCGACCATATTCACCGCCTCTTGGATGGCGTCGGGCAGTTCGTACTGCTTGAACACGCGGTCGCGGCCGAACACCTCCACGGCGATCTGTTCGAGCTCGTCGGCGGGCATGACGCGTTCGCGCCAGGAGTTCTCGGTGACCACCACGGCGGACAGCAGCGGTTCGAGCACGCCGAGATACTCCTCGACCTGCTTGTCTCGCATCATGGCGATCACGCCGACCAGCTGCTTGAAGTCGTAGTTCTCCTCCAACGCCTCGCGCAGGGCTTCGGCGGCGTTCACGTTGTGGCCGCCGTCGAGAATGATCGTCGGCGAATTGCGGATCTGTTCGATGCGTCCGGGCACCTTGACCTGGCTGAGCGCCTCGGCCACCACATCGCCGTCCAACGGTCCGGCGACCGGAATCACAACCTCGGCCGCAGCCAAGGCGGCCAGCGCGTTATGCGCCTGATGTTCGCCGAATTTGGCGATCGGCACGCCCTCATAGGTGCCGTTCGGGGTACGCAGGGTGGCGACCTGTCCGCCGACCGCGGGCATACGCTCGCCCACCTCCATCTCGTAGCCGTCGCGCACCAGCGTGGCATGGTTGGCCTGCGCGGCCTGCTCGATAATCGGCATCACGGCGTCCTCATGCGGCTGAGGCCCGATCACGGCGGTGCAGCCGGGTTTGATGATGCCGACCTTCTCGCCGGCGATCTGTTCGACGCTGCCGCCCAGCCACTGCATATGGTCCATATCGATCGGTCCGATGATCGCCGCGTCGGCGTCGAGCACGTTGGTGGCGTCCCAACGACCGCCCATGCCGACTTCGACGACGGCCACATCCACCGGCGCGTCGGCGAACTTCCAGACGGCCATGGCGGTGAGCACCTCGAAGAAGCTCATGCGGGGCTTGCCCAGCTCCTCCATTTTGGCGTCGACCAGCGCCACCAGGTCCTTCGTCTGATCCCACACGTCGATGAAGTCGTCGTCGGAGAGCTGCTGGCCGTCGATGGCGATGCGCTCGTTGACCTTCTCCAGATGCGGCGAGGTGTACAGACCGGTACGCATGCCGTAGGCGCGGCAGATCGCCTCGGACATACGGGCGGTGGAGCCTTTGCCGTTGGTGCCGGTCACATGGATCACGCGGAACGACTCCTGGGGGTTGCCCATGATGTCGAGGATCAGGCTCATGCGGTCGAGGTCGAGATTCGTGGTGTTATGCTCCGTCGGACGGCTCATGATGTCCAGTTCGACGTCGCGGATGGTCTCGTTGTTCCGGTTCGGATGCTCGAATGACATGGGTTCCTCTCATAGTTTGCAAACTTCCCCCATTCTAGTCACTACCTTCAACCTCCCAGTCACTGCCTTCAACCTCGAGTTGGCACTTCATGCCTCCAGTTGGCACCCGAGTGCCGGAGCCTCGCTCGAGCATCGGCGGGATGCCGCGGATCGCCGACGAAGAGGTCGCGGCGCGGGTGCCAACTCGACGCTCGAAGTGCCAACTCGTTATCATGGTTCGGACTACGATGGGGTGCGGTATTCATATCGCGAGCGAACATGCAAAGGAGTGTTGAGCATGGGTGAGGTCATCACCGACAAAGACAAGGAATACGAGGCCGCGGAACAGGCCGCCGCAGCCGAAAGCGAGCAGGAGGTCTCCGATCGTGTGAACAACCGTTCGTTGCGCCCGCAGTCGGCCGCGTTCGAGGAGTTCATGCGTTCCGGTTGGGCCGACGGCGATCCCGACATTGCGCCGCTTGAGGCCGCGCAGTACACACCCGCCCGTCTTGAGGCGCTGGGCAAGGCCTTCCCCGGCGAGCGCATCGTGATTCCCGCGGGCCAGCCGAAGGTGCGCAGCAACGACTGCGACTACATGTTCCGCCCCGACACCACCTTCGCCTATTACACGGGTCTCGGCGTGGACTATGAGGCCGGCGCGGTGCTGGTACTCAATCCGCTCGATCCTGCCTCGCCTCAGGCGCAGGCCGGCGCGACCCATACGCCGGAATTGTTCGTCGCCCCGCGCGCCGACAACAGCACCACCGATTTCTTCCGCAACGCCCACTACGGCGAGTATTGGGTTGGCCCGCGCGCCGGCGTCAAGGAGATGGCCGCGATGACGGGCATCGAAACCCATGACATCGCGCAACTGGCCGATGCCTTGGGCAAGGACGTGGGCACCGAGGCCGGCGCGGTGCGCGTGCGCGTGGTGCGCGAGACGGACCCGGAGATCACCGCCATGGTGGAAGGCATCCGCCAGGCCAATGGTTTCGCCGATCCGGATCAGAACACGGCCGATGACGACAAGCTGCACGAGTTCGCCGCCGAGGCCCGCATGGCCAAGGACGCCTATGAGGTGGTCGAGATGCGCAAGGCCGTGGACGCCACCAAGGCGGGCTTCGACCGTCTGCTCACCGCACTGCCGGCCGCGCTCGACCAGCCGCGTTCCGAGCGCGTGCTCGAGGGCGCGTTCAATTCCGTCTCCCGCGAGCTGGGCAACGCCGTGGGCTACGACTCGATCATCGCCTCCGGCCCGCATGCGCCGATCCTGCACTGGATGCGCAACACCGGCGTGGTGAAGAACGGCGACCTGCTGCTTGTGGACGCCGGCGTGGAGGTCGATTCGCTGTACACCGCCGACATCACCCGCACCTTCCCCACCAACGGCAAGTTCACCGACTTCCAGAAGACGCTGTATCAGGCGGTGCTGGACTCCCAGCAGGCCGGTTTCGAGGCGGCCAAGATCGGTGCCACGTATTCCGACATCCACCATGCCTGCATGCGTGTGATCGCGGAGCGTCTGCATGAGTGGGGTCTGCTGCCGGTGAGCGTGGAGGAGTCGCTCTCCCCCGAAGGCCAGCATCACCGCCGTTGGCTCGCCTGCGGCGTGGCGCATCATCTCGGTCTCGACGTGCACGATTGCGCGCAGGCCCGCTTCGAGGCGTATCAGGGCGCGCCGCTGCGTGAAGGCATGATCTTCACCATCGAGCCCGGCCTGTACTTCCGCGAGGACGATCTGCTGATTCCACCGGAATACCGCGGCATCGGCATCCGCATCGAGGACGACGTGCTGATGACGGCCGACGGCCCCGAATGGATTTCCGCCGGCATTCCGAAGGAGATCGACGAAGTCGAAGCCTGGATGCGCGATCAAGCCGCCAAGGCCTAATCGATACGTCATCCTGAGCGGAGGCGGAGCCAAGCCACGAATGCCTGACGTCGTCCACCGCCCTGACAAACAAGCCCCCGTCATCCTGAGCGGAGGCGGCGCAGGAGTCGAAGGATCTCATCTGAAGATCGAGAGATTCTTCGACTCCACTGCGTTCCGCTCAGAATGACGGTTTTGACATCGACAATGGAGTATCGGCAAGGAGACCACTATGGCAACGCCGCAATTCGTACTCGATTTGCGTAAGAAGATCGGTCATGATCTCTTGTGGATGATGGGCGTGACCGGTCTGGTGCGCGACGGTCAGGGCCGTATTCTGCTCGGCCGTCGCGCCGACACCGGCGAATGGGCTTTGGTCTACGGCATCAACGAGCCGGGCGAGCAGCCCGCCGACACGGTGGTGCGCGAAATCAAGGAGGAGACGGGCGTGGACGCGGTCGTCACCGATCTGGTGTCCGTCACCTCCGATCCGAATCCTATGACCTATGCGAACGGCGACATCGCGCAGTATATGGACCATTCGTTCCTATGCGAGGTTGCGCCGGGAGGCAACGCCGAACCGTTTGTGGGCGACGATGAGAGCCTGAACGTCGGCTGGTTCGCCATGGATGACCTGCCCGAACCGTTGGCGAAAAGCACCGTGGAACGCTTGGCCCTGTTCCGCACGTTCATCGAGAACAAGGCCAAGGGCGACGCCCACGCACTGTTCCTGTACGGCGGCATGCGACACTGACATCCGAGTTCGTCTCAGTGCCTATAACGACACGTCGTGCCTTTCGCACTTTAACGAACCATGTGCGAAAGGCACGACGTTTTCATTTGCCCGAACGTCATAGTTTTCGCACACCCTTCGTTGAACTGCGAAATCCACGACGTTCGCCGCCAGGTCAATCCGTGACGGACGCGCCACGCAGCAGGTCGGC
The DNA here is from genome assembly GCF_056356295.1 of Bifidobacterium sp. LH_558. NCBI lineage: Bacteria > Bacillati > Actinomycetota > Actinomycetes > Bifidobacteriales > Bifidobacteriaceae > Bifidobacterium > Bifidobacterium sp. LH_558. The sequence continues at coordinate 146,975 of NZ_JBKETZ010000005.1, read as the reverse complement.
GGTATGCCACACGACATCCGCGATGCGGCGCAGCTCCGACTCCTCGCTGATCGACCGCCATATACGGCAATAGACCTCGAACCACGACTCCCAGCGTGCGGCGAGGAGACGGCCGCGCTTGGCCGATTCCACGTCGTCGCTCTCACTGTCGGCATCGCGCCAGACGTGCGCGAGATGCGCGCCGATGTCGTTGAGCAGCAGCTGGCCTTCGCAGGCGAGCAGCAACGGCTGGGCCATCATGGCACGCTCGCCGCTGGCTCCCGCGATCGCCTCGGCGATGGTCCGGCGGCACTCAATCAGCGCATCGTTCATCGTCGCGGCCGCGTCGAGACGCTCCCCCATCGCCCTCATCGACGCTTCACGCGCCTGACGCACCGTGGATGCGGCGGCGACGCACTCGCGCCAGTCGCCTTCGCATCGGGATGCCATAACGGCCTGCACATCCTCGTTGAGTCCGCCGCGGCCGTCGTCCAATTCCACTATGCCGACCAGATCATGCCAGCCGAAGGCGACCTGCCGGGCGGCATCGCTCCACGCTTCGACCAGCCGTCCGCCGGCGTCGCCGTAAACCGCCAGTGAGATCCGCCGGTTGAGCTCGGCCTCCATACGGGAGGCGTCCTCGGGGTCATCCGCGTCGCCAAGCGCCTCGGGATCCCACGCGTATTGCGCGCCGACCATCATGGAGGGAATCGACATGCGCGGATCATTGACGTGCCCGAAGTCGCCCCAGTCAGTGACCAGCATGCCTTCGGCGCCATGGCGGGCGCCGTACCGGGCCATGCGGGAGATGTTGCGCCATGCGTCATGCGGGCGGGCCAGCAGCGAGTTCCACCCCCACACGGCCGGGCAGACGATCTGTCGCGCGCCGGATCGCGCGACCAGACGCACTTTCTCGTCGATGGCTTCGGGCTCGTAGATCCAGTTGAGCAGCGTGACGTCGCTGGGCAATGATTCGAGGATCTGCGGCATTTCGACGGCGATATCGCCCCAGAACTGCGGCTCGTGCCCCCGCTCGCTTAAATGGCGGCACAGGCGGGTCACATAGTCGGCGTACATCGCGGCCACTCCGCGGCGTTCGGCCTCCCCATGCCCCCGCCCCTTGCCGAGGTCGAAGGTCTCGTCGGCGCAGATGTTGAACTTCTTCGAGCGGAACAGTTCCAAATACGAATCCACCAGCGAGCAGGAGAAGTCGAAGGCGCGCTCGTCGGTGATGTTGAGCGTGTGGTGTTCCATGCGTTCGATGAAACTGTACGTGCGGTCGGCCTGTTCGGGGAATTCGCCCAAGTCTCGCAGTTCCCGCGTGCGCAGCGCCATATAGTGGTGGCCGAAGGTCGAGACGGAGGGTACCAGTTCGATGCCGCGCTCGGCGCAATACCCGTCGAATTCGATGATCTGCGCCGGTGTCAGCGGGCCGACGCCGCGCCAGGTCTCGCTCATATGGTCGAAGGTGAAGCTGTGCTCGATGTAGAGCTGCAGCTGGTTGTATTTGGCCAGGCACAGCAGGTCGGCCCACTGTTTGAGCCAGTCGAGTGTGGGCACTCTGCCGCGTGTGGCGTCGAGATAGTATCCGCGCACCGCGAAGGCCGGTTCGTCTTCGATATGGACCTGCGGCAAGGCAGGCGCGGATTGGCGGATGATCTGACGCAGCGTCTGCACACCGTCACGTAGGCCGGGCAGACCTCCGCCCAGGACGGTGATGCCGTCGTCGGCGATATCCAGCCGGTAGGCGCGCTCGCCCATCGTCGACGCGTCGGCGTCACCGGCATCGCGGTCGGAGGCGACCTTCAGCCGGATGAATCCCGCCCAGGTCTCGCCTTTCGCCGTATCCCAGCGCAGACCGGTGGCGCGCTCGATGTCGTCGGCCAGTTGTGTGGCCAGCACGCACGACGGGTCGAGTCGGCCCGCCTCGCCGGTCTCCACGATGCGTCCCATATACGGCAATACGAAGCGTCGGCCGGAATCCTCCACTTCTCGTGGCATCGGCACCAAGGCCAGACCTCGTTCGGGCATCGCTGATGTTGCGGGCATGAATGTTCCTTTCCGCGGAAGGTGGAATCGACGGCGTTCGGGCCGTCACAGAATACGAAGCTGATCGCGCATCACGAAGGCGACCGCGCCGAGGGCCGCGGCGTCGACGCCGAGTCGGGACCGACGCACGTTCACGGCGGTGATGAACCGCGATCTGACCATGTCGTTGATGACGTCCCGCGCCGCGCGCACCATTTCGTCGTCCACCACATCCTCGGGGCCGGCGACGACCACCTCGCTGATGTTGGACATCGCCACGGGCATCGCCAGCGCGCGGCCCAGAATGGCACCGGCGTCGGCCACAATGTCGCCCCGCTGGTCGGGATCCTGGGCTATGCGATGCTCCAAAACCGGGGTGGAGACCAGGGTCTCCAGGCATCCGCGTTTGCCGCAGACGCATTGCGGCCCGTCGTCATCGACGACGACATGGCCGATCTCGCCGGCGGCGTGGTCCGCGCCCTGCACCACATTGCCGCCGATCAGCAGGGCGGCGCCGAGGCCTTTGGCCACCTGCACCAGCATCATGTTCTCCGAGCCTTGGGCGAAGCAGCGCTCCGCGAACAACGCGCAGTCGGCGTCGTTCGCCACCGTGGCCTCCAGGCCGAGCCTGTCGCGCAGGATCGCCGCCAGTTCCACGTCGCTCCATCCGAGGTTGGGCGCGGCCAGCACGACGCCTTCGCGCTCGTCCACAGTGCCCGGCGTGGCGACAGCCACTCCAAGCACCGGGGCGTGGGCGCTCTCGACCAGCCGCTCGCAGAACTCCACCACCTGCGTGGTGCGCAGCGGCATATGCTCGACGATGGCCTCCTGGTCGCGTTCGAGGATGTTGCCAGCCAGATCCGTGACGATGCCCCGCATGCCGTCGGCCTCCGAGATGTCGACCGACACCACGTTCATGGATTGCGCGTTGAATCCGACCAGCAGCGCGGGCTTGCCGGGCTTCGGGGAGTTCTGGTACCCGCCTTCGGTGACGAGGCCGTCATGGATCAGTTCTGCCACCACGTCGGATGTTGAGACTTTGGACATGCCGGTGATTCGGGAGAGCTCGGCCCGTGAGCACCATACGTTCGGGTAGATGGCGCGCAGCACCGCGGTGCGGTTGCGCTGTCTGATATCCGAAGGCGCGGCGCCGGAATAGTCGTCACGCGCATGGGATAGACGGGTGAGCCCCATGTCCAAACCTCCTTGTTAGGGCGATCAGGCGCCGTGGCGCCATATACCCACTGTAGCGCCGCAAAGCGAGCGCCACCCGCTATTTGACCGCTCCGGTGGTGATGCCCTTGGCGATGTTGCGCTGCACGATCATGAAGAACACCACAACCGGCAGGGAGAACAGCACGGACGCCGCCATCTGGCCGCCGAAATCGGTTCCGGCGGGAGTGGAGAAGCTGGACAGCCACACCGGCAGCGTGTACTTGGTCTGGTCCTTCATGAAGGTGTAGGCCATCAGGTAGTCGTTCCATGCGGTGATGAACGCGAACACCGAGGTCGAGACCACGCCGGGGGCCACCAGCGGGAAGGTGATGCGGCGCAGGATCTGCCATTCGCTGGCGCCTTCCACGCGGGCCGATTCGAAGATGTCCTTCGGAATCGACAGGAAGAAGCCTCGCATATTCCAGATCGAGAACGGCAGCACGGTGGCGATGTACGCCAGGATCAGGCCGATGTATTTGTTGAGCAGTCCGAACTGGTTGAACACGATGAACTGCGGGATCAGCATGGCGGTGCCGGGAATCATCTGCATGGCCAGGATCATGACCATGATCGTGCGCCGTCCGCGGAAGCGGTACAGGGTCAGCGAGGCGCAGGCGAGGAACGCGAAGAACACGGAGATGACGATGGCCACGAAGGTGACGATAACCGAGTTCTTCAGGTTGACGAAGAAGTTGGTCTGGAACATCGCGGTCTGGAAGTTCTCCAACGACCAGTGCGTGGGGATGAACACCGGTTGGGTGGTCATCACCTCGCTGCGCGGCTTGAAGGCGGTGATGGTCATCCAGTAGACCGGGAACAGCCACACGACGCTGAATACGATCGCCAGCACGTTGGTGCCGATCCTGCGCCAGTTGAGATTGCGGTTCGTCTTCGCTCCGGCGCGGGCGCCGGCTTGTTTGGTCGCGGTCGTCATCACAGGTCCTCCCCCGTCTTGAGCAGATTGCGCACGTACACGCCGGTGAGCGCGAGCAGGATGAGCACGGTGATCACCGAAATCGCGGCGCCCTGCGCGATGTCGAAGTTGACGAACGCCTGCTTGTAGGTGAACACGCCGATGGTGGAGGTGGAGCCGGAGGGTCCGCCTTGGGAGACCAGCCAGATCTGGTTGAACACGTTGAAGTCCCAGATCACCGACAGCATGGCGATCACCATGATGCTGGGCTTGATCAGCGGCACGACGACCTGCCAGTAGGTGCGGATGGGGCCAGCGCCGTCGAGCTGCGCCGCTTCGATGCAGGAGTGGTCGATCTGCGTGGTCGCCGCGTACAGGGTGATGGCGATGTACGGCACGGCCTGCCAGACCACCAGCAGCCAGATGCACACGAACGCCAGCGTGGTGTTGTTCGACCAGGCGAGGTTGCTCACGTCGCCGAAGATGCGCAGTTTGGTGAGCAGATAGTTGATCACGCCGTATCCGGGCTGGAACAGCCACTTCCACACCACGGAGGAGGCGACGTTCGGCATGGCCCATGCGAAGATCAGCGCGAAGGTGACGATATAGCGCATCACCGTGCCGAGTTTGGTCATCATCTGCGCGACGGCCATGCCGATGAGCATGCTGCCGACCACCAGCGCGGCGGTGAACAGGAAGGTGCGCAGCAGGGACTGCCAGAAAGCCGCGTCGGACAGGGCGGAGGCGTATTGCGACAGGCCGACGAAATCGAATTCGCCGGTGAACAGCGAACGTTGGTTGAAGTTGGTGAACGAGGTGAACACCAGGAAGATGATCGGCACGATGACCAGCGCGGCGAGGATGATTCCGGTGGGAGTCAGCAGCAGCGCGGTGAATCCGGTCGTCGATTTCATCGTCTTGCGGGTGCGGGAGGTGGTGTGCGCTGGCCGTGGAGCGTTGCCGGTGTGCTGCGCGGTCGGTGTCAGAGTGGAGCTTGTCATATCAAAATCCCTGGTGACGGATGGCGTTGAACAGGCCGGGAGCCGCGCATGCATACAAAACAGTGGGCGCGGCTCCCTCAGGCCGGTGGAGACTACTCGCCGAGCACTTCGTTCAGGTGCTCGTCGAAGCTCTTCGCGGCATCCTCGACGGAGGTGCCGGTGGCGATGGACTGGGTGAACTCGTTGATGGACTTGTCGCCCTCGATGGTGGCCCAGTTCGGGGAGGCCGGGGTGGCCTTCGAGTTCTTGGCGGCCTCGAAGAAGCCACGCTGCACCTCGGGGAAGTCGCTGGAGTTCATGGCTTCCTCCAGGCCTTCCACGGAGTTCGGCATCCAGCCGTCGTGGGCGAAGATCCACTCCTGCTGGATCTTGGCGCTGGCGGCGATCTTGACCCATTCGACGGCCAGGTCCTGGTTCTGGCTCTTGGCGGCGATGGCCCAGTCGGAACCAGCGACCATGGACGGCTGGTTCTCGCCGCTCATGCCCGGCATGGCGAAGGTGCCCAGATCGTCGTCGGTCATGGCGCTGTTGAGCTCCTTGACGCCGGAGATCGCGTTGCTGTTGCCCAGGATGGCCGCGGTGTTGCCGTCGGCGAGGAACTGGTTCTGGTTCGGGTTCGCCGTGTCGACGGTGCGGGAGGCCTCGCTGGAGTACTTGTTCTGGAAGTCCTTCCAGTTGGTCATGCCTTCGATGGCTTCGGCGCTGGATGCGGTGCCCTTCCAGGTGCCGTCTTCGTCGGAGGCCACGTCGCCGCCGGCGTCCCAGATGAACTGCAGGGCGGAGTACCAGTTCTGGCCGGGCAGGTAGAACGGGATGAAGTCGGGGTTGTCGGCGTTGGCGGCGGCCACCGTGTCCAGATCGGCGATGAACTCGTCCCAGGTGGTCGGCGCTTCGGTGATGCCGGCCTCGGCCCACATCGTCTTGTTGTAGACGACGGCGCGGGCGGCGGCGAACGCCGGCACAGCGTACAGCTTGCCGTCGATGGTCGCGGGCTCTTCGAGGCCGCCGACCCATTCGTTGCCTTCGCTCAGCTCGTCCTTGTACTCGGTCAGGTCCATCAGGGCGCCGCTGTCGGCGAAGCCCGACACCTGCGTGTTGCCCAGATCGACGATGTCGGGCGGGGTGGAGGTGGACAGCGCTGTGGTGAGCTTGGTGGTGATGCCGTCCCACTCCTGGATTTCGACGTTGGCCTTGGCGCCGGTCTTCTCCTCGAACGCCTTGTTGATGGCGTCGAGGGTCTCGTCGGTGAAGTCGTCCTTCATGGCCCAGACGGTGATCGTCTTGCCGGACGCGTCATCGGACGACGAGTTGGAGCCGCCGGATGAGGGGCTGCCCATCGAGCATCCGCTCAGAGCCATCGCGGCGACCAGTGCCATCGCCGTGGAGGCGACGATACGCTTCTTTTGCATGTCCATTCTCCTTGTGACCGTTTCGTATCGGCGGCGTCTTCCCGCCTTGCAGTGAGGATTGGTGTCGGTGTCGCGTCACTGCAACCACGCCGACTGGTCAGGTGTTCGCGACGTTCGCGGGCACCGTATGCGTCAAGGCCTCAAGCAAGTGGTGTTTTGGATTGGATGGGTTCCGCCCCAATATTTTAGTTTAGTTTCCTTACTTACCTAGGGCAACAAACTTCATTGTTGATGGATACACTAGACCCTCACCGCAAAGAACGCAAACGCGACACGCCCCCTGCCGCGCCATTTATGCGCGAAAGGGGGCGTGTCTTTGGATCGAAAGGTCCGTCACGGCCTATTTGAGCTTGCGACCGGCGCACCAGACCTGTTCGACGGTCCAGGTGTCCGGGTCGGTCAACAGCAGGTCGGCGGCGAAGCCGGGGGCGATCAGGCCCAGAGGCGCGCCGGTGACGGGATTCGGCTTGTCATAGCCGAAGGCCTTGGCACCGGTGAGCGTCGCGGCCTCGACGGCCTCGACCGGCGAGATGCCCAACTCGTTCACCGCGCGCCGCACCGCCACTTCAAGCAGCAGCGTGGAGCCGGCGATCGCGCCGTTGGAGACCAGACGCGCGTGCCCGTCGACCACATTCACGTCCAGCGCGCCGAGCTTGTACGACCCGTCGGGGCAGTCGGTGGCGGCCATCGCATCGGTGACGAACGCGGTGCGGTGGGGCGCGAACCTGAAGCTCAGCGACACCATCGGATCGTCCACATGGAAGCCGTCGTTAATGAGTTCCACGGTGACGCGCGGATCCTCCACGGCGGCAGGAATCGGGCCGGGTTCGCGGTGATGCAGGCCGTTCATCGCGTTGAACATATGGGTCATGATGCCGGCACCGGCGTCGAAGCCTCGTCGGGCCATCGCATAGTCGGCGTCGCAATGACCCACCGCGGGCACGGTGCCGGCCGCGGCGAACTGGCGGATCGCCGAGAGTCCATGCGGCAATTCGGGCGCGATGGTGATCTGGCGGATGCAGCCGTCGGCGGCCTGAAGCATCTCGTCGACGACTTCGGGCACCGGGTCGATCAGGCATTGCGGATCATGCGCGCCCTTGCGGGCCATCGCCAGAAACGGACCTTCGAGATGGCATCCCAGAATGTCGGGACGTTCATCCATTTTGGCCCGCACGTTGCGGATGTTCTCGCAGATCACATCCACCGGATTGGTGATCAGCGACAGCACCTGACGTGTGGTGCCGTGCACGGCGTGGCCGGCGCGGGCGATATCGATGCCTTCGGGACCGTCGTCGAAGCTATGCTCCCACGAACCGTGGGCGTGGATGTCCACATAGCCGGGCGTGAGCAGGCGGCCATCCGCGTCGATGACGGCACTCCCCTCCCCCGGGTCGATTCCGACGGATCGGCACGCCGACTCGAATTCCTCGTCATTGGTGCCGACGGCTTCGATGACGCCGTCGGCGTTCGACACGACCCAGCAATGCGACCGTTCGCCGCGCGCGTCGATTTTGCGCGCGCCGCGGATCGCGACCGGCGACGGATCGCCGGTGAGCGCGTCGGTGACGCGGGAGACGATGCTCTCTCGGGATTGAGCCATGGTTCCTCGCTCTCCTCGCCCTGTCGGGCGGATCAGATGCCCTGCCAGGCGGGCTTGTGCGAGTAGGCGTACTGGTAGTACTCCTTGTGGCGCAGGCTCGAGGCGGCGGCCTCGTCCACGATGATCGTCGCATGCGGATGCATCTGCAGCGCGGAGGCCGGGCAGAAAGCGCTCACGCCGCCCTCGCATGTCTGCGCGATGGCTTCGGCCTTGCCCGCGCCGAAGGCGAGCAGCACCAGATGGCGGGCGCGCATGATCGTGCCGATGCCCTGGGTGATGCAGTGCGTGGGCACTTGGTTGATGTCGTTATCGAAGAAGCGGGCGTTGTCGACGCGGGTCTGCTCGACCAGCGTCTTGATGCGCGTGCCGGAGGCGAGCGACGAGCCGGGCTCGTTGAAGCCCACATGGCCGTCGGTGCCGATGCCCAGGATCTGCACGTCGATGCCGCCGGCGGCCGCGATCGCCGCGTCGTAGTCGGCACCGGCGTGGGCGAGCTTGTCGCCGTCCTCAAGCGGCGCGCCGTCCAGCACATCGCCCGGCACATGCACCAGTTCGGGGTTCATCCCCAGCGGCTCGACCACCGTGCGGTGGATGGTGCTGTGGTAGGACTCCGGGTGGCTCAGCGGCAGGCCGATGTATTCGTCGAGCGCGAAGCCGCGCACGCGGCTCATGTCGATGTTCTCGTTCTTCACCGTTTTGGCCAGTGCCTGATAGGCGGCCAGCGGGCTTGATCCGGTAGCCAGGCCCAGCACGGCGTCGGGCTTGGATTTGATGAGGTCGGCCACCGCGCGGGCGTAGATTTCGCCGGCTTCGGCTTCGTTCTTGACAATGATGACTTCTGGCATGTTCTACCCTTTCAAGAGGTACCTAGGGCAAGGGTCTCTTTTTTTTGTTAACTTCCTTGTCGTATTCGAGTATACGCCTACCGTGGACCATCGCACGCCACCGCACATCACCATGCGACGCCAGCGCACGACGCCACCGCACGATGGCCCACGCGACGCCGCGGCGCTATGGCACGACGATGGCGCCAACGGCATTGCCCGCGGCCGCGTCGTTGCCGAGGAAATCCTTATCCTGCGCGAGGCCGTTGCGGTCGACGATGCGCTTCGCCACACCCATGGCGGGACCTTGCGCCACCGGACGGTAGCCGTCGAACACGGTGACGGATTCGGGATCGCCGTGCTCACGGACCACGCCGCTCGGGTCGGGTGCCGTCGGCGCGCTGCCCGGATCGCGCAGCACCGCCACGCCCTGCGGCACGGCGATGCCGTCCGGATCGTCCGGCATGTCGGCGAAATGGTAGTAGAGGTTGTTGGAGTAGACCACCGGGGAGTCGCCCTGCGTCCAATTGCCTTCAACGGCGCCGCTTTGCGCGTTGTAGAAGATGTTGTTCTCCACGACGGCATGCCCGCCGACGTGGTTGTCGCGGATGATCGTGCCGCCCTCGGGGATGACGAAGGTGTTCTGATAGACATGCGCGTCGGGGTTGTCCGGGATGTCGATGGCGCCCTTGAGGTCGCCTTGCGCGATATTGTAACGGAAGGTGTTGTTCACGGATTTGCCCATGCAGAACATCACGGTGCCGCCGGTGTTGCCGTGCGAATAGTTGTACTGGTACAGCGTGCCGTCGCCGTAGTCGGCGTCCCACGCCTGGCCGTCGTCGTTGCCGTGCGCGCCGTTGCGCATGCGGAACACCTCGTTGTACTGGAACAGGGCGTTCTTGCAGCGCCACGGCCAGATCCCGGCGGCCACTTTGCCGAAGTCGGTGGCGCAGTAGTCGGTGTCGTTCACCTGGCGGGCCGCCCCTTGGGCCACGTTGTACTGCACCAGCGGGCGGTCGCAGTACATCACGGTGATGGCGTCGCCTCCGGCGTCCTTGACGTAGTTGTTTTCGATAAGCACGTTGGTGTGTCCGTACCGCGCGATCGCCTCGTCGGCGATGGTGCCGTCGCCGTAGTCGTCGGCGTCCAGCTCGTTGAGGTAGGCGGTGTAGCCCACGGCGATGCCCCAGCGGCCCACGGTGTCGAGCCGGTTGCCGACGATGCGCATGTCGTCGAAGCGCGCGATGGAGGATTCCTTGCGCGAGGAATCCTTGGGATAGTGCGCGATGGCGTAGATGCCACCGTTGGCCAGATGCTTGTCGTAGACGTTGCCGGTCACGTCGTGGATGTTCAGCCCGGTGAGCACGATATGCCGCAGCGTCCCCTCGTTTTCGGCGATCACGGCCACGCCGGTGCGGTTCATGGCGTCGCGGTCGTTGTACGCCAGCCCGTCGGGATTGCCCAACTCGCGGCTGTTGGTGATCTCCAGGCCCTCGACCTCGACGTATTGCACGTCTTTGAGCAGCAGCGCCGTGGAGATGACGGCGCGGTACCGATGCCCGCCGATCTCGCAGGTGTTGTAGTCCTGAAGCCATTGCCCCTGTCCGTTGGCGTTGATGACGGGGTCGGCGCCTTCGCCGTAGGCGGCGATGCGAATCGGAGCGTCCGCGCTGCCGGCGCTGCCCTCTTTGATATGCAGCGCCTGGTCGTTGAATATGGATCCTCGCTTGAGCAACACTTGGTCGCCGGGGCCAAGTGCGATCTCGCCGATGCGTTCGAGGCTGCCGAACGGGGCGTCTTCGCTCAGACCATCGTTGGTCGTATCGGGGGCGACGTCGGACGAGACGTAATAGAGCATGCTCTCTCCTATTGTGCTGACTGGCACCGCCCTTCCCTCATGGAAGACGCGGCGGATTGTTCGACGAACGCCTGCAGCGCGCGCCATGGGACGTCTTCGACGACGATGGCGTCCGCATAATTGTTAACTATATTCACAAATTTCTGTTTTCTCAATTCCGCCACGACATGCGCGCGCACCTCGACGAACTCCGCCTCACGGCCGCCGATGGACCACGAATTGTTCCGAAAGAAGCGTTCGACCTCGCCATCCTCGACCCCCATGCCCGGCAATGACGGATCGGAGCAGTACCGCTCTTCGAGGGCCGCCATCTCATGCGTCAGATAGGTGCCGAAATCATACCGGGACAATCCATACACCGGAGCCCCCTCCCGCACCGTGCGTTCCAGTCTTGCGTTATGCTCCTTCCAGCGCCGTTCAAGGGATTCGAAATCGCTCCCATCCACCAATCCCGCCTCGCAGACCACCCCATAGAATGCATGCAGACGGCGCAACCGATCCACGGCGCGTCGAACAAGATGCTCCGTAACGGACTCCCCCTCGAAGGACTCCCGCCAGAACCCATGCCCCAAATCAGCGTCATAGCGACGACGGAAATACACCTGCGTCGCATAACGCTCATACTCCACAGCGAACAGGAACTCCCCCTCTCCCACCATGCGCCCGCCCAGAGGGAACAGCGCGGTGTGGCCGACGCACGGGACGCCCTGAGCGTCCGCCCCGACCACCCCGACCACCCCGACCGTCTCGTTCAAACCGACCGATTCGGCCGCTTCGCATGACCTATCCGGCCTGGCCTCCTCGCCTAAACCGGCCGTCCCACTCGAACCATTCATCACGTTCTCCTCGACCATCACGCATCCGACGTGCCCAACGCATGCCGAAGTCACCCCCATCCTAACCGGGCCGACATCCCACTCACCACACCGCCATCGGTATGCCGTGGAGGTTTTGCCGGTAGACTGGGAACCTCACCGGTGCCGCAGCGGCGGCGTTCGGGGCGCGGCGAGGATGCCGCGACACGATGAGAAAGCGGCGAATCCATGCAGCGACCCACCATAGAGCCCAGCGGATACGACTTCGGCAAACCCGCCAAAGCGAGCCCCGCCGACGCGCGACGGAGCAACCGGGCGCTGATCTTCTCACTGCTGTTCCCCAACCGACAGTATTCACGGGCGCAGCTTGGGCGGCTCACCGGACTAAGCCGCGTGGCGACATCCGACGTGGTCAATGCGATGCTTGACGAGGGACTGATCTGGGAGACAGGGCCGGACCGTCGCCCACCCACCGGCAAAGGCAAACGCGGCACGATGCTCAGCGTGAACACCGACCGCCATCGCATCATCAGCATCAGCCTCGCCCAGACCCAGCTCATCCGGGGCGCCATCACCGATCTGCTCGGCCACCCGATCGACCACGCCGAGGCCACGGTGCCCCACGGACGAGCCACCACCGTCGACGACATCGCCAAAGTCATCGAAACGCTGCTGGAAAGAACGGACCACGCCATCGGCATCGGCGTGGCCGCGACGGGCATCATCGACGAGAACGGCACCGTTCGCATCTCCGCCGGCCTGGGATGGCGTGACGTCGAACTCGCCTCCGCGCTCGAACGGCGCTTCGCCCTGCCGACCACCGTCAGCAACGACGCCACCGCGGCCCTGATGACGGAGCGTTTCTTCGGCCAGGGCGGCGGCAATCTCATGTTCGTGCATCTGCACCACGGCGTCGGCGCGGCCCTGCTCGTCAACGACGCCCTTGTGACCGGTGAGAGCCGAGCCGCTGGAGAGATCGGCCACATTACGGTCGACATGCAAGGTCCGCCCTGTCCATGCGGCAAACAAGGCTGCCTGGAACAGCTGATCGCCGCGCCCCATATCCGCCGACGGATGCAAGACGCGGACGACGCCGAGGCGGACGCGATCATCGGCGAGGCAGCACGGCTGCTCGGGCAGGCTTTGGCCATGCCCATCGGCATGCTCGACATGAGCGACGTATGCGTTTACGGACCGGCCGATATCGTCAACGACACCTTCCTGCACTCCCTGCAACTCCACCTCGATGCCACCACCGACGCCGCATGGCGCAGACGCACCACCGTTCGCCGCTGCCGGTGCGACGGCGACATCGTGCTGCGCGGGGAAGCCATAGCCGTGGCCTACAATCATGTCAACAGTCTGTGAAGCCAGTCAGCAAATCCTTGGCGACACGCCGATTTTGAATCTTAATTGCGTTTATTGATTAACCGCGTTAATATTCAAATCAAGTTCGGATTCAAGGACGAGCGGACAATACGAACACACCCGCGATGGAGCAAAGGAGGTTCACGGTGAACGCCACAATACCAGCCAACACCACGGCCTCACAGGCATCCATCTCCGAATCCAACCGCTCCCGCATCCTGCGACACCTCTACCACCACGGCGTCAGCTCCCGCGCGCAGATCGCCAAAGCGCTGGAACTCACCCCCGCGGCCATCACCAAAATCACCGCCCGCCTCATCGAAGCCGGCGTGATCAAAGAGACCGGCGACATCGAAGGCAGCAAAAACCGCCGCTCCATCGGACTCAAACTCGACACCGCGCACTTCCGCGTCATCGGCGTCAAATTCGCGCGCAGCCTCGTGCAGATCGGCGTGTTCGACCTCGCCGGCAACCGACTTTCCCTCGACAACCTGCCCACGGTCTCCAACGACACCGTCTGGGACACCATCGCCACCATCCACGCCAAAGTCAACGACCTGCTCGACGGCGACAAGCGCATCATGGCCGTCGGCATGGCCGTCCCCGGACCCTACCTGCGCGGCATCGGACGCATCGCCGTCGTCTCCTCCATGCAGGAATGGCGCAAAGTCAACTTCCTGCGCGAATTCGCCGACGCCTTCCGCGTGCCTGTGTTCCTCGAGCAGGACGCCCGCGCCGGAGCGCTCGCCGAATACCTCTTCGACCCCGACATCACCGCGGACAACCTCGCCTACTATCTGGTGGGCGAAGGCGTCGGCCTTGGCGCGATCGACAACGGGCATCTCATCAACGGCGCGCTCGGTGCCGCCACAGAGATCGGCCATATCAGCATCGACGTCAACGGCAAGCCCTGCGACTGCGGCAACGTCGGCTGCTTGGAACGCTACTGCTCCGCCGGTGCCATCCACGAGCTCATCAACGCCGCGACAGGCTTGGTTCCCGGCTCGGCCAACATGTCGCACGCCGAGGCTTGCCGCGCGCTGTTCGCTCTGTGCGAGGAAGGCGACGAGGCGGCCAATCATCTGCTCAAGCAGGTCGCACGCTTCGTCGGATACGGCTGCGTGACCATCTTTAACGCCTTCAATCCCAGCCATATCGTCCTCGGCGACATTGTGTCCGAAGCGGGCGCGCCGCTGCTGAACGAGGTGCGCCGCGTGGTGGACGAGCGCGTGATCTCCGAACTCAACGACTCCACCACCATCACCCTGTCCGGACTGTCCACCGACGCCGCCGTGGCGGGCGCCGCGGCGGTGGCCATCACCCAGTTTTTGGAACACCCCTCGGTGTTCTTCGACGTCACCTAACCCAAGGCGCCTGTCGACAACAACCTCACAACCTAAACCTCCTCCCCACCACAGAAAGGAACACACCATGTCCACCCCCATCGTTCTGAGCCTCGGCGAACTCCTGTGGGACATGCTCCCCACCGGCAAGCGCGCGGGCGGCGCCCCGGTCAACTTCGCCTACCATGCCATGAAGAACGGCGCGGACGGCTACTCCATCAGCGCGGTCGGCGAGGATGAGCTCGGCGACGAGCTGCTTGAGGAAGCCAAGAAGGCCGGCATCCACACCATCATCCAGCGCAACGCCTGGCCGACCTCCACCGTCGAGGTGTCGCTGAAGAACGGCATTCCGGAATACACCATCGTCAAGGGCGTCGCTTGGGACCACATCCTCTACACCCGCGAGCTCATCGACGTGGTGTCCAAGGCCGACGCCGTGTGCTTCGGCACCCTGGCCCTGCGCTCCCCTGAATCGCATGACACCATCACCGAGCTGCTCAAGCACACCAAGCCGGGCGCCATGAAGTTCTTCGACATCAACCTGCGCGGCGACCACTACTCCAAGGAGCTGATCGAGGAACTGCTCAACGCCGCCACCGTGCTCAAAATCAACGACGAGGAACTGCTGCTGCTGCGCGATATGTTCGACATCCGCGGCACCTCCGGCGAGGACGCCGCCCGCTGGTTCATCGAGGAGTTCAACCTCGACTATGTGATTCTGACCGCGGGCAGCGCATACAGCACCATCCTGTCCAAGAAGGGCGAGTCCTCCACCGTGGACACCCCGCATGTCACGGTCACCGACACGGTCGGTGCCGGCGATTCCTTCTCCGGAACCTTCACCGCCCACATCCTTGCGGGCGAGCCCCTCGCCGAAGCCCACCGCCGCGCGGTCAACACCGCCGCCTACGTGTGCACCCAGGCCGGCGCGTGGCCGGAGTATCCCGACACCATGCCCGACTACCTCGCCGAAATCGGCAAGTAAGCCGGGGCCGTAAGCCGGGTCCCTGACCGTCCATCGTCAGGCGGAGGCCGGTGCGAATCGCCGAATGTGAGGCGATTCGCACCGGCCTTCCGTTTTGTATGCCTTGAGCGGAACACGCCCGCGCGGATTGGGAGAACAGGCGCGTCGGTGTATATTGAAATGTCCGGCCATTCGCGCCGGAGCTTGATAACTCAAGATTGGGGCTGATCGGTTTCGACGGTGACCTGTTCGTCGCAGGGAAGCGTGCCGAGAACGCAGGGTCCGCTCGTGGATGTCCCCTGCAAAAGAATAAGTGCTAAATCTAACCGCACTGAGTTCGCTCTCGCTGCCTGAGCTTCGCGCCAGGATTAACCAGTGAGCAGCCGCTCCGTTCACTCTCCTTCGTCTTCGGGGAGAAGCTGAGCGTCGTTGAGAAGACTTGCTTTGATGGCTGAGCTTCAGGGCCATCGAAGGACTTTTACTGCAGATATGCCCGCCGTCCGTTGTCTGCGACATAGACGGGGGCAGAAAAACCGCCGCACGGCCAGCAGACTACGCACGTAGAAGACTGAGGGTACGGTCATCGGACCGGGGTTCAATTCCCCGCAGCTCCACCACACAAACGCCACTGCCGCAAGGCAGTGGCGTTTTTCGTTGGAATACCAATGATTCCCACTTCCACCGCCAGACAGACACAGGCCGTTCCGGCGCGGTTCGACCCCGATATGAGACAGTGCTTGAGTGGCGTCTCAAGTGGCGAGGAAACCGTTATTTGATGATGGGCTTGAGGGGGGCGGAGACATCGACCTGCCGCTTGTCACCGATTACGTTGGGATCGTTGATGATTTTGTCGACCACCGCTTTTTTGAGTTCGAGATCCGAGGAGTCGCCCCATACGATGACCCGCTCGCCGTTGTTCAACGTCGTGGTGATGGAATCACGGGTTTCTGCGGTCACCGATGTGACCGTCTGACGCATCGATTCGGGCAGGGCAGCCAGAATCTTCAGCGCCTCTTTAATCGCCTGCGTGTTCAGGCTGTTTTCCACATCCTCGACCTCGATCACCGGAATGCCGTCGACGTTCGCGCCTTCGACCGAATTGAGCACACGCCCCTGGCTGTCCACCGCGGTCATCGACTCGTCCGACGATTTGAGCATGGCGGCGGGTTTCTGCGCTTCGATTTCGACGAGCAGCCCGTGGGGGAAGCGTTTCGTCGCCGTGGCGGATGTGACGCCGGGAATCTCCTTGATCTGGGAGATGACCTCATTAGAGGAGACCAGCAGCAGCGATTTGCCCGACTGCTCGCTGGCGATGCCCAGCACTTGGGATTCGCTGACCCATTCGTTGGCGCCTTCGACCGTGATATCGGAAGTCCGCAACTGCAGCATCGATGAGAAGAACAGCAGCCAGGTCAGTCCGGCCACCGCGCACGCCACCGCCACCGCGATCAGCACCCGCAGCACGATCACACGGCGGGAGGCCTTTCGACGCTCCTTGGATCGCTGAACGAAATCCACGACCTTGGGTCGCGAGGACACACCAAGAGGCCCGGCGCTCTCCTCAAGCGTCGAAGCGACGTAATCCTTGCTGGACAGCGCGCGCGCATCGACGAACGCCCCCGACGCGCTGCGATTGGGTTTCTCCTCGCCTTCAGCGCCGGCCTGTCTCGGTTCGGATGACGCCGAACGGGCCGAGCGGGCTTGGGAAGACGCGGCACGCTTCCCGATGACACGCGAACGCTTGCCATCGGCCCCGGATCGGGTGGAACGCGACCGACGAAGACCTCCGGTCACACCGGCTCCGCTCGTCCCACTGGAAACATCGGAACCTCTGGAACCGCCAGAACCGCCGGAACCCGCGGATCCGACCATACGTCGCGACGCACGTTCGTTCCGCGCGTCCCGCTGCGTACCGTCCGGGGATTGCGCGTCGCCGAGGGAAGCCCCCGACCCGTTCGCATCCGCCGAGCTGACTTTCCTGCCCGCCATCACGCGCAGCTTTCGCGGTGCGCCTCAAGCGCGTGCACCAGCACCGGTCCCATATCGGTGATGTCGCCGGCGCCCACGGTGAAGATCACGTCGCCGTGATGGGCGCGCATCACCATCATCGTCGCCGCGGTATGCATATCCTCAACCGCTTGAATCCAATGCTCCTGAGGGTCGTGCGCGAGTCCCGCGGCCGCGTCGACGATGGTCCGTGCGCCCACGTCGGGGAAATCCTCCTGCCGCTCGCGGGCGGGGAACACGCCGGCGACAATCACATCATCGGCCTTCGCCAACGCCTCGGCGAACTGCGCGGCGAAGAACTTCGTACGGGAGAACAGATGCGGCTGGAAGATCACGCGGATCGTGGAATCCGGGTAACGGCGGCGCGCGGCATCCAGCAGCGCCTCGATTTCGGTGGGATGATGCGCGTAATCGTCAACCACTGTGACCTGCTTGACGGTGCCGCGAATCTGGAAGCGGCGTGCGGCCCCGAGGAACGAGCCCACGGCTTCGGCCGCGGCCTGCGGTTCCATACCCAACAGCACCGCGGCGATGATGGCGGCGGTGGCGTTGCGCGCGTTATGCACGCCCGGCACACGCAACGACACGGGTAATTCGACGGGCTTCTCCCCCGCCATGCCGGCCGGCAAGGTTATGGTGAAGCGTTCCGTGCCGCTGCCGGAATCCTCCCGCTCCGCCGTGATGCCCACATAGCGCGCGCCATGCAGGTCGGGCAGTTCCTCGGCGTCGGTGGTCGCATAGACCACGGCCTGGGCGGCGGCCTGCGGGCCGAGGTCGGCGAGCAGGGACAGCGCGTCCGCATCGTCGGCGCACAGCACCACATGCCCCTTCGCCGCCAAGGCATGGTGCACGAAGGCGGCGTGATAGCGTTCGGCGTCGCCGTAATGGTCGAGATGGTCCGGTTCGGCGTTGGTGATGACGGCGATATAGGGATGGTATTTGGCGAAGCTGCCGTCGGATTCGTCGGCTTCCGCCACCAAGGCCTCCCCAGCTCCCGCATGCCCGCCGTCAAGCGAACGCCCGTCGGGGCTTTGGATGGATCCGCCGATCGCATAGCTGGGATCGGCCAACGCGCCGACGCCCGCGTGCAGCAGGATGTGGGCGAGCATCGAGCTGGTGGTGGTTTTGCCGTGCGCTCCGGCGACGGTCACCGCCTTGCGTCCGTTCATCAGCAATGCGAGGATGTCGCTGCGGTGCACCACGCGCACGCCGCCCGCGAAGGCGGCGACGATCTCCGGATTGTCGGGTTTGATCGCGCTGGAATACACCACCGTGCTCGCCCCTTCGACGTTCTCGGCGCGCTGGCCGATATGCACGGTGATGCCCAACGCCTCCAAACGTTCGGTTTTGGCGTTGGCCTCACGGTCGGAGCCGGACACCGAGACGCCCTGCTCATGCAGCATTTCGGCGAGCACGCTCATGCCCGCGCCGCCGATGCCGATGAAATGGGTCCGCCCCAGGTCGGACACGCCTTGGTCGGCGGTGAACGCGGCTTGCGTGGGGTCGAGGATGATGGGTTGCGTCTGCGACACGAATGGCTCCTTCAGAGGTCTGGCTTTGTTCATTATGGCCGATGCCGCCCCCAAACCGGGCGGCGTTTCCTTGGAATGCCTGCGGTGCTTATTCGACGAGTTCGAGCACGCGCCGCGCCATGGTGTCGGCGGCGTCGCGGATGCCGTACTCCCACGCCTTGCGTCCGAATTCCCGCAGACGCTCGGGTTGCGCGAGCAGTCCGGGCACGGTGCCACGCACC
Source organism: Bifidobacterium sp. LH_558 (assembly GCF_056356295.1). Lineage (NCBI taxonomy): Bacteria > Bacillati > Actinomycetota > Actinomycetes > Bifidobacteriales > Bifidobacteriaceae > Bifidobacterium > Bifidobacterium sp. LH_558. The sequence goes on along the minus strand of NZ_JBKETZ010000005.1, from coordinate 127,898 downwards.
CATTCCTCGGTGAAGTCGCGGTCGGCCACCAGCAGTCCGCCACCGGCCTTCACGACGGGTTCGGCGTTGAACCGCTGTTCGCCGTTGCCGATCGGCAACGGCACGTACACGGCGGGAAGTCCCAACGCGGCCAGTTCCGACACCGAGCCCGCGCCGGAGCGGCAGATCACCAGATCGGCGCAGGCGAAGGCCAGGTCGATGCGTTCCAGATATTCAGCCACATGATAGTCCGCGCCGTCCGCACGCTGCCCCGTCAGGTCGTCGAGCAGCAGCTGGCCTACCGATTCCCGCCCCGCGGAGCGTTCGGCCAGAGCGCGCACCTCGTCGATTTTGCCGCGGCCCGTCAGGTGGATGACCTGCGCGTGTTCCAGCAGGTCGCCGGCGCAGGCCGCCACGGAACGGTTCAGGCTGACCGCGCCCAGCGAACCGCCCGTCACCAACACCAACGGACGGTCGGGATCCACGCCCAACCGTTCGGCCGCAGAGACGCGCGCCGCGTACGGATCGGTTTCCAATCGCGCGGCAAGGGATGCAATGGCCGGGCGCAGGGGCAACCCCACGCGTTCCATACGCGCGTTGCCACGAGGCTTGAGACCCGTATCGTCGTAGACGGTGCCGATGAAATCGGCCCAGCGCGCGCCCAGCTTGTTGGCCATTCCAGCGCGGGCGTTCTGTTCGTGCACGACGACCGGAATGCCCATGCGATGGGCCACGGCGTAGACGGGCGCCGAGGCGTAGCCGCCGAATCCGACGACGATCTGCGCCTCGCGCTTTTCGAGGATCGCACGCACCTTGGCGCTTTCCCTGCGCCACTGCGCGGGGAATCGCAGCGCCGCCATATTGGGGCGTCTGGGGAACGGCACCTTGGCGATGGTGTCCAGTTCGTAGCCGGCCTGCGGCACGAGGTCGTGTTCCAATCCGACCGATGTGCCGATCACACTCACCTGGGCGTCCGGGCGAATCTCGCGGATGGCGTCGGCCACGGCGAGCAAGGGGTTGACGTGTCCGGCTGTACCGCCGCCGGCGAGCACGATATGGGGTTGAGCTTGGGTCATGGTTATCGAGTGTAGTTCAGCGCGGCGTCGGTGTGGCGAAGCGACGCGGTATCCGCAAAGCAACTTCACGCGCGCTGGGACGCGCTTTTGATCTGCGGCTGCGATCGCATCAGCCCGCATACCAGGCCGGCCGCGCCCAAACACATCACCATGGACGAGCCGCCTGAGGAGATGAACGGCATGGGCACGCCCAGCACGGGGAACACGCCGACGACCACGCCGATGTTCACCAGGGCCTGGCCGACCAGCCACATGGTCACGCACATGAGCACGATCGACACGTAGCGGTTGCGGATCTGCAGCGCCACCGAGATCATGCACCAGCCGAGGATCACGAAGAGGAGGATGACGATGGCGCATCCCACAAAGCCGGTCTCCTCGCCGATGATGGCGAAGATGAAGTCGTTGTGCGCGGCGGGCAGATAATTCCATTTCTCACGCGAATTACCGATGCCCACGCCCAGCAGTCCGCCGGAGGCGATGGCGTAGCGCGCGTGCATGGACTGGTAGCAGACGGTCTGCGTTTCCGCGGCGCTGCAGTCGCCGTACGTCGCGAGGATGCGGCGCATGCGGTTGGGGCTGGAGATCACCAGCGCCGCCACCACCACCGCCATCAGTCCTGCGAAAATGGCCATCCATTTGAGGGGGAATCCGGAGACCAGCAACGCCGTCACACCGATGAACACGATGATCATGGCGGTGCCGAGGTCCTTGCCGCCCAAAACCAATATCAATCCCGCCCCGTACAGCGCCAGCGGCATCGCATAGGCTTTCAGTCCCTCTTTCGCGTATCGTTTGCCGCAGGCCAGCAGCGCCGAGGGCAGCCAGAGGCAGATCGCGAATTTCATGAATTCGGCGGGCTGCATGTTGACCGGGCCCAAACTGATCCAGCCGACGTTGCCATAGGCGTCGACTCCCAGCGGGGTGAAGGTGAGGGATTGCAACACCAGCGCCAGCAGCATCACCAGCACGCCGAAACGCCGCCATATCCCCACGGGCACCATCATCACCACGAAGCCGAACAGCAGGCCGATGGCGCAGTACAGTCCCTGGCTGAGCAGTTCGGAGAACGGCGAGACGCCGGCGGAGGTCGAGGTGACCGTCGAACTGGAGAACACCATGATCAGGCCGAAGCAGGTCAGCGCCACCACCGCGACGCGGAATCCGTTATAACACCACAACGGGTTGAGTAGGCTGCGCCAGCCCGTGTAGTTCGCGTTGATGGGGACGTCGCGTTTCGAGGGGTTGTTCCGCGTGGCGGTGCTGGACGCGCGACGCGGTGCCGATCGTTTATTCGACGCCATTGTTCCGCACCCACCGCCGAGCCGCTTCGGCGAAGCGGTCGCCACGGTCCGCGTAGGAGACGAACTGGTCCATGGAGGCGCAGGCCGGTGCCATCAGCACCACATCGCCCGCTTGGGCATACGTTCCGCAAGCCTCGACGGCGCGATCCATCACCGTGTCGTTGTCGGTCGGGTCGATCACCGTCAGAGGGATGTCCGGCGCTTGGGTGCGGAACGCCTCCAGCATCGCCTGCTGGTCCACGCCGATGATCACCGCGGCTTTGATGGTATGGGCCTGGTCGCGCACCAGTTCCTCGAACCGGCTGCCTTTGGCCAGACCTCCGGCGATCCACACCACCGATTTGTCCGCGAAGCTCGACAGCGAGGCCTTGGCCGCGTGGGCGTTGGTGGCTTTGGAATCGTCGACGAAACGAATATCGCCGCCTTCCACATGCGCGGTGGCGACCGTGGCGATGCGGTGGCCGCCCGGAGAGAAGGATTCCAACGCCTCCAGGCAGCGTTCCGCGTCAGCGCCCAAACCCAATGCCAGCGCCAGCGCGGCCAAGGCGTCCGCCAGCAGATGCGGGTAGACGGTGCCGTTCGGCTCGCGCAAATGGGTGAATCGGCTCACCGGGGACAGTCGCACCGGCTCGCCATTGCCCGATACCAGGCCGCTGCGGTCCTCGATCCAGCCGTCGCGCACGCCCAGCTCCCCTTCGCGCGGTGCGTCCAGCGTGAAGCCGACTTTGCGGCATCCCTCGGCCACGGGAGCCTGCGCGGCCAACGCGCTCACCACCGGATCCTGCGCGTTGTAGACGATGGCGCGTCGCGCTCCCCGGAACACCTTGGCCTTGTCGGCGGCGTACCGTTCGCGCCCGCCGTGCCAGTCGAGATGGTCGTCGGCGATATTGGTGATGGCCGCGCATTCCAACGCGACGCTTTCGGTGAAATGCATCTGGAAGGAGCTGAGTTCCACGCACAGCACGTCGTTGTCGGGGTTGAGCGCCGCATGCGAGAGGGTGCGAGAGATGTCGTTCGCCGCGATATTGCCCGCCACGGGAGCGTTCAGCGAACAGGCGGTCAGCATGGCCGAAACCATCTCGGTGGTGGAGGTTTTGCCGTTGGTGCCGGTGATGCCGACCCATGGGGCGGGTTTGCCGGTGCGCGCGTTGTCGGCGCGCAGCATCCACGCGAATTCGACCTCGCTGTAGACGGGGATGCCGCGCCTCTCGGCCTCACGCACGAACGGGGTGCTCGGGCTGAACGCCGGCGAGCTCATCACCATGTCGATGCGGTTCCAATCCACCTCGTCGAAGGAATGCAGATCGGCGTCCTCGCGACGCTCGTCGACGGTGATGACGCCGCCGGCGCGGGAGGCGAGCACGGAGGCGAGATTGCGCCCCGACACACCCAATCCTGCGATCAGCACGGTCGCATTCGCCAATTCCATACGATTCTCCTTCGCTCCGCGCGCGGCGGGCCATTCTCAGGTGGTCGAGTGTTTTCTTGCGTCAGACGAGCAGATTGGAGCGGGCCACCCAATCGCCGTAGAAGATCACCACGCCGACGAGCACGAACATCAGCTCAATCATCCAGAAACGGACCACGACCTTGGTTTCGGTCCATCCTTTGAGTTCGAAATGATGGTGCACAGGCGCCATTTTGAACACGCGGCGATGCGTCATCTTGAAGTAGCCCACTTGGATGACGTCGCTCATCGCCTCGATCACGTACAGTCCGCCCATAATCACCGCAAGGAACTCGGTGTGGGTGGCGATGGACAACGCCGCGAACAGTCCGCCCAGAGCCAATGAGCCGGTGTCGCCCATGAAGATGGACGCGGGGTTGGAGTTGTACCACAGGAATCCGAAGCAGGCCACGGCGGCGCATACCGCGATGATGGTCAGATCGAGCGGATCGGAGACGGCGTAAGTGTAGCCTTCGTGCCCGCTGCCCTTCAAGTGGTAGCTTTCCCAGAACGCGATGATCGCGTATCCGGCGAAGGCGATCATCGACGAGCCCGCGGCCAGGCCGTCGAGGCCGTCGGTGAGGTTCACCGCGTTCGTCCATGCGGTCATCAGGAAGTTCACCCAGATGACGAACAGGATGGTGGCCACCAGCTCACCGGCGAAATCAAAGCTGAAGAACGGCTGCTCGATGAAGCTCATGCCGGCCTGCGCGCTGGGGAACCCGGATCTGGTGGGCACGATCAGCGCCAGCACCGCGTAGATGGTGGCGAGGATGAACTGGCCGGCGAATTTGCCCGCCACAGACAGGCCCTCGTTCTGCTTCTTGCGCACTTTGGCGAAATCGTCGATGAATCCGAGCATGCCCATCGACAGCATGGCGAACAGCACCAGCACCGCGGACCATGACAGCTGCTCGCCGCGCGCCAGGCATCGGTACAGGGCCGACGCGCCCCAGCCAGCGACGATGGCGATGTTGATGACCACGCCGCCAAGCGTCGGCGTGCCGCGTTTGACCTGATGGGACTGCGGTCCGTCCTGGCGAATGTACTGGCCGTAATGCAGGCGGTTCACCAGACGAATCAGCAGCGGCGTACCGACGATGGTGACGACCAGCGACACCAGCATTCCAATGATCAGCGCAATCACGTGAGGATCTCCATCTCTTCTATCGGTTGTTCGTCCCGGCGGTCCAACGCTCGGCGAGGGCGCTCAATCCCGACGCGTGCGACCCCTTGAGCAGCACGACGATATCCGGATGCGAGGCGGCCATATCCGCCACCAGCCGGTCCGCCTGGTCGATATCCGAAACCAAGTCTATCGACACCTTGTCATTGCCCGCGTCGGAGCATTCCTTTTTTGCCCCTTCGGCCAACGCGTCGGCCAGCGCGTCGAGATTCTCGCCGCCCGATCCGCCGACCGCGACGATGGCGTCCACGTCCAGCGAGGCGGCGTACGCACCCACCTGGGCGTGCAGTTCCGCTCCATCGCCGCCGAGCTCGAGCATGGCGCCGAGCACGGCCACGCGATACATCCGCTTGCCCGCGCCCCAAGCGGCCAAACCATCCAATCCGGCCTTCATCGAGTCGGGATTGGCGTTGAAGGAGTCGTCGATGAGTGTGAACTCGGCCTCACCGCGCGTCACTTGGCTGACGGCCATGCGATGCGGGCTGATGCGCTGCTGCGCGCCCAATGTTTCGGCGATGTCGGCGGGACTCATGCCGAAGTGCAGGGCGACGCTCGCCGCGGCCAGCGCGTTCATCACATTATGGCGACCGGAGATGCCCAGACGCACCGGCGTCTCGCCGTGGGGGGTGCGCATGACGAAGCCGGCCCGGTCGCGTTCGTCCATCACGATATCGGCGGCGCTCACCGTGTGTTCCGCATCGATATGGTCGATGCCGAACCAGCGAACCTGCCCTTCGGCGATATCCGCCATGGCGGCGGCATGCTCGTCGTCGGCGTTGAGCACGGCGATGCCTCCCGGCACCAGGCCGCGCACGATCTCGCTTTTCGCCTGCGCGACATGCTCACGCGAGCCGAATTCTCCCAGATGCGCGACGCCTACTTTGAGCACGATGGCCATGTCGGGCGGGGCGATGCGCGTCAGGCTGGCGATTTCGCCGAGGTGGTTGGCCCCCATCTCCGCCACGAAGAAGCGGGTGTCGCGATCGACTTTCAGAGCCGTCAACGGCAGGCCGATCTCGTTGTTGAAAGAGCCGACCGGCGCGACGGTGTTGCCCAAACGGCCCAACAGCGAGGACAGCAGGTCCTTGGTGGTGGTTTTACCCACCGAACCGGTCAGGCCGATGATGTCGAAAGGCTCGTCCATGGCCTTGCGCAGGGCGATGTTGTACGCGGCGAGCTCCCCCAGCGCGGCGACCGTGTCGTCGACGACGATCTGCGCAATTTGGGCCCCGTCGACGGGATGGTCGACGATCGCCGCAACCGCGCCGGCTTGGGCCAGCGACGGCACGAAATCATGCCCGTCCACCCGCTCGCCTTTGATCGCGACGAACACCGAGCCCTCACCGACCTGGCGGGAGTCACTGACCACCGCGACGCCAAGCGCCGACCCCGCATCCTGTCGCGCGGGCGGAACCAGTCGTCCCGACACCGCCTGCGCGATCGTTTCCACGCTCATCGGCACCATAGTCGTCTCTCCTTCATATTGGGCTTGATTCGTGCGAATCCAAGCCTTACCGCAATTCTCTGGACACCCTCAGGGCGCTTCTGACGTTGTTGCGCCGCACTCCGGCCGCCAGCACCATGGCGATGGCCAACGACAGGGACTCGCTGATACCGTGCCCGCCGGCCATGGCGGACTCCAGAGACAACTGCCTGGCCTCCGAGGTGGGTGTGGTCAGCCGCATATCGTCGTCGACGACAAATCCGTACCGGGATCGCAACCCTTCGACGGACATGTGGCCGGAGGCCTGTTCGACGCCGAGCACATCCATCGTGACCGATTCCAATCCCGATTCGGCGACGGTATGCGAATCAAGCGCGATGATCACCGCGGCAACGCCGTCCTCGGCGCATACCGACAGCACACGTTGCATATCAAGCACGCCCAGCGGGTATGACAGTTCAAGCGAACGTTCCATGGAACGCGACCCGTCGGCGCTGATCACGGCCACAGGATTGCCCAGCAGATGCAGCAGATCGAACAACGCGTCAACATCCGCCGCGATGGTATGCCGATCGTCTCCGGCGACGGCGAACACCGCCATCGAATTCGACGGATTCCCCGCGATGGCCGACGCGAGGTCCCCCAAACGTCGTTCGTCCAATGTACCGAACAGCAAAGGCAGCTCGCCGCCCTCGACTTCCGCCCGACCTCGGGCAGAACGGGGCAGCAACGCCGCGTAGGCGCCGGCCTGGGCGGCACGGGGCAATGCGGCGATGGCCGATGGGGTCCGCGCGATGAACAACGCGCCCGGAGAAAGTGAATCGACATCGTCGGCAATCGAGGTGATCGTCACGTTCGCGATGAACTCGGGCTCCATATCCAGCCCGTACCGCTGCGCCAAACCGCCCAACGTCAAGCGTTGACTGCCGGATTCGCTCACTGCGCTCATCGATTAACGCCTTTCCGTTCGGGGTATGTCACCAATTGACTGGAATAGCATCCTTGCGGGCGGAGGACACCGGCACCTCGTATTTCTGCATAAGGAACGCACAAATATCGGCGGCGACCGGGCCGGCCGTCAGACCGCCGTAGGAGCCTTGCGGATCCTTCAGCACGACGGTCACCACATACTGCGGATTGTCGGCGGGAATGATCACCGAATAGTCGCTGATGATGCTGGAGATCCTTCCGTCGCTGCCCACGACCTCGGCGGTGCCGCTTTTGGCGGCCATGCGGTAGCCGTCGACCTTCACGAACGCGCTGTAGTGCTCGGCCACGGATTCCATGGCGTTCATCACGTCGGCGGCCACCTGCTCGTCGACGACACGGGTGGCGCCCGAGGTCTTGGTTTCGGTGGTTTTGCCGTCGGCGTCGGTCGTCGATTTGATGATGGACTGCTGCAGTTTGACGCCCTTGTTGGCGATGGTCGCGATGGCGTTGGTCAGCTGCAGGATGTTGGTGGCGTAGCCCTGGCCGAACAGCACGGTGTTGCGGGTACGAGTGTCCCAAGAGGAAGCCGAGGCCAACAGGCCGGAGGACTCTCCGGGCAGCCCCAGGCCGCTGTCCTGCCCGATGCCGAATTTGGTCAGATACTCGTAGCGCTGCTCGTCCGTGTAGTTCTCGGCGGCGAGGATCATGCCCACATTCGACGACTGTTCGAGAATGCCCGCCAGCGTCCAGTGCTCGGTGCCGTGGGTGAAGGAATCCTTGTAGGTCTGCCCGTCCAAGGTGTAGTTGTCCGGCACTTCGAATTGGTCGCTGATCTTGTGCTGTCCGGTCTGCAGATAGCCAGCCAGCGAGATCACCTTGCCGATGGAGCCCGGTTCGAACACCTCGCTCACGGCGCGCGACGTGCCCATTCTGGCTTCGTCGGAACCGGCGGATATCTCGTCGCTGTCGGCCAGCGCCACGATCTGGCCGTCGCTGACGCGCTGCACCACGGCGATGCCCCATTCGGAACCGTACTTCTTCTGCGCCTCGCGCAGCACCTTCTTGACGTACCACTGCACGTCGCTGTCGATGGTGAGCGTCACGTCGCTGCCGTCCACAGCCTCGGTCGATTCGGTCACCGTACCGGGGATTTCCTCGCCGCCGTTGCCCTGCTGGTACACCTTCTTGCCGTCGGTGCCGGTGAGCAGCTCGTTCTCCATCAGCTCGATGCCGGACACGCCCACACCCTCGGCGTCGACGCCGCCCAGCAGCGCGCCGTAGAGGTTGTCGTCGGCGTAGACGCGTTCGTCGCTCAGCTCCCCCCAGACGATGCCGCCGAGGTGGAGGTTCTCGATGGAACGCTTGACCTGTGGGGTCACGTCCTTCTTGAGCACCACGTATTGTCCGTCGATGCTTAGGGAGGCGCCCAGCTCCATGGCGTTCATATCCAACACGGAGGCGAGCAGACGCGCCACGGCGGCGGCGCCTTTCACGCCCACGGGTTCGCCGTCGATCTCATGGCATTCGTCGTCGTTCTCACCGGTGCAGGTGATCGGAACGAAATCCTGCGCGGCTTCGGGATTGGCCACGATGGTGTAGCGGTCCACGCTTTGCGCCAGCACGGTGCCGTTGGCGTCGAGCACGCGGCCTCGTTTGGCGCTCAACGGCACGGAAAGCGTGCGGCTTTGGGTGGCGGCCAACGCGGTCTGCTGCCCGTTGATCAGCTGGGTCGCCGCCAGCTGCGCCAGGCAGACGGCCGCGACCAGCGCCAAAACCACACCGATGGCGATGCAGCGAAACGCGAAATTCTTCGCCCGGGCGAAATTGAGGATGCGTGAGATCATTGGGCTGCGCTTTCGCTTTCACTTGACTGGTATCCGTTGAGGTCGATGGAGATGGAGCCCGACTGCGGCACCATGCCCATCTCTTCGGCTTTGCTCGGCAGGGACGCCACCAACTGGTCGAGCTTGGCCTGATCGTCTTCGACGTCTTGGGTGAGTTGGCTGATGTGCTGTTCGATTTCGGAGGCCGCGAACGAGTTCTCGACCATCTGCGTGCGCAGCATCAACGAGCCGACCAGCGTGCACAGCAGAAAGGTCACCGCGATGGCGACGTGCAGCAGCGGCGCGCTGCGGGTGCGCGTCCATTCGACCACACGGGCGATCGCATCGCCCGCATGGACCGATTGCACGCGCTGGCCGGTGATGACGCGCAGTTCGGGGCGCGAGGCACGCGGCTTGGCCGCGGGGCGGCTGGCCGCGGATGAGGCATGGGAACGCACGCTGCGTGGTGATGGCATCGACATGATTCAGCCCCTTCTGGATCGACGTCGGTTCGTCGCATGGTCGGGTCGCGGGCCTTCGGCGAAACGACGCCGCCAGCGATCGGGAATTCGCCGCGTCAGCTCCACGGCGCGCAGCCGCACCGACGAGGCACGCGGATTGGATGCGATTTCTTCGGCGTCCGCCTTAACGGCTCCTCGGGTCAGGTCCGCGAAGAACGGCTGCGCGTCGGGCGGCACCACCGGCATATCGACGGGCGCGTCGATACGCAGGCCCTGCGCCATGAACGACTTCACGGTTTTGTCCTCAAGCGAGTGGTAGGACTCCACCACCAGGCGGCCTCCCACCGCCAGACGGTTCGCGGCCTGCGGCAGGGTCGAGGACAGCTTGTCCAGCTCGCCGTTGACTTCGATGCGCAACGCCTGGAACACGCGCTTGGCGGGATTGCCCGCCGGACGGTGCGCCTGCGGAACGACTTCATCGACCAGCCGGTTGAGCTGCGCGGTGGAGACGAACGGATCCCTGTCACGGCGCGCGACGATCTGCGCGGCGATCTGACGGGCGAAGCGCTCCTCACCGTATTCCTTGAAGATACGTGTCAGCTGGCGCGCGTCGTAGGTGGCGAGGATGATCGCGGCGGTGAGCTCCTGGCTCACATCCATACGCATATCCAGCGGCGCGTCATGCGAATAGGAGAAACCTCGGTCGGCCTCGTCGATCTGCAGGCTGGACAGTCCTAAATCCATGAACACGGCGTCCACCTCGTCGATGCCGCGCTCCTCCAGCACGGCGTCCAACTCGTCGAAGGCTGCGTGCACGGGAGTGAAACGGTCGGACAGGCCCTCGCGTCGCATACGCTCGGTGGCCATCGCCAACGCCTCGGCGTCACGGTCGATGCCGATCAGCCGCGCGTTAGGGGCGGCTTTGAGAAAGGCCGTGGAATGGCCTGCCAAGCCCAGCGTGCAGTCCACCGCGATGGCGCCCGCATGGTTCAAGGCGGGTGCCATCAGGTTCACGCAATCCTCGAGCAGCACGGGCTGATGGATGGAGGTCAGGTCGGTCATCAGAATTCCACCTCCGGCAGCACATCGTCGGCGATATCGGCGTAGCCCTCTTCCTTCTCGGCCAGATACCGCTCCCAAGCGTCCTTATTCCACAATTCGGCGCGCGTTCCCACGCCGATCACCACCACATCGCTGCCCAGATCCGCATAGTCGCGCAGCATCTGCGGCACCAGCACGCGACCCTGCTTGTCGGGCTGCTGGTCCACGGCGCCGGAGAGGAACACACGCAGGTATTCGCGGGCGGCCTTGTTGCCCACGGAGGTGCGCTGGATCTGCCCGGCGATGCGGCGGAACTCGTCGAAGGGCAGCAGACACACGCATCGCTCCTGGCCACGCGCCATCACCAGTCCCTGACCCAATTGAGAGCGGAACTTCGCAGGCAGCGCCATGCGTCCTTTGGCGTCGATTTTGGGCGTGTAGGTGCCCAGCAGCAGCGGAGGGAGCCCCTCCAGCAAAGCGGCCACGCCCGCCGAGGGTGCGGCGGAGTCCTGCATGGTCGTCGACTGCTCATCAACCATGGCTCCACCTCCTTCCACAGGCGCATTCGGGTACACTTCGGCCACAACTGGTTCACCACTTTACCCCACCACTCCCCATTTCTCACCACCAAAACACAAATCTTTGCATCTTTTAGGAGCATTACCCCCATATCAAGCGCGCCGAACGACGCGCTCGGCATAGAGCTTTTCCTCGAAAACACCCGAATTAAGCCGCTCGCGCCACTATGGGGCACGCCTATCGCCTCAGAGAATCCGGGTCGCGAATCCCCACATCTCCGATCGCGCCCGTGCCGGCGACGCTCCCCCAGCCGCCAAAATCCTTATACCCACCGAAAACCTCATGCCCATCGAACATGGCTTGCGAACCATCGCGCTCCGATGCGGAGGCGACCGACTCGTATAGGGCACGCGCTACATTTGATTGCCCGAAGTTGTCATCATGAGAAACGGACGACCATGTCGACTTACTCCTCCCAGCTGCATGAGGAACAGCAGGCCGTCGACCGCGCGTACGGCCGATTGGACGCGTTGCGCGCGCAGACGAGATCCCGACTCGACGCCGTAAGGGCCGCGGGATCGCATGGCTCCCCCACCCAGCGCACCGAGCGCGATTCCTTCGCCACGATGTACGAGGACCGCCTCACCCAGCTGCGCGCCGTCGAGGATCGTTTGGTGTTCGGCCGCCTTGACGACGAGCAGGGCACGCGCCGCTATATCGGACGCGTCGGCCTGTCCAGCGCATCCCACGAGCCGATCCTCACCGACTGGCGCGCCGAAGCCGCCAGACCTTTCTATGAGGCGACTCCGTCCAATCATGGCGACATCGTGATGCGCCGTCATATCACCCTGAGTTTCCGTGAGGTCGTCGGCATCGAGGACGAGGTGCTCGACGTGCATTCCGACCAGGTGGGCAAGGCCTCGTCCGCCGGCACGCTCACCGGCGAAGGCGCGCTGCTGGCGTCGCTCAGCTCGCGCCGCACCGGCAAAATGACCGACATCGTGGCCACCATCCAGGCCGAGCAGGACCGCATCATCCGCTCCGATATGGGCCATGCGGTGGTCGTGCAGGGCGGCCCCGGCACCGGCAAAACCGCGGTGGCGCTGCATCGCGCCGCCTATCTGCTCTACACGCACCGTCGCATGCTGGAACGTTCCGGCGTGCTGGTCGTCGGCCCCAGCTCCACGTTCCTGCACTATATCGACCAGGTGCTCCCCTCCCTGGGCGAAACCGGCGTGGTCAGCCGCACCATCGCCGATCTGATACCAGGATTCACCACCGACGTCGCCGACGATCCGTATGCGGCCAAGCTCAAGGGTGACCGGCGCATGGCGCAGCTGGTCGCCAATGCGGTGGCCGCGCGCGTGCGCGTCCCCGCCGACCTGCCGACCGTGAACATCAGCGGCGTCAACGTGCCGATGCTCGCGGTGGACATCCAGCAGGCGCAAACCGACGCGCGCCGCACCCGCGCGCCGCACAACAAGGCCCGCGAGACCTTCATCCAGCAGATGCTGCACAGCATGCGCGACCGCTACGTCGAACAGCTCGACTACACGCCCGACGCCGCCGAATTAAGCCGCGTCTCCTCGCTGCTGCGCATGAACGACAAGGTGCGCAAAACCCTGAACCTGTGCTGGCTGCCGATGACCGCGCCTTGGCTGATCGACCAGCTGTTCGCCCGCCCCGACAAGCTGCGCGCGATGGCTCCCTGGCTGAGCGACGACGATGTGCGCACGCTCACCCGCCCCAAAGGATCGCCGCTGACCCGTTCGGACATCCCCCTGCTCGACGAGGCCATGGAACTGCTGGGTCCCGACCCGAAGGCGACCGCCCGACGGGCCGCGCGGGAGGCGCAGCGCGCGCAGGAGGAGCAGTTCGCCCGCGACACCCTCGCACAGGCGGGAATCGGTACCGGTCTGGTGACCAGCCAGATGCTGCTCGACCATATCAATGGCATGGACGCGGAGCTCACCGCCCAACGCGCGGCTTCGGACCGCGAATGGGTGTACGGCCATGTGGTGGTCGACGAGGCGCAGGAACTGACCGATATGGACTGGCGCATGCTGATGCGGCGCTGCCCGTCGCGTTCGTTCACCATCGTGGGCGATGTGGCGCAGACCTCCGCGCTGGGAGGAACCCGGTCGTGGCCCAAGACGATGAACCGTCTGTTCGGCCCTGAGCATTGGGATCTCAACGAGCTGACGATCAACTACCGCAACCCCAAGGAGGTTTCGGATCTGGCGTCGCGCTTCGCCTCCGCGGAAGGCCTGTACATCTCCACGGTGAACGCCGTGCGCAGCATGCCCGATTCCGTGTCCACCCAGGTGGTGCCCGACGAGGCCGCGCTGGCCGACGCCGTGGCCCTGCAGGCGGCCGAGCTGACGCAGCGTTTCGTATCCTCCGACGGCAGCGGCCGCGTGGCCGTCATCGCCCCCGATGAGATGATCGACCCCTTGCGCCAGGCGGTATCGCGGCAGCTGGAGGTCTCGCTTGACCCGACCGAGGCCACGCGTCTGGCCGACCAGCCCGAATGGGACCGTCAGGTCGCCGTCTGCGGCACCGAGGAGGTCAAGGGATTGGAATACGACGCCGTCATCGTGGCCCAGCCCGGGCAGATCGAGGACGACGCCCCCGCGCGTCTGGTGGCGGCCGCCGACCTGTATGTGGCCATGACCCGCCCGACGCAGCGTTTGGTTATAGTTCGGACACAAGCTGACGAATCCTCGCTGACCCTCTAAGGTGGAGACATGCCTAAAGCGTTACTTCTGGAAAACATCCATCCCTGCGCCGTCAAATCGCTGCGCGACCATGGCTTTGAGGTCGAAGCCCTCAAGGGCGCGCTGAGCGAGGACGAACTCATCGACGCGCTGGAAGGCGTCGACCTGCTCGGCGTGCGCTCGAAAACCAACGTCACCGCCGCCGTCATGGCCGCGCGCCCCCATTTGAGCGCCATCGGCTGTTTCTGCATCGGCACCAACCAAGTCGATCTCGACGAGGCCGGACGCCGCGGCATCGCCGTGTTCAACGCGCCGTATTCGAACACGCGTTCCGTGGTCGAGCTGGTGATCTGCGACATCATCTGCCTGATGCGCCGCATCCCCGCCCACACGCATCACCTCAAGCACGGCCTATGGGACAAAACCGCCAGCGGCTCGCATGAGGTGCGCGGCAAAACCCTGGGCATCATCGGCTACGGCAACATCGGCTCACAGCTGTCCGTGCTGGCGGAGGCCCTGGGCATGCGCGTCGTGTTCTACGATCTCGAGGAGAAGCTCGCCCTGGGCAACGCGCAGCGGTGCGACTCGCTGAACGAGCTGCTCGAACAGGCCGACGCGGTGACCCTGCATGTCGACGGCCGCAAGTCGAACACCGGATTCTTCGGAGAGGAGCAGTTCTCCCATATGAAGCCCGGCGCGATTTTCATCAACCTGTCGCGCGGTTTCGTGGTCGATTTGGGCGCATTGAAGCAGCATCTGGCTTCGGGCCATGTCTCTGGCGCGGCGGTCGACGTGTTCCCCGTCGAGCCGAAGAAGTCGGGTGATCCGTTCGAGACCTCGCTGGCCAATGAGGACAATATGATCCTGACCCCGCATATCGGAGGCTCCACTCTGGAGGCGCAGGAGGCCATCGGCCACTTCGTCGCCCAACGTCTGGAGGACTACTGGTTCAAGGGTTCCACCTCGCTGTCGGTGAATCTGCCGCCGATTAGCCTCGGCGACGGCAACGGCATCACACGCATCACCCATCTGCATGCGAATCTGCCCGGCGTGCTCGCGCATGTCAACCGCGCATTGGGTGAGGAGGACATCAACATCTCCTCCCAGTCGCTGGGCACGCAGGGCGAGTTGGGCTATGTGGTCACCGATGTTTCGAAGACGCCGAGCAACGCGACGCTGCAGGCGCTGCGCGACATCGAAGGCACGATCCGCATGCGCGTAATCAGTTAAGACCCGACAAAATAGACATAGACGCAGAGTCTCATCAACAAAGCGCCGGTCCTGTATCGCTTACGGATGCGATAGAAGACCGGCGCTTTGACGTTTTCTTATCTTTTTGGAAAGCCTCAACCTCTACGAGCGCGGTTATTGCCCGTCCCGCAGATCGTCGATAGCGCGTTGGAAATCTTCGAGTCCGGCGAAATTCTGGTAGACACTGGCGAAGCGCAGATACGCGACCTCGTCCAGATCGCGCAGCGGCTTCAAAATCGCCTTGCCGACCTCGTCCGAGGTGATTTCGGCGAGTCCACGCGAGCGGAGATCCTCCTCGACCTTCTGCCCCAGCATCTTCAAATCCTCTTCCTTGACGGGGCGGCCTTGGCAGGCCTTGCGCACACCGGATACGACCTTATCGCGATTGAAGGGCTCACTGTTCCCACCACGCTTGGTGACCAGCAGCATATTGGTTTCCATCGTGGTGAACCGCTTGTCGCATTTGGGGCATTGCCGCCGGCGACGGATGGAATAGCCATCCTCGCTGATGCGCGTATCGATGACCTTGGTATCGGAGTTCTGGCAGAAAGGACAGTGCATGCCGCCAAGAATACCGTGCGGTGGCGTATTTCCGCCAAACATCGGAGTTTCGCAACGTCAGCGTTGCGGCACGATGATGCGCTGCCCGGCCTGCAGCGCGCCGGATTCCAGATTGTTCAGTTCGATCAGCTCATCGACCGTATTCGAGACGTCCTGCCCCGCGGGAGTGATGCTCGACGCGTACGACCACAGCGTATCCCCCGGGCGCACGGTGTAGCTGGACACCGCGGTCGCACCCGCCTCCGAATGCGCCGGAACCGGCGACAGCACACTGATCCCAGCCCAGGTCAAGGCCGCCGCCAGCAATGCCGCGACCAGCTTGCCACGTGCGGTCAGACGCATCGTTCCATGAGAACGAGTATTACCACTCCTCATCACGCCTTTGCCCATCATCACAGCAGTTCCAGCCATCGCAACCACTTCCTTTCGAACACCTGTTCTATCGAACACTTGTTCTGATTGTGGCACATCTGTTCGACAACGTCAACACGTCGAGTCGAACAGATGTTTGATTTCACATGATTTGCACGATACACTGGTCACAGCCGCCCGAAAGGAGCCCCGACGTGAGCATCATCGCCATGACCCCGCAGCCATCATCAGCCGACAACACGCTGACCGACCGCCAGCGCAAGGTGCTGGAGGCCATTCGCACGCATATCGACTCCCATGGCTTCGCCCCATCCTTTCGCGAAATCGGCGAATACGCGGGGCTGAAAAGCCCGTCGTCGGTGAAGCACCAGTTACAGACCCTGGAAGACAAAGGCTTCATTCGCATGAACGCCAACAAGGGGCGCGCCATCGAGGTGGTGACGCCCCTGCAGGGCGACGAGGCGACGTCCGCGACCCAGCCCACGCAGCCCGAGACTCCCGCCACGACGGCGACCATCATCCCCTTCCCCGAAAGCGAATCGGTGATGCAGTCGCATGATGTGCCGCTGGTGGGCCGTATCGCGGCCGGCGTGCCTATCACCGCGGACCAGCATGTGGATGATGTGATGCGCCTGCCGGAGCGGCTGACCGGAACCGGCACGCTGTTCATGCTGGAGGTGCACGGCGATTCCATGGTGGACGCCGCCATCTGCGACGGCGATTTCGTGGTGGTGCGCGAGCAGAACACCGCGGTGAACGGCGACATCGTGGCGGCTTTGCTTGACGATGAAGCCACTGTGAAAACCTTCCGCAAGCAGGACGGCCATGTGTGGCTGATGCCGCACAATCCCGCCTACTCCCCCATCGACGGCACCCACGCCCAGATCATGGGCAAAGTCGTCACCGTACTGCGCAAGCTCTAATATCCCAGGTCCCAAACGGATAGGCTCTTCCGTCATCCTGAGCGGAGCGCAGCGTAGTCGAAGGATCTCTCCTACTCGCCAGCCCGCTCGTCACATATGCAGCTGTTCGGCGGACGGAGTGGTGTATCCTTCCGGTTCGAGCTGGAAGGTGGTGTGCGGCACCGACACGGGGAAGTGTTCGCGTAGACAGTCCTGCAATTGGCCGAGAATATCGGCGGCCTGCTCCATGGTGAGCCCCCGCTCCACCACCACATGCGCCATGAGTATCGGCATGCCGGTGGATACGGTGCTGGCGTGCAGGTCGTGCACGGCGACCACATGCGGCACGTCTTCGAGATGTTCGCGTACCGCGTCGAGGTCGAGACCTTCCGGCGTTTCCTCCAACAGCACGCGCACCGCGTTGCGCAGCAGTGTGATGGCGCGTGGGATCATCAGAAGCGCGATCAGCCCGCCCGCGACCGCGTCGAAGCCGTTCCAGCCCGTGGAGAGCATCACCACGGCGGAGATCACGACGGCCACCGATCCGAGGGCGTCGTTCATCACTTCGAGGAACGCGGCTTTCATATTCATATTGTCGGCGCGCTGCGCGGCGAGGATCGCGATGGAACCGACGTTGGCGGCGAGTCCCAGCACGCCGAAGAACAGCAGCAATCGCACATCGTGGATTTCGCCGTCCGCACCGCCGAACAACCGCATACCGGCTTCGACCAGCGCGTAGACGCCCACCACCAGCAGTACGATGGCGCCGCCGGCCGCGGTGATGACTTCGAGTCGTGCCCATCCCCAGGTGCGGTTGTTGCTGGGTGCGCGGCGCATCAGCATCGCCGTGATGGTCGAAGCGACCAGCACCGACATATCAGTGAGCATATGTCCTGCGTCCACGAGCAGCGCCAACGATCCGGTGATGACGGCACCGACCACTTCCGCCACGAATACGGTGCCGGTCAACGCCAGCGTCATCATCAGCCGACGCTGATGGGAGGTCGCGTCGCCCCCGCCGTTCATCGATCCGTGATCATGAGCCATGACCCATCCCCTCTTTCCTCGTACCGGTTCCAGTTGAAACCGCTTCTCAATACCATTTCCATTTATCCGCAAATACGACGAAACCCCGGCCGAAGCCGGGGTCTCATCACCGCTCTCACCATAGCACACGTCTATGGCGCTCCATCGGCATCAGAATCAAAATCCCGCACCGATGCGTGCGACTTCAAGACGCACGGAACGAAGGCGTACAAAGGTACGTCGAGTTCCGAGCAACGCAGAAGGCGCTCCATCGGTGCGGGATTTTGCTAGAAGCCGAATTGGGCGGCGGTCTCCCTCAGCGTTTCCGCGGAACGCTTGAGGGCCGCAAGCTCCTTGTCGGAGACGGGAGTGTTGATGGCGGTGTTGACGCCGGAACGGTTGATCAGGGTCGGCACGGACATGCACACGTCGGAGATGCCGTGGAAGTCCTTCAGCATGGAGCTCACGGGCAGGATACGGTTGGAGTCCTTGAGCACGGCTTCGATGATGTCGACGCCGGACATGCCGATGGCGTAGTTGGTCGCGCCCTTGCCGTTGATGATCTTGTAGGCGGCGTTCTTCACGTCCTGGTGGATCTGCTCGCGCATGGCGGCATCCAGAGGAGCATGGCCGGGCAGCGGGGTCCAATCGCACATGGGGACGCCGCCGATGGTGGCGGAGGCCCACAGCGGGACCTCGGAATCACCGTGCTCGCCGGCGATGTAGGCGTGCACGTTCTTGACGTTAACGCCGGTCTGCTCGGCGATCAGGAAGCGCAGACGGGCGGAGTCAAGGTTGGTGCCGGAGCCGAAGACCTGGTTCTCGGGCAGGCCGGAGATCTTCTGGGCCACATGGGTGGCGATGTCGACCGGGTTGGTGATGAGCATGTAGACGGCGTTCGGAGCGACCTTGACCAGACCGGGCATGATGGCCTTAAGGATGTTGATCGTGGCGCCCACGAGTTCGAGACGGGACTGGCCGGGCTTCTGACGCGGACCGGCGGTGATCACCACCATATCGGCGTCGCGGCAGATCTCGGGATCGTCGGAACCGTCGATGGAGACGGTCGGGTAGAAGCTGGAACCGTGCTGCATGTCGAGCACCTCGGCCTCGACACGCTCCTTGGCGATGTCCTCGAGCACGATCTCACGTGCGATGCCGCGCTGGGCGGCGGCGAAAGCCAGTGTGGAACCAACGGCACCGGCACCGATTACGGCAAGCTTTGTGGGCTTCACATGTGATTCAGCCATGGTGTTATTTCTCTTCCTGATTACTTCCCGTGTTGTGGCGGGTTTCTCTAACCAAACAACGCTTTGTACTCTACGCCCACTCTATGACGTTATCGCCTGTCATGCCACGCCGATAATGGCTGAAATCACTTGACTGTTACCGCTAACAATCCGTTCAGGGCCAACGTGACAAGGCTCACACCGCGCAGCGTTCCGCTCCTCGCCCTTTCAGTCGATAGCCTGGTCCACGATTTGCGCGGCAAGATGACTGTCGACATCCGCCTCGAGCATCACGCCGTCGTCGCGGTAGTCGACGCTCACGAGATTGCCGTATTCGCGCACACGGGAGAGCAACGCGCCCGCCGTATACGGCAGCAGGGCACTCACATGCACGTTCGGCACCGGCAGCATCGCTTCGACCGCCTCGCGAAGCGAATCGATCCCCTCCCCGCTATACGCGGACACCAGGTGGGCTTCCGGCTCGAGATTCGCCAGACGCTCACGGGCGGCATCGTCGATCAGATCGATTTTGTTGAACACCAGCAGTCTTGGAATATCCGCCGCGCCGTCGATGTCGGCGAGCACGTCATTCACCGCATCGATCTGCGAGAACGGGTCGGGATGGGAGCCGTCGACCACATGCAGGATCACGTCGGCCTGAGCCACTTCCTCCAACGTCGATTTGAACGCCTCGACCAGCTGGGTGGGGAGACGGCGCACGAAGCCGACCGTGTCCACATAGGCATACAACCGCCCGTCCTTGGCTTTGGCCCGACGCACTGCGGTGTCAAGAGTCGCGAACAAGGCGTTCTCCACCAGTTCCGCCGATCCGGTGAGCCTGTTGGTCAACGAGGATTTGCCCGCGTTCGTATACCCCACCACGGCGATGGTGGGCAGGCCGAAACGCCGACGCGAGCCGCGTTTGACTTCGCGAGCGGGCGCCATCTGACGAATCTGCTGGCGCAGGCGCGCGATACGTGTGCGAATCACGCGACGGTCCATTTCGATTTTCGTCTCGCCGGGGCCGCGCGAGCCGATGCCGCCGTCCGCGCCCGCCGCGCGACCGCCGGCCTGACGGGACAGCGACGCGCCCCAGCCACGCAGTCGCGGCAGCATGTACTGCAGCTGGGCGAGCTCCACCTGCGCCTTGCCCTCACGGCTGGTGGCGTGCTGCGCGAAGATGTCGAGGATCACGGCGGTGCGGTCCACCACCTTCACTTTGGTGGCGTCCTCCAACGCACGGCGCTGCGAGGGCGGCAGATCGTCATCGACGATGATGGTGTCGGCCTCCTCGCGCGCCACGATGTCGGCGATCTCCTTGGCCTTGCCGGAGCCCACATAGGTGGCGGCATCCGGACGATAGCGGTGCTGCAGCAGGCCGTCGCACACCACCGCGCCCGCGGTTTCGGCGAGCGCGGCCAGCTCGCGCAGGGATTCCTCCGCCTTGGCGGCGGTGCTGTTCGCCGACGACCACACACCGACCAACACCACGCGTTCAAGTCGCACCTTGCGGTATTCGACTTCGGTGACGTCCTGCAGCTCGCCCATGCCGGTCACATGTTTGAGGGCGTTGCGCGACTCGCGCTCCTCCCATTCCTGCTCGCCCGCCTCATTGAACGCGGAGGGGCCTCCATGACCGTCCAGCAGGACTTCGGACTGCTCGCCCAGCACGTCATGTTGTTCCACAGGCTGCTCAGCTTGGGTCTTCGGGCTCAATGCCACCTCTTCTTCTTGGCGCTTCACTTGGGTCGGATCGTCGCATACACGGTTGAACTATGGGTTTTATTATCATCGTGTGAGCAGACATGACGTGCGCTGAGCGTAATCGGCGCGCGGCGGAACCACGGAACAGGAGACATCAAACATGGCCGAACAGTATTTCGCCGCCGAACCCGCGTCGAGGGATGTGCGCCGCACTTTGCATGTCACGCTGCGTGGAACCGAGGCGCAGGTGCAGGTGTCGAACGGCGTGTTCTCCGGCTCCCGAGTGGACCTCGGCACCTCGGTGCTGCTCAGGCACGCCCCCAAACCTCCGCGGGAGGGCGCGCTGCTCGATCTGGGCTGCGGATGGGGGCCGATCGCCCTGTCGTTGGCGTTCGACGCGCCCGAAACCGAAGTCTGGGCGGTCGATGTGAACGAACGCGCGTTGGAGTTGACCGCCGCGAACGCGAAGGCGAACGGCTGCGACAACGTGCATGTGGCGCAAACCGACGCCGACGGCGTGCCGCTGTCCGACCAGCCCGCATCCGACGTGCTGCCATGCGAGCAGCTGCCCGACGACCTGCGCTTCGACGCGATTTGGTCGAATCCGCCGATCCGCATCGGCAAGGAGGCGTTGCATACGCTGCTCATGACCTGGCTGCCGTGGCTCAAGCGGGGCGGCGCGGCCTATCTGGTGGTGCAGCGCAATCTGGGCGCGGATTCGCTGATCCCTTGGCTGGCCGATGCGCTCGGCGACGGGTATGAGGTCGGCAAATACGCCAGTTCCAAGGGCTTCCGTATCATAGAGGTTTTGCGTAACAACTAGTCCAGCCGCCTGAAAACGCCATTGTTCACGGTGTCGGCACCGGCGGATGGCAAGGACGGAGCATATGAAATACGAGTATCCATCTGAACTGCCGGTGTCGGCCGCGCGCGACGAGATCGCCGAGGCCGTGCGTTCCAGCCAGGTGGTGATCGTCTCCGGACAGACCGGTTCCGGCAAAACCACGCAGCTGCCGAAGATCCTGCTCGAACTCGGCCGTGGCACGCATGGCCGTCAGATCGTGCACACGCAGCCACGCCGTATCGCCGCGCGCACAGTGGCCGAACGTATCGCCAGCGAGATGGGCGTGCGTCTCGGCGACGAAATCGGCTATCAGGTGCGTTTCACCGACGAAAGATCGCCGAACACGCGGCTTCGCGTGGTGACCGATGGTATTCTGCTCGCGCAGATCCAGCGCGATCCCAAGCTGATGAAATATGACACGATCGTGATCGACGAGGCGCACGAGCGTTCTCTCAACATCGATTTCCTGCTTGGATATCTGACTGCCCTGCTCCCCCAGCGTCGCGATCTGAAGCTCGTGATCACGTCCGCCACCATCGATTCGGTGAAATTCCAAGAGCATTTCGAGAAGGCGCTCAACACCAAGGTGCCGGTGATCGAGGTGTCCGGCCGCACCTATCCGGTGCAGGTGCTGTACGAGCCGCTGGGCACCGCCCCCGCTTTGATGCGCGAAGTGCCCGGATTCGCCGTGGGCGCGCGGCCCGGTGACGCCGACTACGCCGAACTGGCGAGCGCCATCGCCGACGACTCCACAACCGGCCGCGGCTCGGGCCGCTCCAATTCATCCTATGAGGACGACGGCATCACCGACATGCCCACGGCCGTGGCCCGCGCCTGCGCCGAGCTGGTCATCCATTCCAGCCACGAACGCGGCGCACGCGACATCCTCGTGTTCGCCTCCGGCGAGCGCGACATCCACGAGTTCGAGGCCGCGCTGCGCCATCATTACGGTCCGCGCGCGGCGGATATGCGCCGCCCGGATGCGATCGAGATCATGCCCCTGTTCGCAAGGCTCTCCTCCAAAGAGCAGCATCGCGTGTTCGAGGCGCATACGCATCAGCGCATCGTCATCGCCACGAATGTGGCGGAGACGTCGCTGACCGTGCCGGGCATCCGCTATGTGGTCGATCCCGGCACCGCGCGCATCTCCCGCTATTCGAAGACGGCGAAGGTGCAGCGTCTGCCAATCGAGCCGATCAGCCAGGCGAGCGCCGACCAACGCTCCGGCCGATGCGGTCGTATCGCCGACGGCATCGCCATCCGCCTGTATTCGCGTGAGGATTACGAGACGCGACCGCGCTTCACCGAGCCGGAGATCCTGCGCACCTCGCTGGGCGCGGTGGTGCTGCATATGCTGTCGGTGGGAGTGGCCCGCACGGCGGAGGATGTGACGAATTTCGGTTTCATCGACCCGCCGGATATGAAGGCCGTTTCCGACGGTTTCAACGAACTGACCGAATTGAAGGCCATCGGCCGCAAACGCGGCGAGGTGACGCTCACGCATATCGGCCGCCAGCTGGCGCGCATCCCGATCGACGTGCGATTGGGGCGTATGGTGATCGAGGCGGCGAAGTCCACGTCGCCGAACACATTGGCCGCCATGCTTGTGGTGGTGGCATTTCTGAGCCTGCAGGATCCGCGGGAGCGCCCGGACGAGGCGCGCGACGAGGCGGACCGCATCCATAACCGTTACGCCGATCCGACCAGCGATTTCCTCACCGCATTGAATATCTGGGACCGCGTGTTCCAGGCGGACGGCGAGCCGAGCAACAACGCGCTGCGCAGGATCTGCAAAACCGAGTATTTGAGCTGGCTGCGCATGCGCCAGTGGAAGGATCTGGTCACGCAGCTA
Organism: Bifidobacterium sp. LH_558; assembly: GCF_056356295.1. NCBI lineage: Bacteria > Bacillati > Actinomycetota > Actinomycetes > Bifidobacteriales > Bifidobacteriaceae > Bifidobacterium > Bifidobacterium sp. LH_558. The sequence continues at coordinate 104,230 of NZ_JBKETZ010000005.1, read as the reverse complement.
CGTGAGATGTGCCGTGAGATGAGGTTCAAGGTGGGCGAACCGCTCCCCTCTTCGCGTGCGGGCTTGGAGATCCGCCAGCTGCCGATCAACCAGCAGGCCGCGCATTCACTGTGTTGCGCATGGGATGCCGAGGGCATCCACAAGTCGATGTTGGCTGGATTGCTCTCCATGATGGGCATGCAGGTGATCCGCGAGCCCAAGGCCTCCGATTTCGCCGGTTTGTCCGGTGCGGCAAGAGCCCGCGCATTGAAGCGCGCGCAAAAGCAGTCGAAGAACGACTATCAGGGCGCGCGCGGCACGCATTTCGCCCTGTTCCCCGCCTCCGCGGTGGCCAAGTCCACGCCGGCTTGGGTGATGAGCACGGAACTGGTGGAGACGAGTCGCCTGTGGGCGCGGTATTCCGCCGCGATCGATCCCGCGTGGGCGGAGCCGTTGGCCGGCGCACTCACCCGCACCACGTACGCGGACCCGCATTGGTCGGGTTCGCGCGGTTCGGCGGTCGCCACGGCCAAAGTACTGCTCTATGGCCTGCCTATCGTGCAGGACCGCACCGTGCAGTGGGGCCGTATCAACCCGTTGGAGGCGCGCGATTTTCTGATTCGCCAAGGCCTGGTCGAAGGCGACATCCAGCAGCGGTTCGGCTATGACGAGTTCGTGGCGAAGAACCGCGACGTGCTTGAGGACGCGGCGGAGGATGCGAGCCGTACCCGTCAGATCGCGGATACCGCGTCCGACGAGGATCTGTTCGACTTCTACAACGCGGTGATCCCCCAAGATGTGACCTGCGTGGCCGACTTGGCGAAATGGTGGAAGGCCGAGCATGACGCGCACCCGACATTGCTGGATTTCGACCCGACGAAGGTGGAGCGTCTGGCCGACAGCGAGTCGGTGAGCCTCGCCGATTACCCCGACCATTGGCACACGTTGGGCTCCGACGGACGCGCCATCGACCTGCGATTGAGCTACGTGTACGACCCGCATGATCCGCATGACGGCGTGACCGTGCATGTGCCGATCAAAGTCCTCTCCCGCATCTCGCCGGAGCAGTTCACATGGAACGTGCCGGGTCTGTTGGATGAGCTGCTGCTCGCGATGATCAAATCCCTGCCCAAGCAGTTGCGCGTGCAGTTCGTGCCCGCGCCGGACACGGCAGCCAAGCTTCGCGATTGGATCGACGAGCATTACCCCGATCTGCCTGGATCCGGCTCGCAGCAGAAACCGAATCTGCCGCCAGCGCCGGCCGATGGCGGGGCGGCCCGTTGGCCTGATTTCGCCCATGTATTCACCCAAGCCGCCATCCAAGTGGTCGGCGCGCAGATTCATCCGGAGGTGCTGACCGGCGAATTGTGGAGCAAGCTCGCCCCGTATCTGCGCATGACGTTCTCGGTGGAGCAGACGTTGCCGCCCAGCCGCAACCAGCGCGGCCGGGGACGCGCGCGCGGACCGGTGAAGGTGATGGGCGTGGGCAAGGATCTGGTCGCCTTGCAACGGCGGTTCGCCGCGCAGGCCGAGGCATCGGCCCGTCAGATGGTCCAACGTCAGGCCGACCAGGCGGCCAATCAGGGCAAGTTGGTCGAGCAGGCGAATCTGCTGCACAAGGCGGGCGCGACCACCGAGTCGCGTGCCGCGATGCTGTGGAAGGGCGCGCTCGACGCGCTGCGGCTGCCGGCCGACCGCGTCTCCTCTCGTTGGTTGGGCGGCGAGGCTCTGATGCTCGCCTCCGCCCCCTACAAGTCCACCAAGGCGCTGGTGGAGGATCTGCAGTTGGCCGCGGTCAAGCGGCTGCTGCCCGACGTGGACAAGCTGCCCGACGATGAGGCGTTGGCGAACGCCGTGCTCGACGTGCAGCAGGTGTATGAGGATACCGTGTACGCGGTGGCGCATGATGTGATCGCGATCCTGACCCGTTACGCCGAGGTCGACAAGGCGGTGTCAGGCAAGGCGGATCTGCCGATGCTCTCGGTGCTGCAATCGATCCGCGAGCATATCGCCACGTTGGTGTTCCCCGGTTTCATCGGCGCCGCTCCCCCGTATTCGCTGCGTCATATCGAACGGTATTTGAGGGCTGATCTCGCGCGCCTGACCAAGGCGAAAACCGACAAGAACCGCGACGTGCGCTGGGCATGGGAGGCCGACGAGGCCAAACAGCTTGTGGACAAAGCCGTGGCCCGCGCCCAGCGCGAGCCCGCAGGCCCACGTCATGAAGCGTTGACCAAGCAGACCGACGAGGCACGCTGGATGCTCGAGGAGTTCTACGTCTCCCTGTGGGCCCAGGAACTCGGCACCCCCAAGCCCGTCAGCATCCAACGCCTGCGCAAACTGCTGGCCTGATCATCAGGAAAGATGGAAGTTCGCTAGCCGTTGTCCAACGGAAAGCTCTGAATCCTCCGACACCGAAATCAATTGCGTCATTCTTCGGATCTGTCGCAGTCGTAATCACGTTCTGAGCAAGCTCAGAATTGCTTTCGTCTTCAGGAAAAGAATCAAAACCATTGAAGGGCGACTGAAGACCGACAAAACGAAGCGGAGCGGATGAGATCGAACGTTTTCCCCATTTTTCCAAAAATCCCCTGCGTAACGTGTTGCTCATGACGCTGCGTAATGAAGTTAAATGAGGGTGAAAGGAGGTGAAAGCTATGTCAAAATACACGACTGGAGAAATCGCGAAGCTCTGTGGCGTATCCGTTAGGACAGTGCAGTATTACGACACCCGCGGTATTCTCACGCCCAGCGAACTCACGGAGGGTGGCAGACGTCTGTATTCAGAAGACGACGTGAAACGCATGAAAATCATCTGCTTCCTTCGCGACGCCGATATTTCAATCAACAGCATAGGAGAATTGCTGTCCGAGGATGATCCCGGCAGCGTCATTTCCGTTTTGCTTGAACAGCAGGAGCAGCTGCTTCGTAAGGAAGTGCGCGAAAGGCAAGCAAAGCTCGATATGCTCGATGGGATTAAGCGAGAGCTGAAGAGCGTGGATGATTTCTCCATCGAATCTATCGGCGATATAGCGTATGTGATGGAAAACAAAAAGAACATGAGACGGCTACACGCCATCCTACTGATTACCGCTATTCCCATCGGCATCATCCAGTGGACATCCATCATTTTCTGGATTGCCTCAGGAATATGGTGGCTTTTCGCTCTTTACGTCCTGGTGGCCATTCCATATGCGATTTGGGTCATAACATTCTATTTCAAAAGAGTCGCCTACATCTGCCCACAATGCCATGAGGTGTTCAAACCTCGACGAAAAGAGGCTATTTTCGCGAAGCACACGCTCACGCTCAGAAGACTGACATGCACCAGCTGTGGCTATAACGGCTTTTGCGTGGAAACCTATGGAGAGGAAGGAAAAGAACATGGATAACGTTATGGAATTTCTTCCGTTTTTGATCCCGCTGGCGATCGCTCAGTTCGCTCTGTTGGGATATACGCTCTACCACATCCTGACCCATAGCAATTACAGAAGAGGCAATCGTACTTTGTGGCTGGTTATCGCCATTGTCGGCATGGAGTTCATCGGTCCGATCCTCTACTTCCTGCTCGGCAAGGAGGATTGATATGGATGTGCTGTCGATGCAAAACCTGAGAAAGAACTTCGGCGGTAAAGAAGTGCTTTGCGGAATCGATATGTCCGTGCCCGAACACAGCATCTTCGGTTTTATCGGGAAAAACGGCGCCGGAAAAACAACGACGATGAAAGCAATCCTTGGACTTCTCAAGGTGGATTGCGGCGAGATCCACGTTATGGGCGAAAAGGTGCGTTTCGGACAAACCACCACCAACCGACACATCGGCTATCTGCCCGATGTGCCGGAGTTCTATTCCTATATGACGCCGTATGAGTATCTGACTTTTTGCGGAAACATCTGCGGGATGGGCGAAGCCGACATTAAGACGAGGAGCAAGGAACTGTTGAAGCTGGTCGGTCTTGGGCGGGAACGCCACCGCATCAAAGGTTTCTCAAGAGGGATGAAGCAGCGGTTGGGAATCGCGCAGGCTCTTCTCAACCGCCCAAAACTTCTGATCTGCGACGAGCCGACATCGGCACTTGATCCCGTAGGTCGCAAGGAGATTTTGGATATACTTCTTGCGGCAAGGGAACAGACCACGGTGCTGTTTTCCACGCATATCCTTTCGGATGTGGAACGTATCTGCACCGAAGCCGCCTTTTTGCATGATGGGAACATCGCCATGCAAGGGACTATCGCAGAACTGCGAAGAAAGCGGGCATCTGACGGATTCACCGTCGAGACGGAACAAAAAGAAGATACCGACACGCTTATGCAAGTATTCAGCGATCTCCAACGTACAGGGCAAAACGCACTTATGTTTCATGGCGATAAGGATTGCTTCTTTGCCCTCATGCGATATATCACCGAAAACCGAATACCCGTACAGAAAATTGAGCGAATAGAGCCAACGCTTGAGTCACTGTTTTTGGAGGTGACAACATGACACCTTTACTTGCCTTCATAACAAAAGAATGGCTTGAGGCTGTGCGCACGGGCAAAATCATTATTCTTGCACTCTTGTTTGTGATGTTCGGCATTATGAACCCCGCGATCGCGAAGCTGACGCCGTGGATGATGGAAATGCTGTCTAACACGATGGCGGAGAGCGGGTTGGTGGTCACGGATATTCAAGTGGATGCCATGACTTCCTGGATGCAGTTTTTCAAAAACATTCCTATGGCGCTTATTGCTTTCGTACTGATCTTCAGCGATATATTCACCAAAGAATACAAATCCGGAACGTTGCTGCTCGTATTGACCAAAGGCCTGTCAAGATACAAGGTCGTGCTTGCGAAAACCATGTTGCTGTTGTCGCTTTGGACAGTCGGCTATGGAATATGCTTCGCCATCACCTATGGATACAACGCTTATTTTTGGGATAACGGTATCGCGAACAATCTATTCTTCTCGGCGGCTTTATGGTGGTTGTTCGGCGTATGGGCCATATGCCTTATGATCCTGTTTTCATCACTATTGCAGAACAACACAGGCATCATCCTGTGCGTCGGCGGAACGGTGCTGATGGCATATGTGTTGAGCATCATACCGAAACTAAAGGCTTATTCACCCACCGTGCTGATGAATGCCAATTCGCTTTTGACGGACGCGGAGGGAATAGACGCATATACACAAGCTATTGTTGTTGCCGCGTTCTTGTGCATAGCATGCGTTGCCGCGAGCATTCCGATCATCAACAAGAGGCAACTGTAATTGTGTAAACCCTGACTTCAGTCATCTGTGGCCGGATAGACGCGGTCGGGCACGACCATGTCTATCCGGCCACAGACAAGAACCATCAGCCTTCGGGCACTACCCCACAACAACCATCTTTATATTCAATCGAAAAACCGCTTGATGAAGTCCGGTGATTTCAGTTTGTCTTGGACTTCTTCGCTCCATGCGGTTTGTTGGAGAAGCTTTGATAGGGGCTTGCCGAAAACCTCCTCAATCTGCGTTCTGCTGAAGGAGTAGCTTTCGCCGGAGAAGTTGTAGGTTATCTCCGACAGATTATCGATCGCTGCCATTGCCGCGACGGAATTGTAGATCACGTCGCGCCGCACCTTGTCCTCGCCGATATCCACACGGTATCGAGGTAATCAACGGTCAAGGCACGGGTTTCCGAATCGATCTCAAACTTCATGGGAACATTGTCGAGAGGCAGCGAATGGAACAGATTACGTATATTGTCCGCATCACCCACATAAGGGCTTTTGTATTCCTCGATGCTCGCTATATCATGCGTCAAAGCGTCCGTTTGCTTGTGGGCGTATTCCGCCTGCTGCGCACGATTGGCGGGAATGATGCCGAATTGAATAATGCAAAACAGAATTACGGCAATGGCCAGAAGACTGATGATTATCGTGTTTTTCCTATTCATCGCCATGTCCCTTCGCGTGCTTGAGCAAAAGCTTGGTGAAGCTGCCTACCGTGATAGGAATAAGAACGGTAAGCAACGGTAGATAAAAGCGAACGGCGATATTGGCCGCCTGATATGGGCCGTCGATATTGAGTGGTCTATGGAACCAGATATCACTCCCGAACGTCAACGCCACCATCGTGCCGACATACACCAGGAAAAACAATCCCCAGACAATCCAAGCAATTCGTGTGCGTCTGCCGCTCGCGACGGTCGAAAGGATCGCCACATCATCAGAGGCTTGCTTGCGTCGCGTGAGATAGCACATCCCGGAACAAATCGTAAGAACAAGCCCCGCATAGCTGACTAAGGCATAGTGCGTAAAGAGCAGCGGCAAAGACAGAATCCAAAAGACGATGCAGCTGAGCAATACGTTTTGGACGCATTCCACATGGTACCCGCCGATATCCGTCAATTGATTGCCGTCTATCAGAGAGTCGATCGAGGACAAACTCTCCTTTGCCTGTTCCGCCGCGATGCCCGCGTCGACGCCCTGCGCGATCAGATCGTCTCTTTTGGCGATCATATTGCTGAGGATCTCTTCCTTGAGGTCCCGCACTTCGGGTGTCAAACGTTGGCGTCGAAATAACTCGTCGACATATGCTTTGAGATCGGTCATTCGTCATTACCCCCTTGAAGCAGTTTGGTGATTACTCTTTGCGCGTGGAGCCATTCCTCAAGTGCTTGTTCGTAAGCCGCGATACCGCTATCGGTGATGCGGTAGTATTTGCGACGTCCCCCTTGCGACTCATCTCCCCAATAGCTCGTGATGCGTCCTTGCTTTTCAAGTCGTTTCAGACTTGTATAGAGCGACGGCTCTTTGAGCTCATACTCATTGCCGCTTTTGAGGGAAACGGCTTTCATGATTTCGTAGCCGTAGTTATCACCGTCTTTCAATATTTTCAGAATGATGGCGTCGATGTGGCCGCGAATCAGGTCGCTGTTGATGTTCCGTTCCGGCATCCGCATCACCTCCGTACTTATTATGGCCAAAATTACTATGTGTGTCAAGGTACTATGGCACACACTAACAACTGAGTCGTGTTCGACCCGCTTCGCCGAGGTTCAACATGGCCCACGACAGCGGAATGGGCCCGGTCCATATGTCTGTAGAATGAATGTGGTCAACCGCGGACGAAGAGGTTGTGGCATGGGATTGTTCAACAGACACGACGATTACGTATCGCCGTTCGACACCGACGACACCCCGGACTACGTCAATCCGGACATCGAAGCGTCACGCATCAACCAGCAGGTTGACGCAGCCCACGATCAGCGCGGGCATATCACCGGAATCCGGCAGCAGCGAGATGCGAACACGATTCTCCCCCATCCGACGGAAGAGACGCGCGGCATACCGACGCCCATCCGTCGGACGACGAATCCGGTCAGACTCTCGAATCGCAGACCACGGCAGTCCAAGAAACAGGCCGCTCCCATCACCACAGCACAGCCTGCGTCGCACGATCAGACATACGACGCCAACGCCCGACCCGCGAAGCTCAAACACTCCGGATTCGCCACCTCCGCTCTGACCATCGCCATCATCGCGGCGGTCAACTTCGGCGAGACCGTTTCCATGGTGCTGTCCGCCGTGGCCGTGGCGCTGGCCATCATCGCCATATCCCGAACCGGCTCTCGTTCCCGAAGGCCGGGACGCGGCATGGCGGTCACCGCGCTAGTGATCGCCGTCATCGTGCTCATCGCGCAGGCGGTGGCAACAGTCGCGATCCGCATGCCGTCGGGCGCGACATCATTCAAGAGTCCAATCGCCTCCATCGGAAATTCGACCGAACACGGCAATCAGGAAGACGATACGTTCACCGCCACGGACCAGACCGGCACGATACACGACTATGACGGCAATGCCTACGACGTCACCATCGATCAGGCGGCCTACGGATTGACCGAGAATCCCGACGGCGTGGCCGAGCTGATCGTCTCGTTCACGGTGACCAACCACAGCGACGAGAGCTGGCCCCTCGCCATGGCGAACGTTAATGTGCTGCAGAACGGTGTCGCGGTGGATCGGTCATTCGGATTCGACAATACGGATGAGGCACGGCGACTTGGATTCGGCGATGCCGACGATCTGACCGATATCGAAGCCGATTCCACACGGACGGTGACGGCGGCGTTCATTCCCCAAGACACGTCCTCTCCGATTCTGGTGTACGCATCCGGAGTCAACGATGCGGTTCGCGCCGCGTACACGTTCCCCGAAAGCCAACAGTCGGGTTCTCTCACGCCGATCGATGCCGACGATGTGAAGATTCCACAGGCCGGAGAATCCGAACGCGACGGCATGACCACGATGGTCGACTACGACGGGAATCCCCGCATCTCCCTGCGTTTCGACTCGATGAGGCAAGGACCGCGGGATTATGAAGGCAACAAGACGGTGATGCTCACGCTCACCTGGATCAACGAGACCGACAGACCGTATTCGTTGGCGGATCTCGGCGCGCTCGACCTCACGCAGGACGACCACACGTTGGATAAAAGCTATATCGACGATTCCATGCAAGAATACGACGATGATTCGATGCGCCGGATGGCTATGCCCGGCGTGCTACGGACCACCACCGTCTGCTACACGCCCTCCGACATCGACGGTTCCTTCGACGTATCATTCGATGCCTACTCGTCCTTCGACGATGTCATGGAGGACACGTTCACCCTCGAATGACGGTGCATCCCGCACCCAGCCGCCACCGTTACAATGGCATGCGATGAATATTGCGAAACACACTTCCCCACGCAAACGCCCGACCGCACGCAAGAGCCGCCCGGTGTCGCTCGCACGCATGTGGAGGAAAGCGGGAGCCATACAACGTGTCGGGATGCTGCTTACGCTTATGGTGGCGATCATCTGTGTGATGGCGCTGGTCATGGGATTGGTGCGGTTCGTCCAATGGCGCGGCGAGGTCCGCGACGCGGAGCAGGCACAGCTGGTGTTGGAGCGGGAGTATGGCTTCGATCCGGGCAATATCATCTCGGACGGGCAGTTCTTCAACGGCAATGCCATGAGCCAGGCGCAGGTGCAATCGTTCCTCGACGAGCAGGGCGGAGCGATCGCCTCCATGACCTTCGACACCACCGACCAGTCGGGCGAAGGCCTGTGCGAGGACTACGCGGGTGAACAAGGAGAGTCGGCGGCGGCGATCATCGCCAAGTCGGCGCAGGCATGCAACGTCAGCCAGAAAGTGCTGCTCACCGTATTACAGAAGGAGCAACACCTGGTCACGGCCGTCGACCCATCGGATTTCCAACTCAAATCGGCGATGGGATTGAGCTGTCCGGACGACGCGAGCTGCGACCCGGCGTACGCGGGATTCTTCCTGCAGGTGTACGGCGCGGCGAAACGCTATCAATACTATGTGGCGCATGCCGACCGGTACGGCTACCGCGAGGGCGACCTTAATTACGTGCAGTACCACCCCGACGCCTCATGCGGCGGCTCGAACGTGTATATCCAGAACAAGGCCACCGCATTGCTGTACATCTACACGCCCTATCAGCCGAACGAGGCCGCGCTGGCGGCGGGCGACGGCGTGGGCGACTCCTGTTCCAGCTACGGCAACCGCAACTTCTCCATCATCTACGAAAGCTGGTTCGGCAACCCTCGAGAATAGTCACCTGTAAGATCCCGCTCGTTGCGTATGCAACGTACAGGCCGCATCGCTCAGCGAGCGACGGTGGGACCATCGGTGCCGGTAATGGCGTTCAGCCGCATTTTCGCGAAGAAATCCTCAAGAACAAACCGACTATCGATACTGTCATAGATACGCACCAGAGGCCGGTCCGGACGAAACACCGATGTGCTGTCCGCCGCAATCAACGGAGCCGGAGCGTAATGGAACTCGCCGCATTCCGGCCGCATGGCGATGCCGACAGCAGGGGAATCACCAAGAGCCCAGCTTTCACCGGCAGTCCAGAACGCCAGGTCGGAGGCATTGTAGCCGAGCATGTTGGCAAGGAGGAACTCGCCAAGCGGTCCCGTGCCCTCAAGTTTGACGCACAGCTCCGCCAAACCCACTCCCATGGTTCGGTACACTTGCGACGGCACCAACCATACGGTGGCACCGCTCTCCAGAACGATGTTCGCGGCGACGACGTCGTTCGAGGCGTTGAATTCGCGTCCGGCCGTTTCCTGCGGATCGATGGTCTGCGTACCGATCCAGATGATCGTCATCCGATGCGCGATCTGCGGACACGCCAGTAGCGCCGCGGCGACATTGCTGATGGCGCCAAGGCAGAGCAGGAACAGGGGATGCGGATCATCCGACAACGCTTCGTCAATGATGGCCCGCGCCGCGGGCGACAAATCCTCGTCGTTCAACGGATCGACATTGTTCAACGCTCTCGGCTGTCCACGAAACACGGGTACGTCAAGGCCCGACAGGTTCACGACCTTCTTGGCGATCCTGTAGCTGTGCTCCATACTGTCGGAAGAGGCATGAAGCTCTGAGCACCCGGCTTCGGTGATAGCCGCATAATGCTCCGCGCACACGGCTTTGACGATGAACTGCGGGGTGAGCAGAGCCTGGGCGATGGCGAACGGATCATCGGCCTCGCATCCCGCGTCCGTGTCGATGATGATGCGTTTGCGTTTATCGTCGCGCACACTGTAGGCATGAATCATTGTTATTATTCCTTTCGGATAGATGGTATGGATTACAGATGCTGCCTGCAGGGCAGGCAACAATCAGGTGGCATCACATGTTCACGAATCGAAACGCAGCTCCTTGATATCGAGCAGACCTGTGCCCCGATAGACGATATTGAGTGCATGGGTGCCTTGTACGGCAATGGCCGCACTCACATCGTTCCATTCCACCGAGGGCCGCAGATCGATATCCGCCAGAAGATCGTCGTCGGCATAGATATGGAACACTCCCGCTCCAGTGCCCCGAACGGCAAGGGTCAATGTGGTCGCCCCATCGAACACGAAGTATTTGAAGCCCATCAGCGTGTTATCGTCGACCTCGCTCACGATATGATCATGACCGTCATGATTGATATGCGGCAACGCTGTGCCTATGGGCTCGGTTTCCTGATGCGGCATATGCCCATTGGTGAGATTGCAGCACAAAGCCGCTGAATACGTGCCTTGCGCGATCAACGGGCCGCCGTTCAAACCGCAGCTCGTCATCTCCACTTGGGCGATGGAACCATCCGATTCGATCGTGATGGGCTCGGCGCACCCTTGACGGCTGAACGAGGTCTTATGGGTTTGGCGATGATAGAAGACATACCATCGCCCGTTCAATGCAACGATGCTGCCATGGTTATTGCCTGTGGTGGCAAGTCGATCGCCGGCCTTTCGACCATGCAATCCGATGTCGCCGTTCGACACCAGGGTGCCGCCGTAACGGAACCCCTCGTCGGGCCGGCTGCTTGTGGCATAGCAGAGTTCATGGCTGAGCTGCGAAGAATATATGAAATAGTAAGTGTCGTCGATTTTTCGTATGCTGCTGGCCTCAAAAAACGCATGTCCCTCGAATGTGGTCCCTTCAGCCTCAAATTGGCTCGGCACGATACGTTTCGGCTCACCCACCACCGTCAACATGTCATCGGCGAGAGCCACCGTGTTCGCTCCCATGATGTCATACGGCGCAGTAGCCAATTGCTGGGGTGTTTTGCCGAATAGCATGGCTTCCACGCCGAGCAGTTGATCATGGCTCATTGATGCCATATGCGCAGCCTGTTCCGGATGCACCGCCGGGTCAAAGCCGAGCGACCAGCCGTAGTACAGTCGAATCGTTCCATCATCGTTGATCACGCCAGGGTCGAATGTGATGCCGTCGTCAAACGTGCGGCCGTCCGGCCAACGGACCTCGCCCCAATATTCGTATTGTCCCGCAGGCGTATCGCATACCGCCACGTGAATCGGACCGGTAAAACGGTCTCCGCCGGACATGGCGTAATACAGGTAGTATCTTCCGTCGTTGCCACGCACCACATCGGGGGCGTACATGTATCGGTCGTGCACGCCATATGTCGGATCCTGCTCGGCACGGTATATCGTGCCTTCGCACCGCCAGTCGGTGAGATCCCGAACCGACGCGCTCCATACCTCATAGTCAAGCATGCAAAAGGCATCGCCGCCTTCCTGGTCATGCGAACCATACACATACACCCGTCCGTCGAACACATGCGGTTCCGCATCCGGAATATACCGGTCAAACGGCAGATACGGATTAAATGCTTGGGGAGTCTCTTGTCCTGTACGGTCAGTCGTCAGGGACACATGCATCTGAGTCATGCCCTTCCTTTCATAAACTCGTATACTCCGCCCCCTGCCAGGGAGGACGATGCGCACGGACCCGGCCGAAACCGGAGCCGTGCGCGCAGAGCTGCGAAGAACCTCACAAATAGATGGTTATTCCTGTTTCTCCCCATCTATCGCAGATGTGGGAATGGGATCCGACATCTGTCCGTTCAATGGCTGGATCGTTGCATTCGGCAACGCATTCGCGTTGACCTCGATTGCCTCCTCCAACGGTTTCAGATAATCGGCCCCACCATTGTCATCAGCAGCTGCGGTGGCCATGTCGGCAGCATCCGACTCGTTTGCCGCATTAAGTTTCGCTTGTTTTGCGGCGATTGCGGCGGTGATCTCCGGCTTCATCTTATCGATCTTGTATCCCTGCAGAATAAGCGCGGCGATCACCATGAAAATCGCGGGCAGGATGGCGTAGATGAATCGGATCATGAAGATGGCGGAATCCGGCTGCACCTGCTTGGTTCCGTCGAAGCCCGCTGCGGACAGCAGGACACCGAGCACGAAGGAGCCGAATGCGGAACCGCAATTGTTGAAGAAGCTTGTGATGGAAGTGAGCGTGCCCTCCATACGCTGTTGGCCACGATATTCGTTGTAGTCGGCACATTCGATCACCAGCAGGTTGCCGAGATAGCTTGGCGCCAGCGTGCACATGCCGAGGATGATGCCGGCGATGGCTAGAGCGATGAGGTTGCTTCCCGCGAGGAACGCGACGATCGCGTATACGACGGACAGCATCAGGGAGAGCTGGATGAAGCGTTTGACGGACAGCTTCTTCAGAATCATCGGATAGAAGATCAGCGTCAGCATGGCGATGATCTGGAAGAAACTCAACACGCCGCTAATCGCCAGATCCTTGACGATGTACAGGAAGTAGTAGGAGGTGACCGGCATCGCACCCATCATCGTCGTCACCAAAGTCATGACGGCGACCGGATAAATATTGTGGTTGGTCTTAAGGACGGTGATCACGTCCTTCAAACGCACCTTCTCCGTCGTAACCTCCACCTGATACCGCTCCGGCACGAAGAAGAAGCGCAGCATACCGATGATGGCGCACGGAATGGCGAGGAACAGAACCAGCCTGCTCCATCCGGCGGCATTGTTCACGATCGGCGCATACAGCATCGGGGACACGATATTGAAGATCATGATGATCGCCGTGGTCAGCAGACCACCCCACGAGTTGAGCTTGATGTACTTTTGCTCGTTATTGAACGCCCTGACCATATACGGCGTGCCGGAAATGCTCAAGAAGGACTTGAACACGCTCTGGCACAGCGTGTAGCAGACGACGACCCATATCGATTTGACCATGATGGTCGCCGAGGCAGGCACGGAGAACAGCAGCCATGTGGTCACCCACAGGCCGATGATCATCAGTTCGTACGGACGGCCACGACCAAGCTTCGTGTTCGTGCGGTCGATGGCATAACCGTAGAACAGATCCACAACGCCATCCACGATTTTGGTACCCAGCAACAGCGTACCCACCAATGCCGCGTCCATTCCCAACGCATTGGTGCAATAAATCGTAAGCAGACCGAACAGCACCATCTGCACGGCCTGCGAAGCCCCACTGCTAGTCCATAGCAGCAATGTGCCGAATCCGACTTTGTCTGGATTCTTTTCTTTGGTTGTTGTTTTCATTCCCGAACTCCTTCGTTGCGGATGCACTCGTATCGTGCATTACCTGTTATCTTAGAGAACGATTTACAAAAACATATGCAAACAACAATTATTATTCTCTATATTTTTATGTTTTTCATAGTGATATTATAAAAAACATAACTATTGAACAAGAAGAAAACGCAAAGAAGCATCATATTAATGAATAACGATTTACCAACTATCGCCAATGACGACGCCAATGATTCGCTGCCCAACATCCAACTCGAGCGCTTTGCGGCGGCGTTTCACACCGATGTGCAACTATTCCGCAACGATCGCCTCGTTGCCGCTTGGCCAAAACACACGTATGCCGTCAATCTCGCCCATGCGCTTATCAACCCCCATCTCCGCGACAGCCTCGGCACCGAACCCGTCTTCCATGTTTTTTCCACGGATTTGTTCATGGCAGGCTGCGTATTGCTGCCCGACGACAACAGGTATCTCATTATCGGCCCCGCGACTCCCGCAATCCCGACGCGAACGCAGACGGCACGCTTGTTCATGGAACTCGGCATCGATCACGACCTGCTTGATGGCGCCATGCCACACATGCGCCTTCTGCCGCACCGTTCCCCCTCCGATTTCGTGCTTATGATCAATCTGCTGGCCGCCATGGTTCGTCATGACGAGACGCAAAGCGTAAAAATCCAATATCAAGGCCTTGCCACGACTTCCGGCGACGTTCCATCGCCGCCAACGGTTCTGCCGCTTATCGATTCGTATCCCATAGTGGAAGTCGGCGCCATGATTCGCGATGGACGCCCTCAGGATCTTGTCTCTTTTCTGGAGAATCCAGCCGATCATTTAGACCCACACGGATTGCAGCATGCCTCGGCAACCGATCTACGCACTTTGAAGAACATAGCCATTGCCGCCGCCCCGCAAGCCGCGACATATGCCAAAGCCGGTGGACTCGACTCCGATACATGCTCAGGACTGGTGGATTATTACATTCAACGATTTGAGCATATCGACGAATATGCACGCCTAACCGAGGAACTCGTTACCATGTTGGCCGATTTCGCACGTCGCGTTGCCGACGTGCAATTGCCGCCACACTGTTCCGCCATGATCACACGCGCGTGTCAACTCATTCAGACCCACCGAGCCGAAAGAATCTCCTCTTCGACGATCGCTTCACGACTGGGCGTCAGCGTGGGATATCTCCAGCAGCGATTCAAACGGGAGACAGGTACCACGTTGGCCGCATATATACGCGAGAGGAAAGTGCGCGAAGCCTGTTTTCTTCTAGAGTCCTCGGATCTTACGCTGGCCCGAATCGCCCAACAGCTGTCGTATACGTCCCAACAGCAATTCCAAACCACATTCCGTCAGGTGACCGGAATCACCCCAAAACATTATCGAGATGAACATCGGCGGCCACATACGCGTTTGCCCCTGTCCAATCGAAACAACCGGACAGGGGCAACACGATAGGGCAAGTCAAACGCTAAGAGCTAGTCACCGCACCACTACACGCGCACGAACCACGTTCAGCAGAGCGCCAAGCTCGGTGCCCACGTATTGCGCACGTTGCGACGTGACACGAGCGGCAACGAAGTATTCACCCGGCTGGTCGAATCGGCAGGTCCGCGAACGTTCCACACACGCTGCCGGATCGACATCCTCGCTGGAGGTAAACATCTCCCGCCCATCGACGGCCCACTCGATACGATCGACGCCTGGCGCGCCTTCAGGAGACCGCGCCTCGACCCGCACCGTAACGGGCTCGCCAACCGCGACCTCGCACCGGCCCTCGGCACCATTAACCATCAACTTCGCCACTGGTTGCACACCATGACGGCCTGCAGCGGTCGGCTCCAGCAGAAGCTGTCCGTCATCGATACGGTATCCGCTGGTCTCGCAAGGCGGTACATCATTTTCCACCCAATCGGCCAATTGGAGCAACGCCTCCTGAAGCACGCCAAGATAACTCACGATACGAATAGGATCCTCTTCGGACTGCGATCCGTCGTCTCCATGAAGCGCGTTATCGGTGTACCACAAGCGTGCCACGGATTGCGCCGAGCCGCCATTCGCATGGGCGACCTGGGTCATGAACCAATCCGCCTGCCATGCGAAGGAATCACGGTCCAACGCGCTGGCGAGCACGATCATCTTGCCATGGAACGAACCATTCTCCGAGCAACCGGTCGACCGAGCGAACACAGGTCCCACCAGCAATGGACGCTGCGGATATATCGGCGTGCCGTCAGGGTTGCGGAACTGGTCCCATACGCGATAATCCGAATCCGCAGGCGGAACCTGATGCCGATGGTAGGTCTGCACCGCAAGCAGACCATCGTTGCTGAGTTCCACATGCGTGCCACACTCAAGGTCAAACGCCGAAAAATGGCCGAATACTGCGGCATCGCCGACCGTTTCAAGTATCAAAAACTCCCTGCCGGAATGTTCCCCATCGAGCACGCGCGCCTCCAGACCCAGCGGCTGGTCGGTGAACGATTTCGACATCACGAAGCCGATCACCGCGTCATCCGCGAATTCGGGATTCTCGAACGCGTGATCAACCCCTCCGGCGGCCTCCTCACGGGCGCCTTCGACGATTCCCCGATCGATGCCTTCGCGACGAGTCAGCGGGCGAACGACCTCAATGGTCTCACGGAACCGATCATCGCCCACCGAAGACGCCGGATCCGTGCCGAGATACCCCGACTTGGTCCAAAAATCCTCGGTATACGTCGGATCAACCGCTTTGACGCCCGGATAGATGGCGGTGAATCCTTGAGTGCCCATCGTGCGATATCCGAACCATGAGCGAATCGGGAATCCCATCCGTGTCGCCTCTCGCAGCACTCCGGCCTCTTCCTCGTTGAGGGTGGCATACGGATCGCCCGAACCGCCCGGCTCCAACGCGTCCACGATGTCGGCGAACTTGTTGCGCAGAACTCGTTGCGCATACATGCGCACGCTGAACACATTGGGCAACGCCATGGGGCTTCCGGGCACAAAAGGCACAAAACCGTCCCAGACGCCTTCCGTATGTTCAGCGGAGGCGAACGTTCGGTAGGCTCCGCCCGATCCGCCGTATAGATAGCCGTATATCTTCCCGACATGGTCGGGATAGATCAACGTGGCCAAATACTTGCAGAGCATCGCGCAGGCGGCGTTCGCACGATAAGCGGAATAGGTGGGATCCGCATCGGATGCAGGACCACCGCTGCCCTCTCCTCCCCCATTGGTCTCCAGGAAGAAAGCCCCTGCGGAAATGGCGAAACCGATTTTATCCTCCGCGCCCGTGGCCCCCTGCGCCGTGCATTCACTCACCGGAAAGGGGGTGACATGCTGCTGGAAACGCCCACGGAAGCCCCCTGCCGGAGGGCAATACATGGAGAATCGTGTGTGGGAATCGGTAAATCCGCCATGAACGTACCGGTGCGGCACAGGGTTTTCGCGCCATTCGTCGACATCGACGAAGCCTTCGCGATGGTCGGGATCATATGACTGCGCGAACGTCATGCCTTGCAGGGATCCAATTGCAGAAGTGTCCATTGTTGTTCCTCCGATTACTTAACGATATATAGATACATGTGGGTGAGGCTATGCCGTTTCCGAAAGACGATGTTCCGACTACGGCCTTTGGGAACGGATCCGCACGGTCGGGGTTGCTCTCATCTGCGGTGCATTCCGTTATGCTTTGCCTGCCATGCCGCCCAGCAACGGAAGATCCTCCGGCCGGAAGAACTTGGTCATAAAAGCATGCTGGAAGGCTTCGTTGGGTTGCGATGCCTCAGCGGTGCCCTCGGCCAGGTTCGAGCTCAGCTGCGTCATATAGGAAAAGGTCTCTCGCTGACGTTCGGCGCCCTGTGGATCGCACCGGTCGATGTCGAGATGTGCGATTCCGATGCGTTCAAGCAACGGCAGCATGTCCGCGAGGCGACGTAGGAAGTCGCGGTAGCTCTCGTCACCTTGTCGAGGTCCGGACCATGCATTCTCCGCGAGCGCGATCAATCGAGGAAAAACACGGCGTTCCAAATCCTGCACGCTGTCGACATGCTCGCACCATATGGCCGCCTCCACACCGAGCATACCGGGATAATCCGTGTAGTCGACGTCTTCGATAATGGGGCGGGTCTCATATATCCGACGCATCGGCGTCATACTGGCGGGATAGTCGAGATACAGGTCGAACATATCCGAAAACACCAATTGACCGCCATGATCCATATACGGTCGGATGCGTTCCTGGTGGGACGGGGTCCAGAATTGGATCACAACGCCCGGATCGAGGTTCGTCGCATCCAGCGATTCGTTCCAGCAGATCGGAACACGCCCGTCCTGCACCAGATGAGAGGCGATGCGGTTCGTGAAATATCCTTGCAGCTGTTCAAGACCGACCAGCCCCTCCGCTGTCATGCGCGCTTGGCAACGTGCGCAGGACGCCCATTTGGTCTTGGGGGCCTCATCGCCGCCGATATGAATATACGGAGAGTCGAACAGCTCACACACCTCATCGAGGATGCCGTTCATCACGGTGAATGTGTCCTCCTTGCCAGGGCACAGAATAACATCGTGAATGCCGTATTGCGTCGCATAATCGACATGCTCCCCCGTGCAACTCAGCTCGGGATGGGACACCAGCAATCCTCGCATATGACCTGGCATTTCGATTTCGGGGATGACCTCGACGCCTCGATCGCGCGCGTATGCGACTACGTGACGAATCTCCCCCTGCGTGTAGAACCGATTGCCCGGCTGTGCGGCCAGTTCCGGATATCGCTTGCTTTCGATGCGCCAACCTTGGTCATCGGTCAGATGCCAGTGAAGCACATTGAGTTTATTAAGCGACATCGCTTCGATGACCCGCAGCACTTCGTCGACATCGAAAAAGTGCCGCACGCAGTCGAAACTCAGACCACGGTGACGATAACGCGGCATATCCTCGATGACACGGCATTCCACACAGCCGGGCTCATCGCCCACGACAAGCAGATACAGACTCGTGAGCGCGTGGATGACGCCGTGTTCATCGGCCGCGGTGATGGTGACGCCGTCTGATCGAATCGCCAGCCGGTACTCCTCTTCGCCTAGGTGTGCCGCATCACGGCGAAGCACGATGTCGGCGGATTCATCATCCGACGCAGGAACGACATCGTCTTCGGTCAGGCCGCAACGTTCAAGAAACGCGGCATAGCAGTACGGGGCGAACCCATCATTGGCCACATGCGGTGTCCTGGGCATCGCCCAAACACCGGTAAGGCTTTCATCGTGTTGTGGGCATGGAATCAACGTAATGGACATTGTTCTTCCTTATGAATGGCTTGACGTTCATTTGCCGTCGTCATGTCGTTGGGCGCCGAGCGCACACGAAGCGATGCGCCCGGAAGACAAATCGGTCGCGGTGACCGTCGTTTCACCGTCCCGCATACGCACCACGGCCAACGCCCGGCCACGGTAGGTGTCATAGGTGCCGCTGTCGAATCGTTGCTCGGTCACCGGTTGGGCACTGCCGAAACCGATAAGTTCACCGCCTTCGACCTGCACCTGTATGGTGCGGTCATCCGACGATTCCACCACTCCGTCCACATCGACAAGAGCCACGTCCACGAACACCACCGAGCCGTCGCCGGTATATGTTGGTTCGGGATTGAGCGTGAGATGCAGATCCGCCTGCGCGGACGTCAACGAGGTATGGGAAAGCTCATGTCCGTCGGCATCCAGCACACGCGCTTCGAGCACGCCAGGCTCATAGGCCACATCGAACATGGCACGATACTCGTCAAGCGGTTTCATACCGAGCTTCCTGCCGTTTGCCATGAGTTCGACCGCGACGCCGTCGTGCGCATATACCTCCACAACGGTGGGTTCACCCTCATGGCCCGACCAGCTCCAACTATCGATGGCATCGGTACCCCGCCAACCGCCACGGTGCAACTTGGTGCCCGCCGGACGCGGGGGACGCACGCCGATATACGGATCCGTACGCTTGCCCCACACCACGCCGGCATACGCCGCCGAGGCATCGGGAACGCCGATGATGTTGATCACACCGGCCTCCCCCAACAGCCATGGATAGGGTTTTTGGAAATTGCCGGCATCTTCGCGATCACTCCATGATCCGATCCCCACCTCGCCAAGATAATCCCATGCGGTCCACATGAAGTCGCCGACGATATAGTCATGGGACATCACTTGCCGCCAGTTGCGCGCAATATCGAACGGCATGGTCTCGCTGCCGTAGATCAGCCGATCCGGATGCAGTTCGCCTTCCTTGTCGTAACGAATCGCACCATAGTTGTATCCGGCGACGTCCACCGTGTCGAGCACCGGAGAAGACAGGGCATCGGCCATTTCATTCGCCGCCTGCGCCTGCACGCTTTCGCTTGACAATGACATGCTCTCATTGAATTGCGTGCTGCCATCGGTCTGGGCGTCGTTCTGATCAACGGCGAACTGACCGCTGTCCTCATGGTACAAACCGATTCCTGCGGCGGCCATCATCAACAACAGGATATTGCAGCCAATAGTGACCGGCCGGCTATTGTCAAGTCCGTGGATCTCCTCGGTCAGTTCCCGTGCCGTACTCACCCCCCGCTCGCAATACGGTTCCATGTTCTCGTTGCCGATCGAGTACATGATGATGCTGGGGTGGTTGTAGTCCCCCTTGATCATCGCGGTGAGATCCTCGCGCCAGTTCGCTTCGAAGTTCAGTCCGTTGTCGTAACGATTCTTGCGCTCATACCACATGTCCCACATCTCGTCGATGAGATATATGCCGTATGCGTCGCAAGCGCGTTTGAGCGCCTGCGACGCAGGGTTATGAGCAGAACGTATGGCGTTGAACCCCTGTTCCTTCATGATGCGGACACGCCGCCATTCCGCTTCCTCCAAGGCTCGGGCGCCGATCACACCGTTGTCGTGGTGCACGCAGCCACCACGCAATTTGACCGACCGGCCGTTGACGAACAAGCCTCGGCGAGACCATTCAATCATGCGAATGCCGATGGATTCGCAAGTTTCGTCGATCATCTCGCCGTCCCGTTCGAGCCGCACCACACACGTGTACATATACGGGTCCTCGGCACTCCACAACC
This sequence comes from Bifidobacterium sp. LH_558, assembly GCF_056356295.1. NCBI lineage: Bacteria > Bacillati > Actinomycetota > Actinomycetes > Bifidobacteriales > Bifidobacteriaceae > Bifidobacterium > Bifidobacterium sp. LH_558. The sequence continues at coordinate 83,286 of NZ_JBKETZ010000005.1, read as the reverse complement.
GCGCCGCTCCCACTTCGATGGTGGCATCCGCGCCATTGCCATGGGCAACTTCAACGCCTTTGGCGTCAAGTATGGCAATCGAGATATCGTCCTGCGACGAGGAGGGGCCTTCGATCTGCGTGACCACCCGCACACGCGCAGGCTGAGTGCTCACTGTGGCAATCCGTACACCATGCAACGCGATATGCGAGAGAGGAGCCACATGCAACAATACGGGTCGATAGATGCCTGTGCCCGTATACCACCGGGAGTTCGGCATCTTGGAGTTATCGGCTATGACCGTCAACTCGTTGTCCGCCCCATACACCAGATGATCCGTGAGTTCGACGACGAAACCCGTGTACCCATATGCATGGAAGGCGACACGCTGACCATTGAGCAGGATCGTGGCATCTTTGTACACACCTTCGAATTCCAGCATGACCGCATGGCCACGCCATTCATCCGGAACGTGAACCATACGTCGATACTCGATTGCCTGACCGTCGAAAAACGCCCCGGCCGTGCCATTGGGACTGGTCGCGCTTCGCGGCGCCTCGAGCATTGCATCATCCGGAACCATGGCCACATGCCATTCATCGTCGCCAAGAACGCGACGCTTCCAGCCATCCTCGAGTGTGATTGTATGCATGAACCAAGCTCCTTTGCTCTAGAGACCATAGATATCACAGCCGATACGATTCAAGACCACTCATTCACCGCTTAAGCCATATCGCCGATATCGTTCTACACAACTATACACCATATTTAGTCAACAATGTTCTCAGTTTTCTGAGAAACACAATATTTTTCAAGTCATCATCGCAGTCTTCGAGCACAACCAAGGCCTTTTGACGAGCATTTTTGTATATTGATATACACTTTTCGTGTATAGTAATCGTTGACGTATTACATAGCATGCAGCGTCCAATGACGGATGCGGGAGGAACCATGGACATCGAAACCACTCTGCAATCACTCACGCTTGAGGAAAAAGCACGGCTCTGTTCGGGCATCAGCTTCAACGGCACATATGAGGCCCACGGCAAAGTACCGTCGATCAATCTGGTCGATGGCCCCGCCGGCGTGCGTCGTCAAGGAGGCAACGCCGATATGCTCGGAGCGTTTGCCTCCAATCCCGCCACATGTTTCCCTTCGGGTTCCACGCTGGCCAATTCATGGGACACGGAACTCACGTATGCAGTCGGAGCCGCCATCGGCGAGGAATGCCGCGACCAGAAAGTCGACGTATTGCTTGGGCCGTCGGTGAACATCAAACGCAGCCCACTATGCGGACGAAATTTTGAGTACTATGCCGAAGATCCGTTACTCGCGGGCAAATTGGCAGCCGGCTATGTACGTGGCGTCCAATCCAAAGGAGTGGGCGCCTGCGTCAAACATTTCGCTGCCAACAACCAGGAGACGAACCGATTCACCGTTGACGCGCAGATCGACGAACGCACGTTGAGGGAAATCTATCTGCCCAATTTCGAAATCGCCATCACCGAAGGACGCCCCTGGGTGGTGATGGGGGCATACAACCGGCTCAACGGCGAACATTGCTGTCAAAACGCATGGCTGCTGACCGACGTGCTCCGCGGCCAATGGGGATTCAAGGGAGTCACCGTCTCCGACTGGTCGGGTGTATGGGACAGGGTTCAGGCAATTGAGGCCGGACTCGATCTCCAAATGCCCTATTGCGGCGACGACTATATTCACGCCGTCATACAAGCCGTGCAAAGCGGAACACTCGATGAGGCCACACTCGACGAAACCGTGCGGCGCATACTCACGCTTGTCGATCAAGCGGTCTCCGGTCGCGCATCTTCATCATCATGCGATTACGACTCCCACCACACACTGGCATGCACCGCATCCATGGAAACCGCGGTTCTACTCCGCAATCGCCGCCATACGCTCCCACTGTCGCCTCACACCAAAATCGCATTGATCGGAGCGCTTGCACAGCAGGCGCGCATTCAAGGCGGCGGTTCCAGCAACGTCAATCCCACACATTCCCAAACCTTGGTCGAAACACTTGCTGCGACCGACCTCGATGTCGTCGCCGCACGCGGATATCGCATCAAAACAAACGCCGTCGATCACACAATGACGGACGAGGCATTGATGGCAGCCCGCGACGCCGACGTCATCGTATATGCGGCGGGCCTACCCGCCCTGGCGGAGTCCGAAGGCTTCGACCGAAAGAACCTCGACCTGCCTGCGAATCAAATAGCGTTGCTCGAAGCGCTCAAGGCCACGGGCAAACCAATCATCATGCTGCTATTCGCCGGAGCACCGCTTGCCGGCGATTGGCTCGACCTGCCCGACGCATTACTGGCCATGTATTGCGGCGGGCAGGGGCAAAGCGAAGCCGCGGCGGCACTGATCACCGGTACGGCGAATCCTTGCGGCAAACTTGCCGAGACCTGGCCGATCAAACTCAGCGACACCCCCTGCTCGCTCATCTACCCCCGGCCGGATACGGACTGCTATGCCGAAGGAGTGTTCGTAGGATACCGCTACTACGACACGAAAAACATGAATGTGCGTTTCCCCTTCGGCTACGGACTGAGCTACACAACATTCTCCTACGGCAATATGCAGGTGTCGAACAGCGAACCCACCGATGACGAGACGATCGAGGTGTCGGTCGACGTGACGAATACGGGCGGTTCCGCAGGCAAGGAAATCGTGCAATGCTACGTATTCCCCACTCACGCCGCCGTGCCACGCCCCGTCAAAGAACTCAAGGCATTCGAGAAGGTATCGCTTCAACCCGGCGAAACGCACACGGTGACATTCACCTTAGGCAAACGTGCCTTCGCATATTGGAGCGAACTCACCGATGATTGGCGCGCCGAAAACGGCACATACACCATCGCCGTCGGCGGATCAAGCGCCAACCTGCCGGTGAGCGCGACGGTTACGCTCACCGAAACCAACCCTCCCCGCCCGATCTTCACTCCGGAAAGCACCATCCGTCAGATCAGCGCCGATCCCAAAGGCGCGCAAATCCTCGCCGGTCTGATGAAGCAGGCGCACCCCACCCCAGACGAGAACGGCAAGCCGGACGATGCACCCACACGGAGCATGCACCCTCAGGAACCGCCCACCAGCTGCGCAAAGGACGATGACACTGACGATATGCCTTTTGACGCCATGGAGACAAGCATGGACATGCCACTCGCCAAAGTGGCCGACTGGTCGAACGGGGCACTGACCAGAGACAATCTCGATCGGATTCTGGCTGCGCTCAACTCCTAGAGCCAGCACACAAGACAGAGCACAACTCGCATAACGGGTTTCGCCTTGTCGATGGGCCGATGCCCGAAAAATAGCCAAAGCCGAACAAGCATGCGAGACAATCAACAACACCGTTCCGTGGACGATCCCTCCCGCAGAACGGAAACAAGAGAAGGAATGCCCATGAGCCATTACTGCAACCCGCTCGATCTCGATTACCGATATCAGTACGTTCAGCCAAACCCACAGATCTCCACCGACGCGCCGGACCGGATCTACCGTGAAGCCGCCGACCCCTCGATGGTATCGTTCCAAGGACGGTATTGGGTCTTCCCATCGATGACCGCCGGATTCTTCGTCTCCGATGACCTCGTCAATTGGCAATTCCATGAGTTTGTCGGCGGACCGGACGCGATACCGGTTGTCGATTATGCCCCCGACGTGTGCGTCGTCGGCGACTGGCTGTACTTCTGCGCATCCAAGATGGGCGAGAACTGCCCGTTCTATCGTTCCAAGGATCCTATACATCAGCCGTTCGAACGCATCGACGGAAGTTTCGATTTCTGGGACCCGGACTTGTTCCGCGACGATGACGGCCGCCTATACCTGTATTGGGGGTGTTCCAACACGACTCCGATTTGGGGCGTAGAACTCGATCCGGACACCATGCTGAAAAAGGGAGAACCGGTCGCGCTCATCTCGGGGGACGTCACGCATCGTGGCTTCGACCGCATCGGCGACGACCACCAAGCACCGAAAAGCAATGCCCAGATCGAAGCCGAAATCGACGCGATGGTCCAACGCATGATGGCCATGCCACTTGAGCAACGTCAGACGATGGGCATGGATGACGAAGACAAACTACGAGCGGCGGCACGGTCCTTCCTCGGCAATGACCCCTATATCGAGGGCGCCTGGATGACCAAGCACCAAGGCAAATATTATTTGCAATACGCCACGCCCGGCACACAATACAACGTCTACGGCGATGGGGTGTTCGTCGCGGACACGCCGCTTGGCCCGTTCACCTTGGCTTCCAACAATCCTTATTCATACAAGCCAGGCGGCTTCATGAACGGCGGCGGACATGGCTCCACGATGTGCGACGAAGACGGTCGGTGGTGGCATATCGCCACCATGGTGATCTCGGTGAACTACGACATGGAACGGCGGCTGGCTTTGTGGAAGGCCGGATTCGACGACGACGGAGAACTGTTCTGCGACCAGCGGTACGGCGATTGGCCCATCGACCCGCAAGCGCCGGCATGGAGCGAACCGGATTGGATGCTGCTCTCCTACGGGGCGGCGACGACCGTATCATCCGGAACCGACCGTGCGGCATATCTCACCGACGAGCATGCACGCACATGGTGGCGCGCGGATACGGCCGATTCCGGTCAATGGGCCATGGTCGACCTCGGCGCGCCCTACGACGTACGCGCGGTGCAATTGAATTTCGCGGACGAGGGCATCGTCGCCAAGCGGCCGGCGGATGCGCCCTCGATCAACGCGAAAACAGGCAACCGGGCAATCGATATGAAGCGCCACGCCACACGATGGCTGTTGGAGTATTCTCTTGACGCACAGACATGGGACGTCCTCGACGATCGGCTCGATCCCGATCGGACGGTTCAAGACAGACCGCATCCCTGTCTCGTGCATGAACAGGGCGTGGAGCTGCGCTATCTACGGCTGACGATCGCCGAAATGCCTTTCCGTCAACCGGCATGCGTGTCGGGCATCCGAGTATTCGGCGTTGCGCGGGGCTCGGCGCCTTCATCGCCTTCCAGAGTGGAGGCGGTACGCAACAACGGCCTCGACATGACCGTTTCCTGGCTGCACGACCCCCAAGCCGTCGGGCACAATGTGCTGTGGGGGTATAGGCCCGACAAGCTCTACCATAGCTCCATGGTGTTCGGTTCCGACACGTGCCACGTCGGCGCGCTTGTCGCCGGACAGGATGTATTCGTGCGCGTCGACGCGTTCAACCGCTCCGGAATCACCCACGGCACCACCATGCAAGTCACGCAACACGCATAAGCCCACCGATGCGCGTTCACTGATCGGAATAATCAAATAGCAAACGGCGTCCGCATCTTCAACAAAAGGATGCGGACGCCGTTTGGTTCAGCGAACATTCATCATTGCTCGATGCTCACCATGACATCGGCATGGAAGCCACGGCACCGACCATCAACATATGCGTCGCTGTTCACGCGATACTCGCCTTGCAACGGAAGATCATCGGAGGATGCGCCGACATATACATCGAAATCACCGGATTCGACTTTCCACCGACGATCGACGTCAAGCAATGCCATCTGACTGGCCCGCATCACGAAATGCACCGTGGCGGACTGACCAGCCTCCAAATGAACACGCTTGAAACCCGCCAACTCCATACACGGCCGCGTCATACTGGCATATCGGTCACGCACATAAAGCTGCACCACTTCGTCGCCGGCCATCGCACCGGTATTCGTCACCGTGGCGTCGATCCCCACCGTGGCGAGAGGATCGACCTCGGCATCCTCCATAACGAGATCCGAGAATTCAAACGTGGTATATGACAGGCCGTGGCCGAAGGCATACCGCGGATGATGCGGCATATCCACATAATCGGGGAATCCAACGCTTTCGCTTTGATGCGTCGACGAGCCATTGAGATGGTCGTAGAACACCGGTTCCTGTCCGGCGGAATACGCCACGCTTGTCGGCAGCTTGCCGCCGGGATTATTCAGTCCGGCAAGCGTCTGCGCGATCACTCGGCCACCGGTCTGCGCAGGATTCCATGCCTCGAGAATCGCATTGGCGTACTGGTCTGCGGCATCGCTGGAAATGGCTCGACCATCAAGATGAACAAGCACCAATGGTTTGCCGGTATGCCCGACCTCCTCGATAAAGGACTCCTGGGCAGGCGAGAGATTGATATCCGTCGCATCGACCCCTTCGCCCATTGAAGCCAGTGAAGCCGTGCTATATTTGCCTCCGACCGTAGCGATCACCACATCGGCCTGCCCCACGGCCTGCAGAGCCTCTTCGAAGCGCGACGTATCCGTACCGGAATGGTCGTAGCCTTGCGCGTAGATGAACGTCGCCTGCGGAAGCAGCGTCTTCAATTCGTCAAGCATTGTGCGGTCATCCGGACGATGTTTGCGCAACACGGCATCAAGCGCCGGATCGTCATCGGCTTGAATCTGCGTACCGGGAATCGCCGTGTAGTGCCGGCCATGCAATGTGCGATCGCCGCCGACGCCCGCCATCGATGTGGCCACGGCGACCATGCCCTCCTCCATGCTCAAATGCGTGTACCCGCCATAAAGATACCGCGAATTCACCGCATGCGGGCCGATCACCGCGATGGTCATGGGCTTGTTCGCGATGGGCAACGTGCCATCGTTCGCAATCAGCACCATCGATTCCTGGGCGGCACGCTCGGTGACCGACTCATCCGTCGCATGATGGAACCGATCTTCGAGAATCCGACCTTCGAGCGCGAATGGATGCTCGAACAACCCCATGCGGAATTTGGCTTCGAGCACGTTGAGGACGGCCCGATCAAGCAACGCCATATCGATGTCGCCGTCACGCAGACGTTCCTCCACCTCATCATTGAAGCATTCGCGATTGGGCAATTCCTGATCCATGCCCGCCCGCAACGCCATTTCACCGGCATCGGCAAGGCTTTCTCCCAGCCGCTGTGCGGTATGCACGTTGGTGATGGCGCTGTAGTCGGCCACGATAGTCCCGTCAAAACCCATATGCTCGCGTAATAACGTGGTCAGCAGCCAGCGGTTCACCGATGCCGGACGGTTGTGTATGGACCCGTAGCATGGCATCACGCCTTTGAGATCGGCTTCGGTGATTGCGCATTGGAACGGCTTGGCGTAGGTCTCCATTAATTCGATATCGCTGATTTCGATATTCGCGCCGTGGATACCGGCCAGCGAGTCATGGAATGCGCAGAAGTGTTTGGCCACCGCATCGCTTGCACGGCCATCCGGATCCGCTCGCTGGATGCCCTTCACATAGGCGGCGCCCATCGCGGCGGCCAGCGTCGAATCCTCTCCGTAGGTTTCGCCCATACGTCCCAAGCGGGCATCACGCGACACGTCGAGCACCGGGGCAAACGTGTGCGTAACGCCGATCGCACGCTCCTGCCTCGAGACGACATCGGCGACTTCCTCCTCCACTTGCGGATCCCAAGTCGAGCCGCGGGCGATGCCTGTCGGGAAACTCGTAGCCGTGGGGATATACGCACCGCACAAACCCTCCATATGGAAAATCGCTGGAATACGATGTTCGCTCAACGCCATTGCGCTTTCCTGCACACGACGTTGCCATAGGGCGGCCTCTTCAAGGGTGTTCATGCCTCTCATCGCCAAGCAGCTGATCGACCCCACACCATGAGGATACCGTTCGCGCATCGTGCGCAATGCGTCATCGTTGAACTCGTTTGGCATGAAGCCGACGACCTGTGCCATTTTCTCGTCAAGGCTCAATTCCTTGAGAAGATCAGCGGCCCGCTGGGCCGGCGTCAGCGTGGTGTCTTTCCATCGGGTGGTTTCAGTCATAGTCCTCGATCCTCCATTCGTCCTTCCATTCGATAGTCACCTGGCCATCCTCATGGAAGATAAGAGGAAGCCATACATACGTCGCCTGCGAGGTGTTCTGGCCATAGAACTCGAGCACCGGAGCGATGTCCAATCGCTTCGACGGATCGACGCCGGGAGCAAAGGCATCCGCAACCGACTGGGCGTAATCCTCGTAACGCACATTTCTCTCGGCGGCTTCCGGAATCCAGCGGTCGGCGCAAGCAATATACAGATCCTTCTTGCCAGGCACTTTGAACACCGAGGAAATCTGTGAATGGAACGACGTATGCGTGGGATCCGTAGGATGGGGATCGCCGATAACGGTGTATGGACCATGCCAGGTATCCGCCACGGCCACTTGCGAGGGATTGGGATAATATCCCGTCGTCCCCGAAGTGATGAGGTAATGCCGGTTATCCCTTGTGAAATGCGCGGTCGCCTCACGCACATAGGGCGGCCCTGGTTGCGGGAAATGCGTGCTGTAATAGCCGGTCACATCGGTATAGTCGTCAGTCAGATCGGCACAGATCGTTTCCGAATGGACGCGTTCGAAATAGTAATAGGCCTTACCGTCCGGAGCGACGGCCAGATCGAAATCGCCGGCATCCATGCCTAACGGCCGCAGGTTCTGCCGCACCCGTGTGTATGGGCCGAGAATGTGCGGGGCCGTGTACACGACGGACATCTGTCTGCCGTCGTCGTACATGCACTTGATCCAGCACACATATAATCCCGTGCTTCTGTTGAAGATGATATGGGGTCGGTCAGCAGGCAGCCGAGGGTTAAGCGGCGATAGGGGATCATCCGGTTCGGGCTGGATGATGACGCCTCGATCGGTCCAGTTATAGAGGTCGGTCGACGAATAACAGCGCATGCCCCAATGCGCTATGCCGTTGATGCCATCCGTCTTCTCCTTGTTTTCGCCGTACCAGTAGTACGTGCCCTGCTCGTAGAATATGGATCCTCCGTGAGCCTGGATGAGATTGCCCGTGGTATCACACCATGGACGTCCAGGTTGAAAGCTTTGATACATCATTTATGCCTTTCGGTTGATCACTGTGCATGTCGCACACAACATTGTGTAGAACGTTATATGAAACTATAGCATACTACGTCATGAATTATGACAATCACCACATCTGTTTTATGATTCAACCATGGATAGGACTCACAACGAGGAGCACAGCTCCGAAAAGAACAATGACGTATCGTTCACCAACGGAGTCACCATCAAGGACGTCGCCAAAGCAGCGGGCGTTTCGGTATCCGCGGTCTCAAAAGTGCTTCGAGATGCCTACGGCGTCAGCGACAACATGAAAGCCAAGGTCACGGCGGCCATTGAGCAGCTCGGCTATCGGCCTCGGGCGGCGGCACGTTCCATGCGCGGAAAGTCGTACTCCGTCGGCATCGTAATACCGGAGTTGTCATCACTGTTTCCAGTCCAGGTGGCGCAAAGCATCGTCGATTCCTTCGAGAAGACGGGCTACCAGCCATTGTTGGCGTCCAGTCCTTCGGACTGCGGATCCGCCGCCGAAGCCCAAAAGAAATTGATTCGATCACTTACCGACAGGCAGGTCGACGGGCTCATCATCATATCGCCGTTCATGGATATCGAATGGATCGAGAACCTCGCCGAAACGTTGCCCACGGTATTGGTGGCCCGCAACGGCATCGGCGCCCACTACGATTCAGTAACCGACAATGCATTCGAAGGCACACTGCGCATGGTGGATTACCTGATCGAGCTTGGACACCGTGAAATCGCCTATATCGGCATGCCCAGTTCCGATCTCAAACCGCCATATGTATTATCAACCGCGTCACGCCAGGAGGGGTACGAGCGCGGTATGACCATGCATGGCCTCAAACCCCATGTCATCGCTTCGTATTACTCCGAACAGGGCGGATACGAGGCCATGGAAACGCTGATGGCGGAGGACAAACTTCCCACTGCGGTCTTTGCGGGCGCGGATATCGCCGCCTTCGGAGTGATGCGCGCCGCCAATGAACACGGCATCTCCATTCCCAACGACCTTACCGTCGTCGGCTATGACAATGTGTTCGCATCGGGTCTGCACGGCGTCGGCCTCACCACGCTTGACCAGAAGGCCGAAAGCGTTGGATCCCAAGCCGCGCATCTGCTTCTCACACGTATGGAGGGGCGCACCGAGCCAATTTGCCGCATCGAAACACCCGAACTTATCATTCGCAGTTCGAGCGGCGAACCTCGGCGGTAGCCCTATCGAGTCAGAGCATCGTTCACGGGCATCAGTCGCTTACGCATACCGATAAGCTCGACCCCAGCAACGACTCGGGACAACCAACGACCCAGTCCAACCAACGACTCAAGTTGACAGTCCAACAAGAGCAGTTGGTCTGCTGACGCATCCGGAACCTCACCTTGGAATTTGCAATATTGCAGACACAAGCATACTATGAATTGTGTAGAACGTTTTCCATAAGATGCTGATCATCGTGGATGACAATATCATCATCGGCAAAGATCCAACGGAGGATTTATCCATGGTCCCTTCTCCCCAACACATAGCACTTGAACATTTCTCATCTCAATCCCCGATATTCACGATCGGGACCCCGACACCACGGTTATCTTGGCGATATGGCAGCGACACCGCAACGGATTTCGTCCAGCATGCCTACGAAATAGAAACGCACATCGGCGGCGTTGCGCACAATGTCATTATCCATTCCCCACAACAGGTGATGGTGCCCTGGCCCTTCGAGGATCTGCATGAACGGCAAACCATTTCCCTGAGCATTCGGGTCAGCGACGGCTCGGCATGGTCCTCATGGAGCGAACCATTCGCGTTTGAAACCGGCCTGATGGACAACGGCGACTGGCGAGGAACGTTCATCTCCCCCGTTGGCATCGGCGGACTTGACGCTCCGGCACCCGCGCTGACTTCCACCTTTGCGCTCGACCAGCCGGTGAAACAAGCACGTCTGTATGCCACGGCACATGGCATATATCAGGTCACCATCAATGGCAGGAGACTGGACGACACCGTTTTGGCGCCAGGCTGGACATCATATCCGGAACGTCTGCGCTATCAGGCATATGACGTGACTTCCCTTCTTGCTCATGGCGAGAACACCATCGAGGCTCTGCTGGGCAACGGCTGGTATCGCGGTCATCTTGGGTGGGAAGGCAAACGGGCGATTTATGGTGATCGGCTCGCTTTCCTTGCGCAATTGGAAATCACTTATGACGACGACACAACAGCCATCATCGCCACCGACCGCACATGGACGGCGCACAACAGTGTCATCATCGCCAACGACCTCTATGACGGCGCCACGATCGATTGTTCCCATCCTGCGGATTCCACCCGTTATCCCGTCGAGGAACTGCCGATGGACAACGTGTCGCTGGTCGCTCCGCAGGGCCCATCCATCCGACCAATCGAAACCAGATCCGCCGAACGCATCTGGACTTCGCCCACTGGGAAAATTCTCGTCGATTTTGGACAAAACGCAGTCGGCTGGGTCCGAGTCAATGCGCATACTGCCGCTCCCGGATCAACGGTGACGATCAAACATGCCGAAGTCATCGAACACGGAGAATTGGGAATCCGCCCATTGCGCAAGGCCAAGGCCACCGACACATACCTGCTCGGAGACGACACCGACATCACACTAGAACCGATGTTCACACTGCACGGCTTCCGTTACATCCAAGTCGAAGGTATGCCGCAACCGGATCCTCAAGACATTACCATGGTCATCGTGGGCAGCGAACTCACGCGCACCGGCTGGTTCGACTGTTCGGATGCACGGCTCAATCGTTTGCACGACAACGTCGTATGGAGCGAACGCGGGAATTTCGTCGATCTGCCCACCGATTGCCCCCAACGAGACGAACGCCTCGGCTGGACCGGAGATATCAACATATTCTCCCCCACCGCGCTCTCATTGTTCGACGTATCCGGTCTGCTACGATCCTGGCTGCGTGATCTCGCAGCGGAGCAATTCCCCGACGGCGGAGTCCCGCATGTGGTTCCGACGCTCAAAACCTCATATGAGGACAATCCGCCGGCGGCCGCTTGGGGCGATGCCGCCGTCACCGTGCCGTGGAACATCCATTGGGCGACCGGCGACCAAGACGTGCTCGCCGTGCAGTTCCCGAGCATGCGGGCGTGGGTGGATAAAGTGGAATCCCTGCTCAGTCCGAACGGCCTATGGGACACCGGATTCCAATTCGGCGACTGGCTCGATCCCGCGGCACCGCCGGACAACCCGGCGGCCGCACGCACCCCGGCGGCACTCGTCGCCACGGCATGCCATGCCCACTGTACGTCAATAGTCGCACAAGCCGCTGATACGATTGGCGAGGCCGACGCAGCAAGGCATTACCATAACATCGCCAGGCGTGTACGCGCCGACTTCCGTCGGGCATACGTCACAGCAGAAGGACATATCGATTGCGATTCGCAAACCGCATATGCCATGGCGGTGGAATGGGATCTGCTCGATAATGACGCGCAACGTCGGTATGCGGGCGAACGTCTTGCCGCGCTGGCCCGTTCCAATGGATACCATGTCGCCACCGGTTTCGTCGGAACACCGCTGATTTGCGATGCCCTTACCGATACCGGACACGTCGATGTGGCCATGCGCATGCTCACCGAGACCACATGCCCGTCATGGTTGTATCCCGTGAGCATGGGAGCGACGACGATTTGGGAACGGTGGGATTCCATGCTGCCCGATGGCAGCATCAACCCCGGAGAGATGACATCCTTCAACCATTATTCGCTCGGAGCGGTGGCCGATTGGATGCATCGCACGATTGCTGGGTTAACCGCGCTTGAACCGGCTTACCGTCTTATTCGTATCGCACCGAAACCTCTGGGAGACCTCACGCACGCTTCGTTCACCCATAACAGTCCATACGGGCGTATCGCAGTTGAGTGGACACGTGCGGACAACGGGACTATCACCGTTCGCGCGGCAATTCCGGTTGGCGTAACCGCCGAGGTCCCATTCTTAAGCAGCGTCGACGCGAATGGTGCCGATGCGGGTGCTGATGCCATTCGCGATGGCAACGTTCCGACGGTGGGTCATGGCACTTATGAATGGTCGGTGGGCGAAGACGTGCTGATGCACCGGTAGCTGATCCAGCACATTGGAATACGCAATCTCATACGGGTCGCATTGATGAATCGAGTCTCGTATGAGATTGCGATTCCGGGTTAAGTGACACAACGTGGGTCTTACATCCAGTATGAAGGATTGCCGTGCAACGTGTGTCGCGGGGTCTGTAATGCCCGGGACGGTAATCCGGCGTCATGGTCGACCTCCCTGTGTTTCTCGCTTCTATCGACGCTCGATGAACGGGCGTAGCATCGTGGCTGTGCCGGCGGCGAGCAGTGCGAAGACGGCACCGGCCGGGCCGAGCCATGCAAGACCGACCGTATCGTTGACCACACCGCCCACTGCCGAACCGAGGGCGATGCCGATGTTGAAGCTCATGGAGTTGAGCGACGCGGCGAGGTTCAGCGATCCGGGATGCGACTGCGCGGCCACGTCCATATACAACACCTGCGAGGCGGCGTTCTGCAGATACATGAGCATGCCGAGCGCCACGAGCAGCAGCGCGCCCGCACCGGGCATCCACGAGGCGAACGCCAGCAGGCATAGACATACGGCCTGCACGCAGTAGATCGGTCGGATATGGGTGAGCGGCTCCACTCCCCTACCTCGGTCGGCGAGTTTGCCGCCATACAGGTTGCTCCATAGGCAGGCCACGCCGTAAATCACCAACCCGAGACTCAGGTATCGAGTCGGCACGCCGATTTCGTCGCGCATAATCGGCGTCAGATACGTATAGAACACGTAGCTGGCCGCGGCACCAAACATCACGTCCAGCACGCCCAACTGGATGCGGCGATCGAAGAACAGACGGAATTGCCTCAGGAACCCGATCTTCACCGGATGCGAGTTACGCGGCAGCACCATCACCATCGCCGCCATCAACGCGGCGGTGAGCACGGAGATCAGATGGAAGGTCCATCGCCAGCCGAACGAATCGGCGATCCAGGTGCCCACCGGCACACCCACTACGGAGGCGATGGAGAAGCCGGAGAACACCCATGCGATGAACTGCGTGCGGAACCGCTCCTGCGTCACGTCGGGCGCGTAGGTCATGGCCATCGCGACCAACGTGCCGGAGACGGCGGCAATCAGCAGTCGGGCGACCAGCAGCACCGGATAGTTCGGCGCGAACGCACATAAGACATTGCCGGCGAGGAACACCGTCATCAACGTCATATGTGTGACGAATCGCGGGAACCGCGCGGTGATGGCGGAACCGAGCGGCGTGCAGGGCGCGTAGAAGAACGCGAACACCGACACCAGATTGCCGACGGTCACCTCGGTGACGCCCAGTCCGCGTGCGATGTCCGGCAGGATACCCACGACGACGAATTCGCTCATGCCAAGCATGAAGCTCGCGGCGATCAGCATCGTCACCGGCAGCGTGAAAAAACGATCGGGCGAGGATGTCGCCCGATCGGATTGCGTTGCGTTGTTGTTCACAGCGTAATTGCTCGCTTACAGCTTGGGCAGGTACTTTTTCAACTCGAACGGAGTGACCTGACGGTTGTATTCCTCCCACTCGTGACGCTTGTTGCGCAGGAAATACTCGAACACATGCTCGCCGAGCACATCGGCCACGAAATCGGACTTCTCCATCACGCGCAACGCGGCACCCAACGAGGTGGGCAGCGGTTCGATGCCCATCGCCTGACGTTCGGCATCGGTGAGCTCCCACACGTCGTCGCTGGTCGGCTCGCCCAGCGTCATCTGTTTCTCGATGCCGTCGAGGCCTGCGGCCAGCAGCACAGAGTAAGCGAGATACGGGTTGGCCACCGGGTCGAGACCACGGAACTCCATGCGCGCGGAATTGCCCTTGCCGGGCTTGTACTGCGGGATGCGCAGCAGCGCGGAACGGTTGTTGTGGCCCCAGCAGATATAGCTCGGAGCCTCGTTGCCGCCCCACAGGCGCTTATACGAGTTGACGTACTGGTCGGTGACGGCGCAGATCTCCGCCGCGTGGGCCAGAATGCCGGCGGCGAACTGGCGGGCGGTCAGGGACATGTTGAACTCCTGACCGGCCTCATAGAACGCATTGGAGTCGCCTTCGAACAGGCTCAGATGCGTGTGCATGCCGGAGCCGGGCGCATCGGCGATCGGTTTGGGCATGAAACTCGCATGGATGCCGCGTTCGAGGGAGATCTCCTTGACCACGGTGCGGAAGGTCATGATGTTGTCGGCCGTGGTGAGGGCATCCGCGTACCGCAGGTCGATCTCGTTCTGACCGGGGCCCGCCTCGTGGTGCGAGTACTCCACCGAGATGCCCATCTGTTCGAGCATGTTCACGGTGGCGCGGCGGAAGTCCATGCCGGGGCTGCGCGGCACGTGGTCGAAGTAGCCTCCCTCGTCGATCGGGGTGGGAGCCTTGGACCAGTCGTCCTGGCTTTCGAACAGATAGAACTCGATCTCCGGATGCACGTAGAAGGTGAAGCCCTTCTCCTTGGCCTTGGCCAACGCGCGCTTAAGCACGTGACGCGGGTCGCCCAGACTGGGCTCGCCTTCGGGGGTGAGCACGTCGCAGAACATGCGGGCCGTACCCTGAGGGCCGCCACGCCACGGCAGGATCTGGAAGGTGGAGGGATCGGGCTGGACGATCATATCGTCCTCCGAAATACGAGTCATGCCTTCGATCGCGGAACCGTCGAAGCCAAGCCCCTCCTCGAACGCGGCCTCCAACTCGGCCGGCGCGATGGCCACGGACTTCAAGGTCCCCAACACATCCGTGAACCACAAGCGAATAAAACGCACGTCGCGTTCCTCGACCGTGCGCAGTGCAAACTCCTGCTGTTTATCCATAGTCGCCTATCGTTCCACACCCGTGTTACGACCCTCGTTAACACGCGCGATTCCCACCGCTCGCGTATCGTACGACGGATCGCAAGCGCGATTGTCTTCCGATTTTGTCTCGCCAATGGCGCGGGAAGAGCATGCCATGCGCACGTCCACGTCACACGCTGGGCCACACGCCGGCCCATACAACCTACCCATGCGATGTTGGCCACTATTGTGGTGCGTATGAGCGAAGAAGACCATCTGACACCATCCGCGAATCCGCCCATCGATATGACACGCTGGCAACAGGCCGCCACCCCACGCGAGCGCGCACGCGCCGGCATCGCAGCACGATCCGCGACGCCGTTGAACAGCCATGCGATCTGGCAGGTGCGTGAGGGACGACGCGAGGCGATATCCCTACTTGAGGAGCAGTCCGCCATTCGCGTACCCGATCTGATTCCTTTGCGGTACAAGCGTATGAGCGCCAGTCCGTTCACGTTCTACCGCGGCACCGTGCTGATCATGACCAACGATCTGGCGACCACACCGGTGACGGGCATTCCGGTGCAGTGCGTGGGCGACGCGCATATCGGCAATTTCGGCATGTTCCGCTCCCCCTCGGCGCGTCTGGTGTTCGACATCAACGATTTCGACGAGACCGCGGTGGGTCCATGGGAGTGGGATCTCAAACGTCTGGCCGTGTCGGTGGAGGTCTGCGGACGTGCGAACGGCATCAAGGAGAAGGCGCGGCGCGCGGCGGTGATGCGCTGCGTGCACACGTATCGCGAGCGCATCAAGCAGTTCTCCGAAATGGATTATCTCGACGCATGGTATGACCATCTGGACGTGACCGAAACGCTCGACCGTTTCGAAAGCACGCAGGCTGGCAAACGCAATCGCACGCTGCGCGAAGCCGCGATGAAGGCGGCGGTGAAGGACTCCGACGCGGCGGCGGCCAAGCTCACGTATTTCGAGGGCGGCAAGCTGCGGTTCCGTTCCGATCCGCCGGAATTGGTGCCGATCAATGAGCTACAGGATTATGCGGATCTCGACGCGCTGCAGGCCCGCATCGACACCCTGTTCAACCAATACCGTCATTCGTTGTACGAGGATCGCCGTCATGTGCTCGACCATTATCAGTACCATGATTCGGCCCGCAAGGTGGTGGGTGTCGGTTCGGTGGGTCAGCGCGCCTGGGCCTCGATTCTGGTGGGGCGCGACATCGACGACCCACTGATGCTGCAGATGAAGGAGGCCACCTATTCGGTGCTGGAGCATTACTGCGGAGCCTCCCCGTACGCCACGCACGGCGAGCGTGTGGTGCAGGGGCAGAAGCTGATCCAGTCCACGGCCGACGTGCTGCTCGGCTGGTCGAGCTTCCGTGCGGAGGACGGCCGCCCGCGCGATTATTATGTGCGGCAGTTGTGGAACGGCAAGGGCTCGATCGACATCGACCATCTCAACGATCTTGGCTTGAGCGATCTGAGCCGCATGTGCGCATGGTGTTTGGCGCACGCGCACGCGCGCACCGGCGATTCGATCGCCATCGCGAATTATCTGGGCGGTTCGGACGAGTTCGATCAGGCGATCGCCTCGTTCGCGGTCTCCTATGCCGAGCAGAACGACGAGGATTACGCCGTGTTCAAGAAGCTCATCAAATCCGGCGAGCTTCCCTGCGCCTGAGTCCGCCACAATATGGCGAAATCCCGCCTGATCATATCGGCCATAAACGGCACCGGTGATCAGGCGGGATTTCTTTGTTGTCGCAATACTGAGCGATTGTGAGGTCACTCACGCTTAGCGGGCGATTTCCAGAGCTTCTTCGAGGGTGAAGGCGCGCGCATACAGGGATTTGCCGAGGATGGCGGAGTCCACGCCGATTTCGGCCAACTCTTTGATCGCTTTGAGATCGTCGAGCTTGGCGATGCCGCCCGATGCGGTCACCTTGGCGTTGGTGCGTTCGGCGACCTCTTTGAGCAGGGTGATGTTCGGACCGCTCATCATGCCGTCCTTGGCCACGTCGGTGACGACGTAGCGTGTGCAGCCGGCATCGTCGAGCATCGCCATCGTTTCGAACAGGTCGCCGCCTTCGCGGGTCCAGCCGCGGGCCGCCAGCGTATGGCCGCGCACGTCGAGTCCGACCGCGACCTTGTCGCCGTACTTGGCGATGACCTGCTTGGTCCATTCGGGGTTCTCCAATGCGGCGGTGCCGATGTTCACGCGCGCGGCTCCGGCTTCGAGAGCCGCTTCGAGCGAAGCGTCGTCGCGTACGCCGCCGCTCATCTCGATGTTGACTTTGTCGCCGAGCTCGTGCACGATCTCACGCAGCTGGGCACGATTGTCACCGGTGCCGAAGGCGGCGTCGAGGTCGACCAGGTGGATCCATTCCGCACCGGCATCCACCCAGGTGCGGGCGGCCTCGAGCGGCGAGCCGTAGTCGGTTTCCGATCCGGATTCACCTTGGCGCAGACGCACGGCCTTGCCGTCGCGGACATCGACTGCGGGCAGCAACGTGAGGGACATGAGGGTTCCTTTCCTTGGGATAAACAGTTCAGAAGGTCGCGATCCAGTTCTTCAGAAGCTGGGCGCCGGCATCTCCGGACTTCTCGGGATGGAACTGGGTGACGGCGAGCGGACCACGCTCGTAGGCGGCGACGAAACGGCTGCGGCCGTATTCGCACCAAGTCATCTGCGATGGGGCATCGCCGAAGTCAATGTCGTATCGCGAGGTGTCGGCATCGACGGCGGATGCGGCGGCGTAGGAGTGCACGAAGTAGAACCGTTCCCCTTCCACGCCATGCAGAAGCCGCGATCCTTCAGCAGCCTCGACGGTATCCCATCCCATATGCGGCACCACGTCCGCGTCGAGAAGATCCACGGTGCCGCCGATCAGGCCGATGCCTTCGGTGCGGATGCCGTGTTCGAGACCGTGCTCGAACATGATCTGTTCGCCGACGCACACGCCAAGCACCGGTCGGCCGGCGCGGATGCGGTCGGTGATCACACGATCACCATCGACATGTTTCAATCCGTCCATGCAGGCGGCGAACGCGCCGACGCCGGGCACGACGAGGCCGTCGGCCTCAAGCGCCTGACGATAATCGGAGGTGAGTGTGGTGTCGACCCCCAGATTGGCGAGCGCGCGCACCATGGAGCGCACGTTGCCGAAGCCATAGTCGAAGACGACTGCTGTACTCATCGTTGCTGTTCCTCTGCTTGTGTTGCGGATGTTGCGGACGTACGTACACCGAATTCGGCGTTATTTGATGCTGGAACCCTTGGTGGAGCCTCCACGGCCGAATTTGGTGTGCTTGGCGATCACGGCCATGGCGCGCTGATGGTCGAAGTCGGCGGAATGCTGCACTTCGAATCCTTGCGATTCCAAGGTGCTGACGGTGGTGATGCCGAGCAGCAGATCCTCCACGAAGCGCGAGGTGGATGCGAACAGCATAGGCGGCGCGAAGGTCTGCGCGGCCTTACCCTGCACATACAGCGTGACTTCGAGCTTGTCGGCGCGGTTGACGGCGAGCACCACGGTCATGCCGGCCACCACGGTGGTCAGATCGCGCGCGGCCGCTTCGGGCGAATCGCCGTCCAGGTTGCGCAGCACGGCCACGGCACCCTGATTGGATCCGATGCAGTCGGCGGAGATGTCGGTGAGCTGGCAGAACGAGGCGAGCAGATCGGCGTCGGCGATGCGGGTGATCACCACGGCGGTTTTCGCGCGGTTGCCGAGCAACCCTTCGAGTTCCGCGTCGAATCCCACGGAGGGGTCGAGTTCCGCGGCATCGTCGGGGATGTCGATGGAGGCGGGGTCCAATTCGGATTCGGCTGCATCGGATGCGTGAGCTGCCGCAGCGTCGTTCTGCTGAGATTCACCCGAGTTCTGCTTCGCAGCTGCGGAATCCTGCGTGTTCGCGGCATTGTCCTTGGACTGTTCGTCCTTGGATTCCTGTGCGAACTCGCGCTCGAATCCGGCTAGTGCTGCCTCGAGTTCCTCGTCGGAGAAATGCGGTTCCTGATCGTCGGCCATCACAGCGCGCCTTTCGTGCTGGGGATGCCGTCCACGCGCGGGTCGGGTTCGACGGCGAAGCGCAGCGCACGCGCGAACGCCTTGAACTCGGCTTCCGCGATATGGTGCGGGTCACGCCCGGCGAGCACCTGCAGATGCAGGCAGATGCCGGCGTGCAGTGCGATGGATTCCATCACGTGGCGCACGAGGGAGCCGGTGAAGTGCCCGCCCATCATGCAGTATTCATAACCCTCGGGCTCACCGGTGCACACCACGTAGGGGCGGCCGGAGATGTCGACCACGGCTTTGGCCAACGCCTCGTCCAGCGGCACGGTGGCATCGGCGAAACGGCGGATGCCGCGCTTGTCACCCAACGCCTGCTTCAACGCCTCGCCGAACACGATGGCGGTGTCCTCCACGGTGTGATGCACGTCGATGTCGGTGTCGCCGTGCGCCTTGATGGTCAGGTCGATCAGCGAATGCTTGCCGAGGGCCGTCATCATATGGTTGTAGAACGGCACGGACGTGTCAATGTCGGTTTTGCCGGTGCCGTCGAGATCCAGCGTCAGTTCGATGCGTGATTCGCTGGTCTCGCGAACGATATGCGCGGTGCGTGCCATTGCTACTCCTTGTCCATTTCCTTAAGGACCTCCGCCAATGCGGTGCGGAACGTCGCCATCTCCTCGTCGGTACCCATGCATACGCGCAGCCAGCCTTCAGGGCCGACGACGCGGATGAGCACGCCTCGCTGGAGCAGTCCTTCGAAAATCGCCTCGCGGTTGTCGAAATGCCCGCCGAAGAGCAGGAAGTTCGACTGCGAATCGGCCACTTCAAGCGGCTGGCCCTTGTAGGTCTGCTGCTTGAGCCATGCGGCTGTGGCATTGCGGGTCTCGCGCAGATGGTTCACGCGGCTCAACTGTTCGTCGGTATGTTCGAACGCGGCGAGGGCGGCGGCCTGGGTGACGGCGCTCAGATGGTAGGGCATGCGCACGATGCGCACGCAGTCGATGATGCCCTTGCTGGCGGCGAGATAGCCGACGCGCGCACCGGCGAAGGCGAAGGCCTTGCTCATGGTACGGCTGACGGCGAGGTTCGAGTGCGCCTTGATGAGTTCGACGGCGCTGGGCACGCCCGGATCGCGGAATTCGATATAAGCCTCGTCGATGACGACGATCGGATGCACGTCTTCGCGCGCACCCGCGACCTCGGCCGTCTCGCATACGGCGAGCACACGCTCGATATCCTCATGCGGCAACGGAGTGCCGGTGGGATTGTTCGGGCTGGTGAGCAGCACCATGGACGGCTTGACGGCCTCGATCTGTTCGATGAGACGGTCCACGTTCAACGTGAAGTCGGCGTTGCGGTGCGCGTACTGCCAGCCGGTGAACGTGTCGCGCGCGTATTCGGGATACATGGAATACGTGGGGTCGGCGCCGATCACGGTGCGTCCCGGGCCTCCGAAGGCTTGGAACAGCTGGAGCATGATCTCGTTGGAGCCGTTCGCGCCCCACAGTTCGTCCACGTCGAGACGCGCGCCCGACTCCCTGGCGAGGTAGTCGGAGAACGCCTGACGCAGTTCGATGTGCTCGCGGTCCGGGTAACGGTTGAGCGTGGGGGCGATGGCCTTGACGCGCTCGGCGATGGTTTCGCACACGGCCGGATCGGGCGCATACGGGTTCTCGTTGACGTTCAGGCACACCGGCACGTCGAGCTGGGGCGCGCCGTACGGCTCCTCCCCGATCAGATCGTTGCGCAGCGGCAGATTCGCCGGGATGGCGTTGCTGGTGGTGTCGCTCACTTGAGACCCGCCTTGGTTTCCTGATCGTTCAGCGTGGCCTTGTCGTACGGGTCGTCGACGAAGCGGGTGAGCACGCATTCCCCGTGCCCCGGCAGATCCTCGGAGACGGCGAAGGCGTTGACGCGGGCGGCGAGCTCCTTCAGGCCCTGCTCGTCGTATTCGATGACCTCGACCGGCTTCATGAAGGTGTGCACGCCGAGGCCGGCGGCGAAGCGGGCGGTGCCGCCGGTGGGCAGCACGTGGTTGGAGCCGGACATGTAGTCGCCCAGCGGCACCGGCGAATAGGGGCCGCGGAAGATGGCGCCGGCGTTCTTGACGCGCTTGACGACGGCGTCCGCGTCGGCGGTCTGGATCTCCAGGTGTTCGGCGGCGTAGGCGTTGGCCGCGTCGATGGACTGGTCGAGTCCGTCGGTGAGCACGATGGCGGACTGGCGGCCGGACAACGACGTGCGCACGCGCTCGGCGTGCTTGGTGCGCGGCACGCGCTCGAGCAGTTCGGCCTGCACGGCGTCGGCGACGTCGGTTGAGTCGGTGAACAGCACGGAGCCGGCGAGTTCGTCGTGCTCGGCCTGGCCGATCAGATCGGCGGCGAGGAACTTAGGGTTGGCCTGGGCGTCGGCGATGATGCCGATTTCGGTGGGGCCGGCGACCGCGTCGATGCCCACGAAGGCGGAGACGAGCGACTTGGCGGTGGCCACGAAGATGTTGCCGGGGCCGGTGATCTTGTCGACCGGATCGCACAGCACGTCGCCGTCCTGCGGTTCGGAGCCCTTGGCACCGTAGGCGAACATGGCGATGGCCTGGGCGCCGCCGACCGCGTACACCTCATCCACGCCGAGGATGGCGCAGGTGGCGAGGATGGTCTTGTTGGGCAGGCCCTGCGGATCGTCCTTGGACGGCGGGGTGGCGATGGCGAGGGATTCGACGCCGGCGGCCTGGGCGGGCACGGCGTTCATGATCACGGACGAGGGGTACACGGCCTTGCCGCCGGGCACGTACAGGCCGACGCGCTGCACCGGGATCCAACGTTCGGCGACGCGTGCGCCGGGGGCCAGATCGGTGTGGAAGTCATGCGGCACCTGGCTGGCGGCCACGGCGCGGGAGCGCTTCACCGATTCCTCGATGGCGGAGCGCACTTCGGGGTCGAGCTCTTCGAGGGTCTGACGCATCGCCTCTACCGGCACGCGCAGGTTCTCGACGCGCACGCCGTCGAACTTCTCGCCGAAGTCGCGCAGCGCGGCGGCACCGCGGGCCTTGACGTCGTCGAGGATCGGGCGCACCAGATCGGTGGCCTCGGAAGTGCCCATCTCGGCGCGGGGCATCGCGTCCAGCAGTTCGGCACGGGTCAGGTTCTTACCACGAAGGTCGATGATTCGCATGATGTTCTCGCTCATAGCTCCCCATGGTAGCGCCACGATGTAACCGCACACCCCGAAACGCCCATCCGCGTCCGATTGGTGGGATAGACGGACTCCCAGCAGGAATCACAAGAACCGTTTCATCCGTTCCTGCGCCAGAATCTCTTCGTCAGACAGACCATCAGGGTCCGCAGGCAATTGCAAATTCCTTAGGTGATGCAATAATGAACGGCAACAGCAGCCCCCTAAGCCTACTCGCAGTGCTCAAACCTGGGGGTTCTTTCATCGCTAGGGTCCGATGGTGACCGCAATATACACATCCAGCAAGTGTTCAGGAAGTTTGGCGGGGACGTTCACCGTTTCGTCCTTTCATAGTCAGCTTGCATGGAGCGCCCGCCAACCGCCGCGTTCCAATCTAGAGAGGTAAACCCTGACTTCCCGCAAAGGAACACCCATGTTTATCTTGAAGAACGCATGGCGATCGGTGACCCGCAACAAGGGGCGCAACGTGCTTATCGTCATCATCGTCGCGATCATCGCCGCCGCGGCGACCATCGGCCTGGCGATCCGCAATGCGGCCGAGACGGCCCGTGAGGATGGCCTGAGCTCCACCACCGTCACCGCCACGATCGGCATGGACCGCGAGCAGGTGATCAGCCAAGCCGCCGAGGACTTCGACCCCAGCGAAATGGAGGAGGGAGGCCAGCCCGACTTCGACTCCTTACGTTCGGCGCTTAATCAGGACGCGCTCACACTCGACGAATACAACACCTATGCCGAGGCGTCCAGCGTGCCGGTGAGCACGTACTACACCGAATCCACGTCGGTGAACGGCACCGACGCGTTCCAGCCGGTCGAATCGTCCAGTTCCGCCGATTCCGACTCGTCGGACTCCTCCGATTCCTCCGATTCCTCCGATGATTCGTCCACCGATTCGTCCTCCGATTCGTCCGACGGCTCCATGCCCAGCATGCCCGGCAGCGACATGGGCGGCATGATGGGCAGCATGTCCAGCGGCGATTTCTCCCTGACCGGCTTCTCCTCGGACACCGCGGTGGCGAACGCCTCCAACGGCAGCTTCACCATGTCCGACGGCGAAGTGTTCGGCTACGACGAAAGCAGCGACGGCGATGTGATCATCCCCAAGGCGCTGGCCGATTTCAACGGTCTTGAGGTGGGCGACACGATCACCGTGGCCGACACTTCGGACGACGGCACCACCTACGAGCTGACCATCGTGGGCATCTACAAGAACTCGACCACATCCAACACCGGGGCGAACGGTCCGATGGGCGGCACCAGCCAGGATCCGGACAATGCGATCTACACCTCCGTCTCCACCTTGGAATCACTGGGACTGTCCACCGAATCGAGCGACTCCTCCACCGATGAGGACTCCTCCGACACGAGCTCGACCGAATCGACCGGTTCCGCCGCTTCCACCCAGCTGACGTACACCTACGTGCTGTCCAGCAAAGACGACTACGAGACCTTCACCTCGGATGTGAAAGCGGCCGGACTGTCCGACGAATACGCCGTGTCTTCGGCGGACGTGGAGGAATACGAGTCCAGCCTCGTGCCGTTGGACAATCTGGCCAGCTTCGCGCTCACCCTATTGCTGATCGTGCTCGCCGTGGGCGCGGTGGTGCTGATCGTGCTCAACCTGTTCAACGTGCGCGAACGCAAGTATGAGGTGGGTGTGCTGACGGCCATCGGCATCCGGAAGTCCAAGGTCGCGGCCCAGTTCGTGCTTGAGCTGCTGATCGTCACCATGATCGGCATCGCGCTCGGCGTAGCGGGCGGCGCGGTGGCGTCGGTGCCGGTGGCGAACCAGCTGCTCGCCCAGCAGGTCTCCGCGCAGGAGTCCGAGGCGACCAGCCAGCAGGCACAGTTCGGCCGCGACGCCGACATGCCCGGCGCTCCAGGCGGGCAAGGGCCCTCCGGAGAATCCTCCGAATCGGATACGACGGACAGCGATTCGACCTCCAGCGATTCAGCCTCCGGCGATTCCGACAGCGGCACCTCCGAACAGCCCAGCGCCCCCGGCGGCGGATTCGGCGGGTTCTCGCAGGCCGTCGACTACGTCAGCGACATCGATGCCACGGTGAACCTCAAAGTCATCGGACAGCTGGTGCTGATCGGTCTGGCGCTCACCATCATCTCCGCGCTGGCCGCGGTGGTGTCCATCATCCGTTACGAACCGTTGCAGATCCTGGCCGACCGGTCCTGACCGGCGACACCCGCACCATCAACAGACGGCCCAATACAAGGAAAGACAACATCATGACCGACACCACCACCCCGAACACCCCGGTCGCCAATACGACCGACACAACCGGCACAACCGCCGCGACCACCGTGACCGCCACCGCCGGCGAGACTGCCGTCGCAACCACCACCAAGCCGCCAATCCTCGCCATGGAGAAGGTTTCCTACTCCTATACCAAAGGCGGCAAGAAAGTGGTGAACGACCTCACCCACGCCTTCCATGCCGGCGAGGTGACCGCCATCACCGGCCCTTCGGGCGCGGGCAAAACCACCGTGCTCTCCCTGCTGTCCGGACTCACCTCCCCCACCGGCGGACGCATCCTGCACAACGGCGCCGATTTGGCGAAGTCCGACCGATACCGTTTCCGCAGTCACGACATCGGCGTGATCTTCCAAAGCTTCAACCTGCTGCCCGCGCTCACGGTCGAAGAGAACATCGTGCTGTCGATGGAGGCGAGCGGCAAACGCTTCGACCGTCCAAAGCACGAGCTGGTGGTCGAACTGCTCGACAAGGTGCGTCTGCCCGAGGAGTACGCGAACGAGCGCATCCTGCATCTGTCGGGCGGCGAACAGCAGCGCGTGGCCATCGCCAGGGCCTTGAGCTACGAGCCGCAGATCATCCTCGCCGATGAGCCGACCGGCAATCTCGACATGGCCACGCAGGACGACATCATGGCGATTTTCCGCGACCTAGCACACGAGGAAGGCAAATGCGTGATCATCGTCACGCACAGCCCTGCCGTCGCTGACCAGTCCGACGCGGTGTTCGAACTCAAGCCGTTGCGTCGAGCCGCACGCCCCAAGCCGCAAGGTTGGACGCAGTCGAAACAGGCCGCCGCGCAGCGGACGAATCGCGCCGGAAACGCGCCGGCGAAATAACGGAACAGAAAAGCCAAACGAATAACGGCTCGCCCGCCGGTTCCATCACATTTCACGAACGCGATGGAGCTGGCGGGCGAGCCTGTTTTGCGAGACGTGAAGTTAGGAAACGCGGCGCACCTGATTGCGCAGCGGCTTGCCAGAGACGTATCGGCGCACGTTCTCCAAGGCGATGGCGATGATGCGCTCCTCGGTGACGGCGAGATGGTTGCCGCCCGCCACATGCGGCGTGATCAGGCAGCGCGGCTCGCGCCACAGCGGACTGTCGGCCGGCAAAGGTTCGGGTTCGGTGACGTCCAGTCCCGCTCCACGCAGCCTCGAGGCACGCAACGCGTCGAGCAGCGCATCCGGGTCGATGGCGTCGCCGCGGCCCGCGTTGAGCACGATGGCGGTGGGTTTGAGCATCGCCAGCCGGCGCGCGTCCAGCAGATGATGGGTCTGGGGTGTGGACGGCACACTCATGGCGACCACATCGGCTTGAGGCAGTACCGTATCTAAATCATCGAATCCGACCATATGGTCGATATGGGAGGCGCTGCGGGCGGGATCTCGCCGCACGCCTATGGTCCGCATGCCCACGGCTTTGGCGAGGCCAGCAAAACGGGAGCCGATATCGCCGGTGCCGACCACCACCGCGGTCGCGCCGTCTGGGGAAAGCGCACGCCCCTCGTCATGCCATCGGCATGCGGATTGATTGCGTGCGTAGTCGGGCAGGTTCTTCATTATGGACCACATCATGGCGAACATATGCTCGCCGACCGTCTGCCCGTAGGCGCCCGTCGCGTTCGAAACGCGGGTGGCCGCGCCCAGCACGCCCTCGGCCAGGTATTGGTCGACGCCGGCGCTCCATGTCTGCAACCATTCCAGATGCGGATAGCATCGGCAATCCCCCGGAGCGATATTGCCGATCACCGCCGTGGCCTGCGCCCTCAGCGGTTCCGGAACGCACGCCCGCCATCCCATATCGCCGCGCTGCGCGATATCCCCGACGAATTCCTGACGCACGCCACCCGCGGCCTCGACGAAACGCTCACGCTCGGACGAGGTAAGCGGCAGACAGTTGACGATCACACGTTCAGACTGCTCTTCCACAGCCCCTCCTTCGACTTCGGTCGCGCATGTCGAGCACGCCGCGCGGCACAGACCGCTATGCGGCTGGCAGACAGCCGGCTCCGAACAGGATTTTGATTTCGGCGAACAGCGAGGTGTCTCGTTTGACGCGGAAGCGGTCGCCGAAGGTGAGCACCTGGGCGTTGCCCTTGTCGTCCAACACCGCGAGTTTCACCTCGCAGTAGCCGGGATGGCTGGTGAGCACCTGCCCCAACTGCATCATGTGGTTGCGGTCGAGCGCGCCCACCGGCAAGGTGAGCACCAGCGGACGCTCATCCTCGGCCTCCAGCGCGGGCACCTGCATTTCGGTGGCGCGCATGCTCACCGTCTCGTCGCGCAGCTCCACCTGCCCGCGGATCTGCACCACCTTGTCAAGCACCAGATCCGCGGCGTTCGCCTCGTACACTTTGCCGAAGAACATGCACTGGATGGAGCTTTCCAAATCCTCGATGGTGACGATGGCCCACGCATTGCCCTTTTTGGAGACGCGCCGGTCCACACCCGTGACCAGTCCCGCAATCATGACCTGCTGGCCGTCCCCCATGGTTTTGGCGCGGTCGACCAGCTGCGCGATGGACACCTCACGCAGGCTCGCCAGCACGGATTGCATGCCGGAGAGCGGATGGTCGGAGACGTACAAGCCCAACATCTCGCGTTCGAAGTTGAGCTTGGTGCTCTTATCCCACTCCTCCAAGTCGGGCACGCTCACCGACGCATCGCCCATATCCTCTCCACCGCCGTCGTCCACGTCGGAGAACAGGTCGAACTGCCCTTCGGCCTGCTTGCGCTTCAATCCCACCACCGATTCGATGGCGGCCTCGTGCACGGTGAACAAGGCGCGGCGGTTGGGGTCGATCGAGTCGAAGGCACCCGCCTTAATCAGCGATTCCACCAATCGTCGGTTGAGCGCGGTGAGCGGCACGCGGCGGATGTAGTCCATGAAGTTCACGAACTTGCCCCGCTCGCCGTTGCGTTCGGCGATGATATCGGCCACGGCCTTGTCGCCCACGTTGCGGATGGCGCCCATGCCGAAGCGCACCACGTCGCCGACTGCGGAGTACTCGTACACGGATTCGTTCACGTCCGGAGAAAGCACCTGGATGCCCATACGACGGGCCTCGCCCAGATACAGGGCCGTTTTGTCCTTATTGTCTTTGGTGCCTTGCAACAGGGCGGCCATGAACTCCACCGGATAGTGGGTTTTCAAGTAGGCGGTCCAATAGGAGATCAGACCATACGCGGCGGAGTGCGCCTTGTTGAACGCGTATCCAGAGAACGGCACGAGCACATCCCACACGGCCTGCGCGGACTCCTCCGAATAGCCGTGCTCCTTCATGCCTTCGAAGAACGGGATCTTCTCCTTGGCCAGCACTTCGGGCTTCTTCTTACCCATGGCTCGGCGCAACACGTCGGCCTTGCCCAGCGAATAGCCGGCGAGCTTTCGCGCGGCGGCCTGCACCTGCTCCTGATAGACGATCAGACCGTAAGTCTCATCGAGGATCTCCTTCAACGGCTCCTCGAGTTCGGGATGGATCGGCTCGATCTTCTGCAAGCCGTTCTTGCGCTTCGCATAGTTGTTATGCGAGTCCATATCCATGGGGCCCGGTCGGTAGAGCGCGATCAGAGCGGAGATGTCGTTGAAGTTGTCGGGGCGCAAGGTGCGCAGCAGCGCGCGCATGCCGTCGGAATCGAGCTGGAACACGCCCAGGGTGTCGCCGCGCGACAGCAGCTGGTAGGTCTCTTTGTCGTCCAGTGGGATCTTCGTGTAGTCAATCGCCGGTTTGCCGTTCGCCTCGATGTTCTTCAGGGTGTCGTGGATCACCGTCAAGTTGGAAAGCCCAAGGAAGTCCATCTTCACCAGACCCAGCGTTTCGCAGGTGTGGTATTCGAAGGTGGTGGTGACGGTGCCGTCAACGCGTTCCAGCAGCGGCGAGGTGTCGGTGATGGGCGCCGAACCCATGATGGTGGCGCAGGCGTGCACACCGGTCTGGCGGATCAGTCCTTCGATGCCCTTCGCCTTTTCGGTGATCTTCTTGGCGTCCGGATTGGCTTCGTAGAACTCACGGAACTCGCGCGCCTCCGCATATCGTTTGGAGGTCGGGTCGAAGATCTCGCCCAGGCTTGCGTCCTTGCCGTTTTTGCTCGGCGGCAGCGCTTTGGTGATCTGCTCGCCCATGGAATACTCGTATCCCATGATGCGGGCGGAGTCCTTGAGCGCCTGCTTGGTTTTGATAGTGCCGTAGATCACGCATTGGGCCACCTTGTCGTGGCCGTACTTCTCGCCGCAGTATTCGATGACGCGCATGCGGCCTTCGGGGTCGAAGTCCACGTCGATATCGGGCAGGGAGACTCGCTCGGGGTTGAGGAACCTCTCGAAAATCAGGCCGTGCTGCAGCGGGTCGAGTTCGGTGATGCCCATCGCATAGGCGACCATCGACCCTGCCGCGGATCCTCGGCCGGGCCCCACCATGATGCCGTGGTCTTTGGCCCACTGGATGTAGTCGGCCACCACGAGGAAGTATCCGCAGAACTGCATCTGGCAGATCACGCCGCATTCGTAATCCGCCTGCTGAAGCACGTCAAGCGGCACGTTGCCGTCGTAACGCCGTTCCAGACCTTCCTCCACCTGCTTCAAGAACAGGCTGGTCTCGTCCCAGCCTTCGGGGCAGGGGAACTGCGGCATGAACGCGCCGTCCTCGTTGTCGTCGAAGATCACGTTGCAGCGTTCGGCGATGGCCAGCGTGTTGTCGCATGCGCCGGGGAATTCCTTGAACAGCTCGCGCATCTCCTGGGCCGACTTGATGTAATAGCCGGAACCGTCGAATTTGAATCGTCCCGGCTCGTCGAGTCTGGAGCCGGAGTTGATGCACAGCATGGCGTCCTGCGCTTCGGCGCCCGATTCCAGCACGTAGTGCGCGTCGTTCGTGGCGAGCAGCGGCGCGTTGAGTTTTTTCGCGATCTCCAGCAGGCCGGGGACGTTGCGGCTTTCGATCGTGAGGTTGTGGTCCATGATTTCGATGAAGAAGTTGTCGCGTCCGAAGATGTCCTGCATCTCGCCGGCGGCGCGCAACGCCTCGTCGAATTGGCCGAGCGCCAAGCGGGTCTGGATGATGCCCGAAGGGCAGCCGGAGCCGCAGATCACGCCTTTGGAGTAGGTGGAGAGCACTTCCTTGTCCATACGCGGGTAGCGCTGCACACGGCCTTCGAGGTTGGCCACCGAGGACGCCTTGAGCAGGTTGACCAGGCCTTCGTCGTTCTCCGCCCACAGGGTGAGGTGGGTGATCAGACCGCCGCCGGAGACGTCGTCGGGGTTGCGTTTGCCGCCGTGCAGGCTTTTGTCCCATTTGGTGTCCCAGCTCACGCGGGTGGGATCCTGACGTGCGGTTTCCGGCGTCACATACGCTTCGATGCCGAGGATCGGTTTGACGTTGGCTTTGACGCATTCGGTGAACATCTCATACGCGCCGTGCATATTGCCATGGTCGGAGATGCCCACCGCGGGCATGCCCAGTTCCGCCGCGCGTTTCGCCAATTCCGGGATTTTCGACGCGCCGTCCAGCAGCGAGTAATGCGTGTGGTTGTGCAGATGTACGAAGTTTCCCGATTCAGCCATGCCCTCCACGATACCTGCCCGAGGCGACGCGTCCGGTGAGCCGGGCGACCGTCAGTGTTCGCGGTGACGCCCGCGCATCCGCTCCAGCGCCTGCGCCAAATCGGCCGGATATCCGCTGGTGACCGTCGTCCACACATGGGTTCGCGGATGGCGGAATTCCAATTGTTTGGCGTGCAGCCACTGGCGGATCAGCCCCAATTCCTCGGACAACACCGGGTTGGCGCCGTACATGGGGTCGCCCACCAAAGGGTGCCCGATCGAGGAGAAATGCACGCGGATCTGGTGGGTGCGTCCGGTTTCCAGATTCACCGAAACCAGCGTCGTCTCACCGAAGCGCTCCATCACATCCCAATGGGTGATGGCGGGTTTGCCGGCCGGCGTGACGCAGAAGCGGAAGTCGGAGACCTTCGCGCGTCCGATGGGCGCGTCGATGGTGGCGCGGTCCTGCTTCAGGTCCCCCTGCACCAGCGCATGGTAGGTTTTCACCACCTCATGTTCGGCGAACTGCCGACGCATCTCCACATACGCCTGTTCCGACTTGCATACGAGCATCAGTCCCGACGTGCCCACGTCGAGTCTGGAGACGATGCCTTCGCGTCCGGCCGCACCATAGGAGGTGATATGCACGCCGCGGTCACGCAGACTGCCCAGCACGGTGGGTCCGGTCCAGCCGATGGAGGCGTGCGCGGCGACGCCCACCGGCTTGTCGACCACCACCACGTCGTCGTCCTCGTAGACGACGGCCATATCGTTGGCGATGGGTTCAGGCTCGCGCTGTTCCTCAATCAGGTCGATGTCGACGGTCTCCCCCGCCTGAAGCGTGCTCGAACGCGCGATGTCGCGGCCCAGCACACGAACCTGGCCAGAGTCGATCAGCTCCGCGGCCTTGGACCGCGAGATTCCCAACATTTTGGCGATGGCGACGTCGAAACGCTTGCCGATCAACGCGTCGGGAGCGGGAACAAGACGGCTCATCGCGCCTCGCTTTCCGGCTTCGCCTCGCCTCCATCCCAGATTCGAGCCGCAGAGGCTCCGCCCGTCTCATCGGCCGTCACGGCATCGGAAGACGAAGCGCCTGACTGCTGCGCGCGTTCGTCCAAATCCTTCTGGCTGTAGGGCACGCCCAGCAGGATCATCCCCACGATCATCACGCCGGCGACCACGAGGAACACATCCGCGACATTGCCCACGGACCAACCGTAGTTGAGGAAGTCCACGACCTTGCCGTCGAGGAAATGCTCGGCGTAGGCCACGCGGTCGATCAGATTGCCGAACGCGCCGGCGAACGCCAAGGCCAGAGCCACTGTCCAGCGCATGGAGATTGTGCGCACGGCAAGCACCACCAGCGCCACACAGGCCACAATCGCCAGCAGCGAAATCAGCCACGTGGCGTTGGAGCCCATTCCCAGCGAGGCACCCGGATTATGCACCAAGGTCAGCGAGAGCAGACCGGGTATGACCTGCACGTCACGGCCGTCGACCAGAGCGGTTTGCGCCCAGGCTTTGGTGAACTGGTCGGCGATCAGAGCGACCGCCACCACACATGCAAAGACGGCCACGCGGATGCGCAGCCGTCCCTGTTGACTATTCATAAATCGTCAGTCCCTTATCGTCACGCGTTGGTGGACGAAGTCTGGTTGTCGTAGTTGTTCGTATCCGACACCTGCGCGGCGAGCTGGCCGAGGAACTCGGTGAGGCGGGCGCGGTATTCGGTTTCGAACTGCTTGAGGCTCTGGATGTTGCCTTCGACGACCTTCGACTGCGCGGCGAGGGTGTCGCGCACCTGCTGGGCGTAGGTGTCGGCGGCGGAACGGGTGTTCTGGTCGTACTCGTCGGCACGCTGGTGCACCTCGTTCTCGTGGACGCCGGCGCGCTGGTGCACCTCGTTCTCGTAGTTGTCCGCGTCGGAACGGGTGTTCGCCGAGTATTCGTCGGCCTCGGCATGCACGCGGGTGCTGTACTCGTCGGCCTCGGAACGCACGCGGGCGGAGTATTCGTCGGATTCGGAGTGAATGCGGGCGTTGTACTCGTCGGCCTCGGTGTGGGTGCGGGCGTTGTACTCGTCGGCCTCGCTACGGGTGCGGTTGGAGTAGTCGTTGGCCTTCTCGATCAGCTCGTTGTACTTGGCCTGGCTGGCATCGGTGATCTCACGAGCCTTGGCCTTGCCCTTGTCGACGTACTGATCGTGCAGCTGCATCGCCAGGGTCAGCATGGCGGTGGCGCGCTCGGGCTCGGTGCTCGCCATCTGCGCGGCACCGGCGATCTTCTGCAGGGAGCCGGTTTCGGTGTTCGGCTCGACCTTGGCGACCTGGGCGCGCAGCTGGTTCTCACGCTGCTTCGCCTCCTGCAGCTGGCGAGACAGGTCGGCGACCTGCTCGTTGAGCTGCTGGGCCGCGGCGGCATGCTGCTGGGCTTCGGCGAGCTGGCGGGACAGATCCTCGCTGGACGCGCGGAACTTGTCGCGTTCCTGCTGCACGGCGACCAGCTGATCGGCGACCTCCTGGTTGCCCGCGGCCTGGGCGGCCTGGGCGGTGAGCTGGTCGATCTGCGCGTTGAGCTGGTCGACCTGGCCCTTGAGCTGCTCGTTCTGGGAGGTCAGGGCGCGGTTGCTCTCCTCGGCTTCGCTCAGTTTGGCCGCGGTGACCTGGGCCTCCTGATCGTCGGCGACCGGCTCGGCGTTCTTCAGCGCGGCGTTCTCGTTCTGCAGTTGCTGCACCTGCGCGGTCAGATCGGAGATCTTCGCGTTCAGACCGGCGACATCCGGACCGAGCGACTGCGTGGACGGGCCGTTGGCAACGGCCTGACGTCCCAGCGCCTCAACCGTTTCCGTAACCTGATCCAGAAAGTCGTCGACCTCGTCGACGTCATAGCCTTCCTTGAATCGCACGGTCTGGAAGGTATGCTCCCTAATATCCTTCGGCGTCAACAGAGCCATAAATCTTGCACCTCGCTTTGGGGCATTGCCCTCGCTAAGAGTTGGTATCAACTCACGATGCTAGCACGGCCCCCGCGCAATAGCGTATGTTGATGCAAAAACGCGCCGAATGTCGTGGGAGAAAACCGTCAGATGATGATCTGAAGCACCACCAGAGCGAAATACAGCACGATGAAGCTCACATCGAAATACACCGCTCCCATGGGAATGGGGCGGATATAACGACGCAGCCATCTCAGCGGCGGCTCGGTGATCGAATACACCACGTTGATCAGCTGCGCGACGATGCCGCGCGGATACCAACGCGGGGCGAGGATGGCGACCCAATCGAGAATCATGCGGACGAACAGCACGGTGATGTACGCGCCGATCAGCCAATCGAGAATGCGGGCGATGAGATACAGAATCATGATGTCCTAACGTACCAGCGAAACACGAAAGCCGCCTGAACGCTCGCTGGGAGCGCAATCAAGCGGCTTTGCGGAAAAGATGGGTTCCGAACCGATCAGTCGACGAACAGGTCGCGCGCCGACGACACGTTGGCGGGTTCCTCGACCTTGATGTTCACCTGGGCGGGGCTGAGCAGGAACACGCGCGGGGTGACCCTCTCCAGCGAGCCACGCACGCCGAACACCACGCCGGCGGAGAAGTCGACGATGCGGTAGGCCACGGCCTCGGAGACGCCGGTCAGATTCAGCACCACCGGCACGCCGTCGCGCAGCGCGCGGCCGACCAGCTGCGCATCCTCATACGACTTGGGGTGGATGGTGGTGATGCGGTTGACCTTGCTCTGGAACGGACTCGCGTCGCGCTTGCCCGCGGCGGAGGCTGCGGAAGGCTGGGCCATCGGCGTGACGAGATGGTCGGAGTCGAAGGTCGACGCGGTGGCGGGTTCTTCCTCCGGAGCGAAATCGTCGTCGTCATCCACCACGTCGGCCATGCCCAGATAGGACATCGCGTTCTTCATGAAGCCTGCCATGCTTGTTTCCTTTCGTTACGCCGTATCAGCGCAGGAAGTCGGGGATATCGAGGTCGCCGGGATTGTTCACCGCGACGGTCGGATGCTCCGAGGTCGTATCGTCGAACGGCAGCGACACCGCATCCGCGGAGGCGGGGCTGAACTCGGGACGCACGGCGGGCTCGGCGACGGGCGTCACCGGCTGCGCGACCGCAGGCTGCGCCGCCGGCTCGTTGACGGCAGGCTGCGCGGCATGGGTGCCGGCGGTTTTGGTGACGGGATCGAAGCCGGCGGCGATGACGGTGACGCGCACCTCGTCGCCGTAGGAGTCGTCAAGAGCCAGACCCCAGATGATCTGCGCTTCCGGATGGATGGCCTTGCGTACCAGATTGGTGGCGGCGGAGGCTTCCTGCAGCTTGAGGTCGGTCGGGCCGGCGATGTTAATCAGCGCGCCGTGCGCGCCCTCGATGCTTTCCTCAAGCAGCGGGGAGCTGATGGCGATTTCGGCGGCCTGCGTGGCGCGGTCCTCACCGCGGGCGGAGCCGATGCCGAACAGCGCGGTGCCGGCGCCGCGAAGAATGGAGTTCACATCGGAGAAGTCCACATGGATGTAGGAGTTCATCGAGATGAGGTCGGTGATGCCACGCACACCAGCGAGCAGCGCGGTATCGGCGGTTTTGAACGCGTCGATGATGCCGATGGTGCGGTCGGACAGCTCCAGCAGACGATCGTTGGGGATGACGATCAGCGCGTCGACCTCTTTGCGCAGGTTGTCGATGCCGTAGTTGGCGGAGGCGGCGCGCTGCGGGCCTTCGAAGCTGAACGGACGGGTCACGACGGCGATGGTCAGCGCGCCCTGCTGGTGGGCGGCGCGCGCGACGATCGGTCCGGCGCCGGTGCCGGTGCCGCCGCCCTCGCCGCAGGTGACGAACACCATGTCGGCGCCCTTCAGGGCCTCCTCGATGTCGGACTGGTGGTCCTGCGCAGCCTTCGCGCCCTTCTCCGGGTCGGCGCCGGCGCCCAGCCCTCGGCTGGAGGCGTCGGACAGGGAGATCTTCACATCCGCGTCGGAGCGCAGCAGATCCTTCGCATCGGTGTTCACCGCCACGAATTCAACGTTCTGCAGCCCTTCGGCGATCATACGGTTGACGGCGTTGCCGCCGGCTCCACCTACGCCGACGACCTTGATGTTGGTCTTGTCGTTGAACTCAGTCTGGGCGATCTCGCTCACATTGGACTCCTGTCACTCACGGTTATGCCTAACTCTAGCGCAGAGGTTGGTCTCTGTACGGCATATTACCGCACGAAAACACCTGTGTTTCGTGATTTTTTCTGGCAGATTATCAGCCGGGGGCATCGGCCCGCGCCGATTCAGTAGCTGGCGTCCATCGGATCGTCTCCGAAGAGCGCCTCACGTTCCTCGTGCGTGGTGGTCCGCGAATCAAGCCATCCGTAAGGCAGATGCACTTTTTTGGCGAATCGCACACGCCCGCGGGGCTTGTCCACCACACGTTCGGGGAACCGCATCTCAGGGTCGAGCCGTCCCGTCTCGCGTTCCACATCGGCCAGGCTTTCGCATTCCATAAACGCCTTGCGCGTGGATCCGCCCACGGGGAATCCCTTGAGATACCACGCGACGTGCTTGCGCAGATCGTGCACGGCCATGCGCTCGTCGCCGTCGTAGAACTCGGTGAGCAGACGCGCATGCCGTTCGATCACATGGCATACCTCGCCCAAAGTCGGATTGAACCGTTCTCCACTGCCCTCGAACGCATGCTTGATGTCGGCGAACAGCCACGGCCTGCCCTGGCATCCGCGGCCGATGGCCACGCCGTCGCATCCGGTCTGAGCCACCATGGCGAGCGCGTCGTCCGCGCCCCAGATGTCGCCGTTGCCGAACACAGGGATGCTCAAAGCCTGCTTGAGCTCGCCGATGCGATCCCAATCGGAATGCCCGCCATAGTATTCGGCCGTGGTGCGCGCATGCAGGGTGACTGCCTTGCAGCCCTCCTCCTGCGCGATGCGGCCGGCTTCGAGGAAGGTCTCATGCTCATGGTCGATTCCGACGCGGATTTTCGCGGTGACGGGGATATTCGCCCCCTCGCACACCTTGACCACACGTTGAATCAGCTCGGTGAAGATGTCGGTTTTCCAAGGCAGGGCGGAGCCTCCGCCACGGCGGGTGACTTTGGGCACCGGGCATCCGAAGTTCAGATCCACATGGTCGGCCATGCCTTCGTCCACCACGATTTTCGCGGCCTGTTCGGTGATGGAGGGGTTCACGCCGTACAGCTGCAACGAGCGGATCTTCTCGCTCGGTGCGAAACGGCACAGGCGCAGCGCTTTGGGATTGCGGGCCACCAACGCGCGGGCGGTGATCATCTCGGCCACGTACAGGCCGTCTGGACCGTATTCCTCGCACAGCACGCGGAACGGCCAATTGGTCACGCCGGCCATCGGCGAAAGCACCACCGGCGTGTTCACTGTCACCGGCCCCAGCCGCACCGGCGGCATCGTCACATCCTTCAACGCGCCAGAGGCGACCGAACGCGGGTCCTCACCCACATTCGAGTCGCCTCTGACATCGACAACCAAATCAGTCATCTTTAGTACAGACCACCGGCCTGGTTGATGCGCACGGAATCAGGCCACGCCTCGCCGCCCATCGAAACCGGCTTCATCGGCACGGCGGCGCGCTTCTCGCCGATACGCTCGGCCACGTAATCGGCCACCTTGTCGAGCGCGACGCGCTCCTGGGCCATGGTGTCGCGTTCGCGGATGGTCACGGCCTGGTCCTCGAGGGTGTCGAAATCGACGGTCACGCACAGCGGCGTGCCGATCTCGTCCTCGCGGCGGTAGCGGCGGCCGATGGCGCCGGCCTCGTCGTAGTCGATCATCCAGTCATGCTGGCGCAGTTCGGCGGCCAGATTCTGGGCCACGGACTGCAGTTCGGGCTTCTTGCTCAGCGGCAGCACGGCGGCCTTGACCGGGGCCAGACGCGGGTCGAGACGCAGCACGGTGCGCTTGTCGACGCCGCCCTTGGTGTTCGGAGCCTCGTCCACATCGTAGGCGTCCACCAGGAAGCACATCAGCGAGCGGGTCAGGCCGGCGGCCGGCTCGATCACGAACGGCACGTACTTCTCGCCGGTGGCCTGGTTGAAGTAGCTCAGGTCCTCGCCGGAATGCTTCGCGTGCGCGGACAGGTCGAAGTCGGTGCGGTTCGCGATGCCTTCGAGCTCGCCCCAGTCGGAGCCCTGGAAGCCGAACTTGTATTCGATGTCGACGGTGCGCTTCGAATAGTGGCTGAGCTTCTCCTTGGGATGCTCGTAGTGGCGCAGGTTCTCGGGGCGCACGCCGAGGTCGAGATACCACTGGGTGCGCGCGTCGATCCAGTACTGATGCCAATCCTCATCGGTGCCGGGCTCCACGAAGAACTCCATCTCCATCTGCTCGAACTCGCGGGTGCGGAAGATGAAGTTGCCGGGCGTGATCTCGTTGCGGAAGCTCTTGCCCATGTTGGCGATGCCGAACGGCGGCTTGGAACGCGAGGAGGTCATCACGTTCTTGAAGTCCACGAAAATGCCCTGGGCGGTTTCGGGGCGCAGGTAGTGCAGGCTGTTCTCGTCTTCGACCGGGCCCAGATGCGTGCGCAGCATCATGTTGAAGTCGCGCGGTTCGGTCCACTGGCCGCGGGTGCCGCAGTCGGGGCAGACGATGTCGGCCATGCCGTTCTCGGGCAGCTTGTCGCCGTGCTTCTCCGCGTAGGATTCCTCGAGCTTGTCGGCGCGGTTGCGCTTGTGGCAGTTGAGGCACTCGACGAGCGGATCGTTGAACACGCTCACATGGCCGGAGGCCACCCACACGGCCGGGGGCAGGATGATGGAGGTGTCGACGCCGACGACGTCAGGGCGGGTGGTGACCATGAAGCGCCACCATTCGCGCTTGATATTGTCTTTCAGAGCCACGCCGAGGGGGCCGTAGTCCCAGGCGGAACGGGTGCCGCCGTAGATTTCGCCGGCGGGGAACACGAATCCGCGACGCTTGGCGAGGGAAACGACTTCATCGAGTTTGGATTGAGCCACAATGCACCTTCTGGTTTGAACGGTTTGGGGACTTGTTTACAACCCTCCAAGGGTACCGGCATGCGCTGACACGCCGGTGCCAGGGGCGGGTCAGCGACAGGGGCGGGTCAGCGGATGCCAGGGGTCGAGTTCCACGGGCTCGGCGTGCAGCAGTTCGCGCGTGGCGGCGTCGAGATAATCCTTGTGGATCACCAGTTCGATGACGAACTGGTCGAACCACGAGTCGGAGGCCACATAGTAGCCGTCCTTGCCGTTGTCCTTGCCCCAGCTGTTCTCGACCTTCCAACGGTTCGGTTTGCCATCGGCATCAAGATTGACGCCGGTCAACGTCATAGCGTGGTTGCTCGGGAAGTCGCCGTATTCAAGTCCCGCGGCCTTGTCGAAGGTGAATTCGGTGCCGAACAGCTGGTCGACGCGCACGCTGTCGCGGTCGAACACGCCTTCCTTACGCAATGAGAACTGCATGCAGTCGCAGGCGAACCAGATCGGATGCCCGGCGACGAGCTGGTCGACCGCGGCCTTCTTGAACACGTCGAGCGGCAGGTTGATGAATTCCATATCGCCGGCCTCCGCCACATTCGCGGAGAAACGGAGGCGGTAGCGCGTGGAGAACGGGGTGCGTTCCATCGGCGCGTTGCAGATGGTCACGAAATCGTTCACATCCACCGGCACGTATTTGCGGGCGAATTCGAGCGGGGTGATGCCGGTTTCGCGGATCTGCCGGCGAGTGTCCTTGCCGGTTTTCGGCTGATTGTCGGCGTTCTTCGCCTCGGCCGCGGATTCGCCGGGCTTGCCCGCGTCGTCGCCGTCATCCTTGGTCCGGGCGAGGAAATCGAATGTCGCGGGCGGCTCACCGAGCGCGATCGCGCAGATGCGGTACACGGTCGCCATATCCTCGTGCTTGATCTCGCGCAGAGCGTCGACCGTCTCCCCCGCCGCATGACGGGCGCGCAGGTCGGCAGCGAACTCGCGCAACTTGGTGTTGAGATACTGCTTGAACGCGTCGGAATCGCGGGAGTTCTGGGATTCGGGATACGCCGACTTCGGCACCAGACCATATTTGTTCACCAACGCGGCGAACATCTGCCACCATCCGCCGTCGTCGGAGGGGCCTTCGTTGATCGCCGCGAACACGCGGGAGTCAATCGGCTCGTCAAGCGTGGCGAGCACGTTCTCCAGATACATGTTGGATTTCTCAATCGCGTCCCAGAAGAACAGATACGTTTCCGAGAATTCGAAATCCTCGAGATTCCAGCGGTGCATCAGCTCGTAGCGCAGCATGTTCAGCGAGGCGAACATCCAGCAACGGCCGGAGCGCTCCTGGTTGGTGATGCTTCCCTGCTTGAGTTCCACGGAAAAGTCGCGAGGCAAAGAACGCAGCCCCTGGTAATCGGTCGCGGCTTTGAGCACGCCGGACGACACCGCGGCGTTCGCGGCCACCAGATTCGCGCGATCGGCGTTGAACGCGCGGGAATACTCACGCAGCCGTTCGGCATCCACAGCTTTCACGGCCATGTCGTTACGGTTATTCGTCTCGCTCATCGCTATGCGCTCCTCACTTGCTCGTGACACAAAACACCACCACCCTACGGCATCGGGCGGCGGTGTTCAAAACAACGCTATGGCCAACGCACGTGCCAAATCACCGGCGCTCCGGCGAACCGATCCGCCGCATGGCGTATGGCGTCGTCACCGGCGTGGTCGTTCCTGTCCACACACGCTCCTACCGTGAAGACAAATAATAAACGCAGGGGAACTCCGGGAGGTTCGGAGTTGAGAGTGGCCCAAGGCCTGACCCTTAGAACCTGTTGGTTAAGACCATCGTAGGGAGCAGTGATGAGCAACGACTCTACTCGTTGCGGCAATGCCGCATATTCAGCAACCCAAATCTCTCCTGACGACCCGCTACGCGCGCGTATCGCCGAGGCCGCACAGGCCGTAAAGAACACCACGCCGTTGGCCCAGTCCTTCACGAATTTCGTGACGATCAATCTGGTGGCCAACGCGCAGCTGGCTTCGGGCGGCACCGCGGCGATGAGTTTCCTGCCGGACGACATCGTGGACACGGCCCAGATCGCAGGCGCCACCTATATCAATGTGGGCACGCTGCTGCCGTTCTACAAGGACGCGCTGGCGGATATCGCGCAGCGGCTCGCCCAGCTCGGCAAACCGTGGGTGCTCGACCCGGTGGCGGCGGGCATCGGCAAAACACGCACCGCGATTCTTCAATCCTTCCGTGACTATCCGCCGACCATCGTGCGCGGCAACGCGTCGGAGATCATCGCACTGGCCGATATGTGGGGATTGAACGACAATGTGGGGGATGCTTACCCAAGCAGCAGGCCGGCCGGCGTGGAATCCGTCGATGACGTGGATTCCGCAGCCGGCGCGGCCATGCGTCTGGCCCGTCATCTCCGCGAGCATGTGGACGAGGCCGCCGTGGCCGTCTCCGGCGAGGTCGATCTGGTGACCGACGGCGAACATATCTACCGTCTGCCTGGAGGCAGCGCGATGATGACGAAGATC
The DNA here is from genome assembly GCF_056356295.1 of Bifidobacterium sp. LH_558. Taxonomy (NCBI): domain Bacteria; kingdom Bacillati; phylum Actinomycetota; class Actinomycetes; order Bifidobacteriales; family Bifidobacteriaceae; genus Bifidobacterium; species Bifidobacterium sp. LH_558. The sequence continues at coordinate 42,037 of NZ_JBKETZ010000005.1, read as the reverse complement.
ACCGGTGCGGGGTGCTCGTTGGGCGGTGTGACCGCCACCTATCTTGCGGTAACCGACCCGTTGACCGCCGCGATCGCCGCATCGTTGCTATACAACCGCGCCGGCGAATCCGCCGAGGCGGCGTCCCATGGACCGGGATCGTTCCAAGTCGAATTCCTTGATGCTCTTTGGAACACCACAGCCGACCAGATCGCCGCATCCGCCATGTCGGTGGCGTGACCGCAAAGACTGCGTCGGGTCCATATATCGATTTCACGACTCGTATCACCTCTTGTGGAGGAATCCCATGACCAGCGAATACCCCTACGCATCCATGCGAGACCGTTTTGACCTGTCCGCATATCTGGTGCTCGGCCCCGACGATTGCAAGGGACGGCCGCTGACCGATGTCGTCGACCAGGCGCTTGCCGGCGGCGCGACATTCGTCCAATTGCGCGCCAAGAACGCGGATGCCAGCGAATTGACCTGCATGGCGCGCGATATCGCGCGGATCATCGAAGACAACAACCAATCCGATTCGGTGGCGTTCGTGATCGACGACCGTGTGGATGTGGTGTGGCAGGCGCGCCGCAAGGGCATCAAAGTGGACGGCGTGCATATCGGACAGACGGATATGGAGCCGGACCAGGCCCGCGCGCTGCTCGGCGACGAGGCCATCGTCGGCCTGTCCGCGCAGACCGAACGCCACGTTCGTCTCGCCAACGATCTGCCGGATGGCTGCATCGACTATATCGGCGCCGGTCCCCTGCATTACACGGCGACCAAGCCGGATGCCGCGGTCGTCGATGACGATGGTGCGAAGCGCACACTGGACACGACACTGATCAACGCGCTCTGCGATGCCTCAGACCTGCCTGTGGTGGTGGGAGGCGGCGTGAAGGCCGACGACATCCCCATGCTGGCCGAGACCAAGGCGGACGGTTGGTTCGTCGTATCCGCCATCGCGGGCGCGGATGATCCCGAGGCCGCCACCCGCGAACTGGTCGCCTGTTGGAAGGCCCTTCGCGGCGACGCCAAGCACGGCTATGCCAAACATGGAACCGATCAAACCCATACGGCCTGATAGTCACTGAAGATAAGGAGCATACGATGACCACGCTTCCCGCCGTATTGACCATCGCCGGCTCGGATTCGTCCGGCGGCGCCGGCATCCAAGCCGATCTGAAAACCATGCTCGCCAACGGGGTGTTCGGCATGTCCGCGATCACGGCGCTCACCGCGCAGAACACCACCGGTGTGCGTTCGGTGCAGGACACCGAACCCAACATCCTCGCCGATCAGATCGATGCCGTGTTCGAGGACATCCGCCCTGCGGCCGTCAAAATCGGCATGGTGTCCAGCACCGCGCTGATCGAAGCCATCGCGGACCGGCTGCGCGCGCACCAGGCCTCTAATGTGGTGCTCGACCCGGTGATGGTGGCCACCTCGGGCGCGAAACTCATCGGCAACGACGCGGTCGACGCGCTGACCGCGGCGCTGTTCCCGCTCGCCACGGTGATCACGCCGAATATTCCCGAAGCCGAGACACTGACCGACGCGCTGATCGAAACCCGTGAGGATATGCAGGCCGCGGGCCTGCGTCTCGCCACGAGGTATGGATGCGCCGCTCTGGTCAAAGGCGGCCACGGCACGAACGACGCCAGCGACGTGCTGGTCGAGCCGGACGGCACCGTGACATGGTTCGAGGGCGTCCGCATCGACAATCCGAACACGCATGGCACCGGCTGCACGCTCAGTTCGGCCATCGCCTCGAATCTTGCCAAGGGTCTGCCGCTTGCCTTAGCCGTACAATCGGCGAAGGACTATCTGACCGGTGCCCTGCGGGCCATGCTCGACCTCGGGCATGGATCCGGGCCCATGGATCACGCGTGGGCTTGGCGGTAGCCGACCCACGCCCAGAAGTTCCCGGAGCATCAGACAGACCGATAACCCATCCCATCGCACAACATGAAGGAGCGCCCCATGGCCATCGATCGTTACGCCGAGCAGCAGGAGGTTCCGGTCGATCCGGAAACCGGCAAGCCGTATCTCAATACGGTGGCGGCCGTCTCCATCGCCCCCAGCGGAGTCGGCGCCGAATTGAGCGAATACGTCTCGCAGGCGGTCTCCGTGATTCGTGAGTCCGGTCTGCCGAACGAGACGAACGCCATGTTCACCAATATCGAAGGCGACCTCGATGAGGTGGTGCGGGTGGTCGTCGACGCCACGAAGCGGCTCGCCGAACAGGGATACCGCACCGGCGTGGTCCTCAAACTCGACATCCGCCCCGGATTCTCCGGCCAGATCGCCGCCAAGCAGGCGCTGGTCGATGAGATTCTCTCCAAAGAGGACTGACGCAGTTCCCATCCACCACCCCGCCCGCACGCGGTCTTGTTTTCAGGCTCTTCACAGTTGGTCCGATGGGACCTGCGCAAGAGGTGTATCGTTTGACGTATGACGACGATGAAAGAGATTGCAGAGAAGACGGGGGTGTCGGTCTCCACTGTCTCTCTGGTGCTCAACGACAGAGACGAAGGCCGAGTGAAGTCCAGTATCGCCGATCAGGTGCGCAAAATGGCGGAGAAGCTCGGCTATAAGCCCAATCCGCTCGCGCGTTCCCTGCGCACCAGCAAAACCCGCATTCTGGGGTTCATCAGCGAGGAGGTCGCCACCACCCCCTACGCCGGCGGCATCATCCTCGGCGCGCAGGCCGCGGCCAGCCAACTCGGCTATATGCTCATCACGGTCAACACCGACGGCGAGGAGCATGAGGACGAGGAGATCACCACGCTGAAACGATACGGCGCGGACGGGTTCCTCTATGCGAAGATGTCGAACCGTTACACGGATGTGCCGGAAAGCCTCACCTCCATGCCGCTGGTGTTGATTGACGCCACGGACCGGCAAGGGCGGTTTCCCAGCATTGAGCCCGACGAGGTCCGCATCGCGCACGACGCGACCACCAGGCTGATCAAGGCCGGTTGCCAGCGCATCGCCTACATCGGCTGCTCCGAACTGATGCTTGCCCAAGACCGCAGACTTGAGGGATACCGCACCGCGCTGGAAGACGCCGGCCGGGTCTATGACGAACGCTTGGTATGCAATGTGTTCAACAACGGCCCTGCATTGCAGGCCGTCAGCGAGCTTTTCGACAGGGAGAGCCCCGACGGCTTTTTCTGCTTCAACGACGCGCGCGCCTGGTACGTCTACGAATGCGCCGCGCGACGCGGGCTCACCATCGGCAAGGACATCTCCGTGGTCGGCGTGGACAACCATCGTGTGCTCGCCGAGACCTTGGAGCCGCAGCTGACCACGGTGGAGCTTCCCCATTTCGAGATGGGGTACTGGTCCGTGTGCAAACTCGTCTCCCTGATCGAAAAGCGCGATCTGAGCGATCTCGAGATGCCACGAACCACCGCTCCCCTGCCGCCTTTGGACGCGCCGATTCCGGCGATGATCCGGTGCACGCTGATCGAGAAGGATTCCGTAGCGAAGTAGGCGCGACACGCCGATACCACCATTCACCCGAAACCTTAAAACCCGCATAACGTCAATCGTTTGACGTTGTACTCGCACGCAACACACGTCAATTGTTTGCCGTCAAACGATTGACGTCTTATACTAGTAAGCGTCACCACACAGCGCAGCAGCTGTGGACACGCCGATAACCATCCGCAAGGCAGCGGGAAACCAACACAAAAAGGAAAACATCATGGCAAGCGCAAGCAAGTCTGCATGGAAGAATCCTTCCTATCTGCAGAGCTCCTTTGGCATTTTCATGTTCTTCTGCTCCTGGGGCATTTGGTGGTCCTTCTTCTCCAGGTGGTTGCTTGACCCGGAAAAAGGTCTGGGCATGACCCAGGCGGAGCAGGGCTCCATCTACTCCATCAACTCCCTGGCCACACTGGTCATCATGTTCGCCTACGGCGCCATCCAGGACCAGCTCGGCATCAAGCGCAAGCTCGTCATCGTCATCTCCGCGATCGCGGCCTGCGTCGGCCCGTTCGTCCAGTTCGTCTACGCGCCGCTGCTCTCGGCCGGTGGCGCCACCCGTTACGTCGGCGTCCTCATCGGTTCCGTCGTTCTGTCCGCGGGCTTCATGGCCGGCTGCTCCCTGATCGAGGCCGTCACCGAACGCTACTCCCGTAAGTTCAACTTCGAGTATGGCCAGTCCCGCGCCTGGGGCTCCTTCGGCTACGCCATCGTGGCCCTGTGCGCCGGCTTCCTGTTCAACATCAACCCGATGCTCAACTTCTGGGTCGGTTCCGCCTGCGGCGTCGCCATGCTGCTCGTCTATCTGCTGTGGGTCCCGGCCGAGCAGAAGGAAGAGCTCAAGAAGGAAGCCGATCCGAACGCCGCCCCGACCAATCCTTCCTTCAAGGAAATGATCGCCGTCCTCAAGATGCCGACCCTGTGGGTCCTCATCGTCTTCATGCTGCTGACCAACACCTTCTACACCGTGTTCGACCAGCAGATGTTCCCCACCTACTACTCCAGCCTGTTCTCGACCACCGATATCGGCGACGCCACCTACGGCACCCTGAACTCCATCCAGGTCTTCGTCGAATCCGCCATGATGGGCGTCGTGCCGATCATCATGAAGAAGATCGGCGTGCGCAACGCCCTGCTGCTCGGCGCCTTCGTGATGTTCGCCCGTATCGGTCTGTGCGGCGTGTTCCACGACCCGGTCTCCGTGTCCATCGTCAAGATGTTCCACTCCATCGAGGTCCCGCTGTTCTGCCTGCCGGCGTTCCGCTACTTCACCCTGCACTTCGACACGAAGCTCTCCGCCACCCTGTACATGGTGGGCTTCCAGATCGCCTCTCAGATCGGCCAGGTCATCTTCTCCACCCCGCTCGGCCTGCTGCACGATCGTCTGGGTGACCGCCCGACCTTCTTCACCATCTCGGGCATCGTGCTCGTCGCTCTGATCTACGGCTTCTTCGTGATCAAGAGGGACGACCAGGAAGTCGGCGGCGACCCGTTCTACACCGACAAGCAGCTGCGCGCGATGGAAGCCGCCAAGGCCTGATCCTCCGCCAGCCAACACACCTCGCGGTATCCGGAAAACATCCGCTTTCCGGATACCGCCCCTCATAACTGAATCTTTATAATTGAATCCAATAATTGAACCCATAACCGAACCACAACACATCGCAAGGCCTATACGGCGCAACAGCCGACATCGCCTTCAAGAAAGGAAGTATTCGACGATGAGTGACTTCTCCCCCACCCTTACTCCGATCAAGGACCACGCCGAGGAACTCGCCAAGGCCGAGGCCGGAGTGGCCGAGCTCGCCGCCAAGCGCAACAACCGCTGGTACCCCAAGTTCCACATCGCCTCCAACGGCGGCTGGGTCAACGACCCGAACGGCCTGTGCTTCTATAAGGGACGCTGGCACGTCTTCTACCAGCTGCACCCCTACGGCACCCAGTGGGGTCCGATGCACTGGGGCCATGTCTCCTCCACCGATATGATCACTTGGAAGCGCGAGCCGGTGATGTTCGCCCCCAGCCTCGAGCAGGAGAAGAACGGCGTGTTCTCCGGATCCGCCGTGATTGGCGACGACGGCGAGCTGCGTTTCTACTACACCGGCCACCGTTGGGCCAACGGCGTGGACGGCTCCGGCGGCGAATGGCAGGTGCAGATGTACGCCACGCCGGATAACGACGAACTCACCTCCGCCACCAAGCACGGCATGATCGTCGACTGCCCGCGCGATAAGGTCGATTCCCACTTCCGCGATCCGAAGGTGTGGAAGACCGGCGACACCTGGTATATGACCTTCGGCGTGTGCTCCGCCGAGCGCCGCGGCCAGATGTGGCTGTATACCTCCGAGGACATGGTCGAATGGACCTTCAAGCGCGTGCTCTTCGAGCATCCGGATCCGGATGTGTGGATGCTCGAATGCCCCGACTTCTTCCCCATCAAAGACAAGGACGGCAACGAGAAGTGGGTTATCGGCTTCTCCGCCATGGGTGCCAAGAAGAGCGCCTTCATGAACCGCAACGTGAACAACGCCGGCTACATGATCGGCACTTGGGAGCCGGGCGGCGAGTTCAAGCCTGAGACCGAGTTCCGTCTGTGGGATTGCGGCCATAACTTCTACGCCCCGCAGTCCTTCACCGCCGAGGACGGCCGTCAGATCATGTACGGCTGGATGAGCCCGTTCGCGCAGCCCATCCCGATGGAGAACGACGGCTGGTGCGGCAACCTGACCCTGCCCCGCGAGATCACGCTGGGCGAGGACGGCGACGTGCACACCGCTCCCTGCGCCGAAGTCGAAGGCTACCGCGAGAACACCGTCGAGCACGGTGAGATCGCCCTGAGCTTCAATGAGGAGAAGGTCATCTGCGACGACGCCGAAGCCGTGGAGATCGAGATGGTCATCGATCTGGACGCCTCCACCGCCGAGCGCGCCGGCCTCAAGGTGCACGCCACCGAAGACGGCGCCTACACCTACGTGGCTTATGACGATCAGATCGGCCGCGTGGTCATCGACCGTCAGGCCGTGGTGAACGGCGACAAGGGCTACCGCGCCGCCCCGCTGGACGAGGCCGAGCTGAGCGGCAAACTCAAGCTGCGCGTGTTCGTGGACCGCGGCTGCGTCGAGGTCTACGTCAACGACGGCCATCAGGCGATGAGCTCCTACAGCTACCCGACCGACGGCCCGCGCGCCATCAAGCTCACCAGCGAATCCGGCGAGCTGAAGGTCGACTCCCTGACCGTCCACACGCTCAAGAGCAACGGTCTGGAGTAAACACTCCCCCATTCCAAGAGCCCCTGTGAGGATCCCGTCATGAGATCCTCACAGGGGCTCTGTCTATGTGTATGCCGCTTCCGTATTCGCCGACATATGGCGACGGCGGGCATTGGAGATTCCTCGACTTCGCTCGGAATGACGGATCGTGGCTGCGCTCGAAAGCCGGAAGCGACGGCTACGCTCGGAATGCCGGGTGATGAGTCGAAATCACTTTTTGACGCCGCCGAAGCGACGGTCGCGGTGGATGTAGTGGTCGATGGATCGCCACAGCACCTCACGGCCGCAATCGGGGAACAGTTCGGGCACGAAGTCGAGTTCGGCGTAGGCGGCCTCCCACGGCAGGAAGTTGCTGGTGCGTTGCTCGCCGGAGGTGCGGATCACCAGATCGCAGTCGGGAATGTCGGGGTTGTACAGGTGGTCGGCGATCATCTTCTCGGTCACACGGTCGCCGCTGATTTTGCCGTCGCGCACCTCGCGCGCGATTTCGGCGCAGGCGTCGGCGATTTCGGCGCGGCCGCCGTAGTTGATGCAGAACACCACATCGATCACCTTGTTGTGCTTGGTGCGTTCCATCGCCACCTCAAGCTCGTCGATCACAGACTTCCACAGCTTGGGTCGGCGGCCCGACCAACGCACCCGCACGCCCCACTCGTCCATCTGCGCCACACGGCGGTGGATGATGTCGCGGGAGAATCCCATCAGGAAACGCACTTCCTGCGGGCTGCGCTTCCAGTTCTCCGTGGAGAAGGTGTACAGGCTCAGGTAGCGCACGCCGGCCTCGATGGCTCCGGCGATGGTGTCGAACACCACCGGTTCGGCGGCCTGGTGCCCGTTGGTGCGAATCAGCCCCCGCTCCTGGGCCCAGCGGCCGTTGCCGTCCATGATCACGCCGATATGCTTCGGCACTTGGTTCTTCGGAAAATCGGGAATGCGCGACGGGTCGGAGAAGGGCGCCGCAGGAACGCTCAGCGAGGTATAGTCCACGTGTTCAAAAGCCATACTCACGAATCTAGCAAGCGCAGTGAACGAATCGGACGTTCCAGATAATATTCTCCCCATTCCTCAACCAGTCGCTCGGTGGCGGATTCAAGCGCGGTGCCGTCCAGCACGCTCCAATCACCACGGACCAGCGCGTTCAGCTGGGTCAGCGCCGTCGCACCGACGCGCTGCGATTCTGGGGTGTGGTCGGTGGCGCACATCACGCCGCCTGCCGGAATCGACAGATATTCGGTGGATGTTCTGCCGCACACCACGCACGCGCCCAATCGCGGGCTCCATCCGGCGAGCGACAGCGCGCGCATCACATACGACCCGCCGATCGCCTTGGGATCGTGCGCATGCCGTGCGAGCGCGGCCAGAGCCGCGACAAGCAGACGGTACTGTTCCCCCACCTGCTCCATCTGCACATCGACGAGCTTGTCGACGGTTTCCACAACGATGCTGGCCGCGCTGTATGCGTCGAAATCGGCGGCGATCGCCCCGCCATACGCTGCGACCGATTCAGCCTGGGAGATTACATCCAAGGAACGGCCTTCGGCGATCAGCACGTCGACGCGCATAAAGGGTTCCAGACGCCCGCCGAAGCGGGACTTGGTGCGCCGTACGCCTTTGGCGACCGCCCGCACCTTGCCGTGCCCGCGAGTGAGCAGGGTGACGATGCGGTCGGCCTCCCCCAGTTTGGCGGTGCGCAGCACCACTCCCTCATCTCGATACAACGGCATGCTCACCATTATGCCGCATGGCGGCCGGCGCAAGGGAATATGCCTTCAGACAAGTCCCTCGCTTCCGTAAGTCCTCAGACGAGAGGAAGCCTACTCATGGATAAGGTGGCGCATACCGACCGCATGCGGCCTGACATCCACGAGAGGTCGAACTACCGCGGAAACCTCAGTGTCCCGGATGTTGAATCGGCACGACCACGGGTCCGGTGGCGTTGACGGGCACCTGGCCGTCCGCCTCCATCTGCGCGGCGATCTCCTGCGCTTTGGCGAGCAGGGTTTCGACGATCTGGTCTTCGGGCACGGTCTGGATGACCTTGCCCTTGATGAAGATCTGCCCCTTGCCGTTGCCGGAGGCCACGCCGAGGTCGGCTTCGCGCGCCTCACCGGGGCCGTTGACGATGCAGCCCATGACGGCCACGCGGATGGGTGCGGTGACGTCCTTCAATCCGGCGGTCACGGCTTCGGCGAGCTGGATGACGTCCACCTGCGCGCGTCCACAGCTCGGGCAGGAGATGATGTCGAATTTACGCTGGCGCAATCCCATGTATTCGAGCAGCTTGCAGCCCACCTTCACCTCTTCGACCGGCGGCGCGGACAGGGAGACACGGATCGTGTCGCCGATGCCCTCGGCCAGCAGCGCGCCGAACGCGAGGCAGGATTTGATGGTGCCCTGCCAGGCGGGACCGGCCTCGGTGACGCCCAGATGCAGCGGCCAGTCGCCCTTGGAGGCGAGCAGCCGGTAGGTTTCGACCATGGTGATCACATCATGGTGCTTGACGGAGATTTTGAAGTCATGGAATCCCACGTCCTCGAACATACGCGCCTCTTTGAGCGCGGAGGCAACCAGCGCCTCGGGGGTGGGACCGCCGTACTTCGCGTAGAGGTCCTTGTCGAGCGAGCCGGCGTTCACGCCGATGCGCAGCGAGATGCCCGCGTCGGTGGCGGCCTGGCAGATGGAAGGGCCCACTTCGTCGAACTTACGGATATTGCCCGGATTCACACGCACGGCCGCGCAGCCGGCGTCGATGGCTTGGAAGACGTATTTGCTTTGGAAGTGGATGTCCGCGATCACCGGAATCGGCGACTTGCGCACGATTTCGGGCAATGCGTCGGCATCGTCCTGGCTGGGCACGGCCACGCGCACGATGTCGCAGCCGGCCGCGGTGAGTTCGGCGATCTGCTGCAGTGTGGCGGGCACATTCGCGGTCAGTGTGTTGGTCATCGACTGCACGGAGACGGGCGCGCCTCCTCCGACCGCCACCGGGCCGACCATGATGCGACGTGATTCGCGACGCGGATGCAACGGCGACTCGCTGATCGCGGCCTCACCGGTTTTACGGAACGGCTTGTCGACCGGCTGCTCGGCTGGGGCAAAGGGCTCGTTGGGCATGCGTTCGCCTCCCTGGAGGGCTTGGTTCGGATCGTTATGCGTGTGCGGATGACTCACACTTGCTTGTTTATCAAATCATCGGCACGCCGACGCGCTTCGAGCTCAATCTGGCCCATTTCCTCCACGTCGGCGAACAGCGGCGCGTCACGCATGGCGGCATCCATATCGTCGAGCACGGCCTTGACCGTATCGACGATGCCGAGATAGGGCAGCTTGTGGTCAAGGAAGGCCTGCACGGCCTGTTCGTTGGCGGCATTGAGCACGGCCGTATGCTTCTCCGAAGCGGCGAGGCATTCACGGGCGAGCGAGACGGCGGGGAACGCCACGTCATCCAACGGTTCGAAGGTCCATGTCGCCGCCTTGGTCCAATCGCAGGCCGCGGCCACGTCGGTCATACGATCCGGCGCGGACAGTCCCAAGGCGATCGGCAGCCGCATATCAGGCGGCGAAGCCTGGGCGATGACGGCGCCGTCAACGAACTCCACCATCGAATGCACGATGGACTGCGGATGCACGGTCACTTCGATACGTTCCGGAGGAACGTCGAACAAACGGGAGGCCTCGATGACCTCTAGGCCTTTGTTCATCAGCGTGGACGAGTTAATGGTGACCACCGGTCCCATATTCCATGTGGGATGGTTCAGGGCCTGTTCCGGTGTGATGTCGGCCATCCGCTCACGGCTCCAGCCTCGGAACGGACCTCCGGATGCGGTGACGACGAGTTTGGACACCTCCTGATGGGTGCCGGAACGCAGCGACTGCCAGATGGCGGAATGTTCGGAATCCACGGGATTGATCTGGCCGCTGCGGGTCTGCGCGCTGAACAGCAGATGGCCGCCCGCCACCACGGATTCCTTGTTGGCCAACGCCAGCTGGGATCCGGCGTGCAGCGCGGCGATCGAAGGTTCCAAACCGATGGAACCGGTGATGCCGTTCAGCACCACGTTCGCGCCGGAGCCGGCCAACGCCGTCACGGCCTGCGCGCCGCCCTGCACTTGGGTGTTCGGCGCACCGGCCTGCGCGAGCGCCTCACGCAAGGCGGGCACCTTCGTCTCGTCGAATACGGCGACCTGCGGCACATGGAAACGGGCCGCCTGCTGGGCAAGCAGATCGACGCGGGCGCCTCCCGCCGCCAAACCGGTGACGGTGAAGCGTTCCGGATGCCGGGCGATGATATCCAGACCTTGCGTGCCGATGGAACCGGTGGAGCCCAGAACGACGACCGTGGAGTTGGCGATCACTGCTGCCTCTTCGTGTCGGAGGGAGCGACGTCATCCAACGAGGGGAAGGACAGATCGGGAATCTGGTCGTCCACGGTGATGCGGCCGGCGGAGAACACATCGGGGAACAGGCCCTCCTCCGACTTGCCCTGAGACTGGGGCGGAGCGGGCGCGGCGAACGACGGCGTCTGGGCGGAGGCGGGCTCGAAGGAGACGGGCGTGTCCTCACTTGCCTTCGGCGCAATGGGCGCGCTCAAATCGGGGATATGCGGTTCGAAGGACGGCGTGGCGGCGATGGGATGCTCCTGCACGGTCTCGGCCATCTGCGCCAAAGCGGCCAGCGACGAGTCGGGATTCTGCTGGGACTGCTCGACAAACGAATCCTGGGAGGGACGCTCGGCCTGAGTGAAGGACGGGGTTTCGCCAACCGAAGCCGGGGCCGGAGCCACAGGGGTCGGGGCTGCGGCGGGCGTCGCGGACGCGCCGGACGGTGCGAAGGACGGAAGATCAGCCGCGGGAGCCGCCGCGCTGAACAGGCTGCGCTCCGCCTGATGCAGAGCGTCGAAGGACTCGTTCTGCTGTGCGATGGACGGCGCGAACGACGGCAGGCTCTCCGCCGGGGAGACCCCGTCGCGGCGGTAACGCGCGTCGGACGAGAACAGAGGCGAAACCGCTTCGGTTCTCGGCGCGGGGGCGGCCACGGGCGCGGGCGTCGCGGACTGTGCGGCACCTGAATCCGCGGACACGTAATCGGCCACACGGGCATAGGATTCGATGCGGCTCAGCAGCTGCACGCAGGAGTTGAGGAAGTGGTCGACCTGACGCTCGTCATAGCCACGCTTGCCCGTGCGCTGGGTGAAAATCACGTTGGAGACGCTGGCCGCGTTGAGATCGGCCAACGCGCGCACATCGTCCTCGGTCACGCCGTCGATGCCCAACGCAGCGGCGGCTTTGTCCACGATTTGATCGGCGAGGCGGTCCACCTGTTTCTTGTCGTAGGAGGGAGTTTTGGGCTCGCCCGGCTTGAACCGTTCGCCCTCGTCGCGGTCGACGTGGTTGATGATCTGACGGTACAGATCCTCCGTCTCGGCCTTCCATGCGATGCGGCCGCGCTGGGAGATCTCCCACGTGGTCTGCTTATCGACCACGGCACGTTCCAGACGTGCCAGCGCCGCATCCACCTGGGCGATCACATAACCGTTTTTGACGAGGTCGAAAGACACGTTCTGGATGTCGCGCTGGGTCAGCCGCGCGCCTTCGCTGTCGTATAGAGCATGGGCGCGCTCCAAGAAGGCGTCCACCTGCCCCGGATCGTACCCCCACTTACGCTTTCCCGACCGCGCGATTCCCGCCGCGCTGCCACCGGACTGAAGTTCCTGAGCCATTGGCTGTTCGACCTCCTGATGGTAGTAAACTCTTCTCCACCTTACGCGATTGTTGCGACGCGCGCACTCTTTGACGCGCACCGGCCTCGCGATTGTGCCGCCCATACGCTATGGTGGTCGACTGCGGGCAATTAGCTCAGTTGGTTAGAGCGCCACCTTTACACGGTGGATGTCAGGGGTTCGAATCCCTTATTGCCCACGAATGCGGAACGCCGTCAGCGTCCCTTGCCGAACGCGCGCAGGCGGATGCCGTTCCAGTCGGCGCTCACCGTCAGCGGAGTGGCGGCATTCATACCCGCCGTCTTCGCCGCGGACTGCACCATGCTGGAGCTGGCGGCACCTCGACGCCCCGGCTTCGGGGTCAGCACCCACAGCGGGCCATCGTCGCCAAGCACCGTATAGGCGTCCACGATGGTGTCGGACAGTTCGTCCTCATCATCGCCGTCGCGCCACCAGATAATCACTCCGTCAACGGCGGAGTCGTAATCCTCATCGACGAGATCCTCGCCAGTCAGTTCTTCGATCTGAGCTCGAATCGAATCGTCCACGTCATCGTCCCAGAGCCACTCCTGGACGATGTCGCCGAGTTCGAAACCAAATTCTTCAGCGTGTTGTGATGCCGTTTGATTCACAGTGGACACATTAGCAAGGGTTCGCGAAAAACCACGTTAACAACCCGCGCATATGAGAATCCCCGCCCGCCGGAGCCCGCTAGATTCCGCCGAATCCTACCGGAACGTCCGCGCTCACGCCGTGCAATGCGGCAGACTATCGCCTTCACCGTTGCCAATGGCCACCAACGCCTCATACGCCTCTTGCAATGTGGAGACCTTCACATCGCGCAGCCCGTCAGGCACATGCCCCACCACGCTGTCGCAATTGGATTCGGGCGCGAGGAACCACGTGGCTCCGTCGCGTTTGGCACCCAGCATCTTCAGCCGGATGCCGCCGATGGCGCCGACCTCGCCATTTTCGTCGATGGTGCCCGTTCCCGCGATGGTCTCCCCTCCGGCCTCGTCCGCCGCCGTGAGCTTGCTGATGAGTCCCAATGTGTACATCATGCCGGCCGATGGGCCGCCGATGTCGTCCACATGCATGGTGACCGTCGCGTCGTCCAACACGTCGGGCGACACGCCCAACTCATCCGCATGCGCGGCGATGTAGGTTTTCGCGGCGGCGACGGCGGCGTCCTGCGAGCTGGACATCGATTCGGCGTTCTCCTCCTCGTATTCCTCGTCGCTCATGCCGACCGGCACAACCGCCTCTCGCGGCAGCACCGTGATCTGCGGGTTCAGCCATCCCCACAATGTCTGCGCGTTGGTGATCGGATATCCGGCCACACCCATGGAGCTCACCGTGACCAACAGCAGTTCGCCGTCGTCCTCATAGGTCTCGACGCCCTCCACATCGATCACCGTGCCGGAGTCGACCGTGCCCAGCACGTCCTGCGTGGGGCCTGGGAACTCAATGACATACGCGCTGGGCAGCATCAGCACGACCACCGACAGGGCGACGGCCGCAGCCCCTGCGAGATACCGCGCGGATCGCGCGGCGAAATACCGGTTCACGCGCCGGCCGATACCACGGATTTTTCCAAACATGGCTTCCCAGTGTAAACACCCGCCTGTGCGATGGCTGAATGCGGACGGACGATACGTCCGCCCCGGCGGGCGGCCGAGGCACGAACATCATGTGCGGGAACCGCGCAATCGCTCGGCTCGAGGCGAAACGGGCGCGGGCACGCTCTACACTGGTGAGCAATACCACCGGCAGTCAAGGGACGGATATGGACGACAACGCGATTCATGAATGGCTGATCAAATGCTTCGGCCCCATTCAAGGCGAAATGGCCTGGCAGCAGATCAGCCAGCTGCCCGAGCACATCCGCGAGCAGCTGATGGACCAGGATCCCTCGCGGCTGCCCGATCCCGCGCAGGTGCAGCAACTGATGACGGCGTTCACGGCCGGCGGGCTCAACACCATGGGCGATATGCAGCGCACGCTCGAAGAGGGGCCGATCAACGTCAAACTCGCCAAGTCGATCGCCTTGCAGCAGGCCAACGCCGCCGGCGCCGCGACCACCGTATCCGCCCAGCAGGGTGAGGCGGCGCGCCGCGCGATCAGCGAGGCCAATCTGTGGCTCGACACCGCCTGCCAGTTCGATCCAGCGCCGGGCGAACCCGATGTGCTCACCCGCGCCGGTTGGGTCGAGGGCACCATCGACCAGTGGGCCAAGTTCGCGGCACCGGTGGCCGAGTCGATGAGCAACGCGATGTCCTCCGTGATCGGCGAGCGGCTCGGCGACGCGTTCGAAGGCGAGGTCGCCGGCATGTTCGCAGGCCCCGTGCCGATTCCGATTCCCGACGGCATGAAGAATCCCGCCCAACTGCTCAAACTGTTGGGCAACACCTCCTATGCCATGCAGCTGGGCCAGGCGGCCGGCAACCTCAGCCACGAGGTGCATGGCAGTTTCGATCAGGGCATCATGCTGTTGGGGAATCCCGCCGGAGCGCTGATCGCTCAGAATGTGGAGGAATACGCGAAATCCTTGGGGATCGACTCGGACGAGGTGACCGCGTTCCTGGCCCTTCGTGAGGTGGCGCATGCCCGTCTGTTCGCCTCCGTGCCGTGGCTGATGCCGCGGTTCGAGGCGCTGATCGGCAAATACGCGCGCGGCATCACCATCGATCTGGACGCGATGGAGGAGCAGCTGCGCGATGTGACTTCCATGGATCCCGAATCGATCTCCGGCGCGGTGAACCTCACCAAGGTCGGCATTCCGGACACACCGGAGCAGCGTGAGGCGATGGCTTCGTTGGAAACGCTGCTGGCGCTGGTCGAGGGGTGGGTCGATTGCGTGGTTTGGCGCGCCGGCATGGCACACATTCCGCATATCGAACAGTTGCGTGAGATGATGCGCCGCGAACGCGCGGTGGGAGGCCCCGCCGAACGCACCTTCGAAAGTCTGCTTGGACTGGAGCTGCGTCCCAAGCGCATGCGCGAGGCCGCCGGTTTGTGGGAGATGGTCACCATGGCCGAAGGTCCCGAGGCCCGCGACGCCAAGTGGGGACATCCCGATCTGCTGCCCACGCTTTCGGGCGACGCCCCCCAGGCCATCGCGACGCCGGATGCCGCGCATCCCTCACGCACGGACATCTCCCCCACCCAGACCGGTGCCTCCGATGCCTCCGACGCGACGGAAGCCGCCGGCGGAACCGGGGAGCAAGCCCCGTCGTCGCCGTCCGGTTTCGACGCCAAACCCGGCGTCATCGATTGGGATGCGGAACTCTCCAAACTGCTTGACGAAAGCGCCGGCACCGACGAAACGGATGCCGATGACGAATCCGACGGCACAAATCAGGACCAATAGCCAGGCCTGATGACCAAGACCAAAAGCCAAGATCAACAGTCAAGCCCGATAACGTGAATCATGGAATCCCCGCCGTATGCGTATGGCGGGGATTTCGCATATAACCGCCCATGCTACGACCCACCAAGTGGTACCAGAGCGGCATCAGACCACGAAACGCGAGGCCCTGCGCTGCTGCGCGCCGTAGCCGTCCTTGCTGCGCGCGTACGACAGATGCAGGGAGTCCTCGGCTCGCGTGACGGCCACATACATCAGGCGCCGTTCCTCCTCCAACGCCTCCCCCGTCACGCCAGCGCCATACGGCAGCAAACCCTCCGAACAACCGATCAGGAACACATGTTTGAATTCCAAGCCCTTGGCCGCATGGATGGTGGAGACGGTCACGCCAAGGTCTTCGGACTCAGGTTTCGCACCCGCGCCCATATCCGCTCCATCCGCCGCCGCGGCCGCTCCCGGGGAGACGGAAGCCCCCCGCTCCGAGGAGACGATTCCCATCGCCTCAAGCAGCGCCTGTCGCTGTACCGCCTCGCTGGCCACCACCGACGTCTGCCAGCCGGTGTCTCGCCGCACGCGATAGCGCAATCCGGCGGAACGCAGCGCAGCGCAGCATAATTGCTGTTGCGCGTTGATACGCGTGAGAATCGCGCAGTCCGAGGCTTTGACGCCGTCGCGAGCGACCATCTGCGCGATGCGGGCCGCCACCGCCTGCGCCTCCTCCTGATCGCTGCCGTACACGGTTCTCTCAACGCGCGCACCCGCCTCGCGCGCCGAGGTCAATGTGAGATAGTCCTGACGATTTGGAGCGGCGGCGAGCACCTTGTTCGCGTAGGACACGATCCGTGCGGTGGAACGGTAGTCGGTGTTGAGGCTGATATCCGCGCTCAGCGGGCCGAATTCGTCGGCGAAGGCGAGCAGATCGTAGCTGGACGCGCCCGCGAAGGAGTAGATGGTCTGGGCCGGGTCGCCCACCACGCAGATATTGCGGTTCAGCGCGCCCCGATCCCCGTCGCCCAGCCAGAGCGTCATCAACCGGTGCTGTAGAGGGGAGACATCCTGGTATTCGTCGACGGTCAGCCATCCTACGGAGGAGCGAATCTGCGCGGCCGCGTCGGGAAAATCATCCAGCATATGGCAGGTCAGCAGCAGGATATCGTCGAAGTCGATCTCGCCACGTCCCGTCTTCTCCTGCTCGTAGGCGTCATAGATGTCGGTGAAATGTTTGGCGTCGAGCCCGGCCGGAGGCGTGCGGCCCGTCAGTTCGGCCACGCGGGCGTAATCCTCCACCGCCACCATCGAGATTTTGGCCCAGTTGATTTCGGCCTGCACGTCGCGCGCGGCCGTGGGTTCCATGCCCGAGCGCCCCGACGCGCGGGTGAACGCGCGGGATACCAGATCGCGTTGGTCTTCGACCAGATGCGGGAACGGGGCTTCGCAGATGTCCATCCACACGGCCCGCAATTGGCGCAAGGCCGCCGAATGGAAGGTGGCCGCGGTGACTTGGTCGCCGATGCCGAGCGTGGTCAGCCTGGCGCGCATTTCGGCGGCGGCTTTGACGGAGAACGTCACCGCCAACGTGCGGGAGGCGTCCCAGGCGCCGGTCGCGCAGGCGTAGGCGATGCGGCGCGTCACCGTGCGTGTTTTGCCCGCGCCGGCGCCCGCGATGATGCGCACGGGCCCCTGCAGCGTGGTCGCCGCACGCCGCTGCGCCTCATCCAGTCCTTCGAGAATCGTCGATGCCTCCATGCCTCCATTGTGGCACCTGCCCTATGCCGGTCCGCCCCATGGACGGGCTTCAGCGGCGATTCAAGCGACACACGGCGTTTCGAGATATGCCGGACGGCGAGATTTGCGCGCCCGCTTGTATTAGTGTGGAACTGTGATGAAACGTAGCAAGTTTAAGTTGGCCGCGCTGACCTCCGCGCTCTGCCCGAATATCGCCGTCTCCGGCGTGCGCGACAACATGACCGTCAGCGCCACGGACGAGGCCGCGGGCATCGACCAGGCGGTGCTGCAGGACGCTTCGGGCAAACTGTACGACGTGTACGCCACCGACACCGAGGCGGGTCGCAAACGCCTCGCCTCCCGCGTGCGCGCGGCCCGCACACTTGCCGACGCGCGCGACCCCGGCGGATTGGGATTCGCTCTGGACCGTGTGATCGCCTTCGCCTCCGGGGAGGAGCCGAACGGCCCCACGGAATCCACCGCGGTGATGCTTACCCCCCACTGCGAGGGGCAGGCCCGCAGCTTAGATCTGCTCACGCTGGATGATTGCGCCAGTATGGGCACCGCCATCGGCGCGATCCACCGACTGCGGCCAGATTTCCTCACTGAGGCGAAATACCCGGTGTTCACCACCGGCCAGATCCGCTCACAGCTGACCGCGTGGATCAAGCGCCTGCGCGCCGCCGGCCATGTGCCTTCCGAAATCACGAACAGCTGGGCGCGCATCATCGAAACCGAAGGCCTGTGGTCGTTCTCCACCTGCACCGTACATGGCGGATTCTCGGACGGCGACGTGCTGTTCTCCGGTTCGACCATCACCGCGGTCACCAACTGGCAGGACATGCAGGTGAACGATCCTGCGCGAGATCTGGCGTGGGTGTTCCTCAAACTCAACGACGAGCATCGCAACGCCGTGCTCGCCGCATACGGACGCATGATGGGTTCCCGTCTCGACGATTTGATCATGCTGCGCGCCAACCTCTGGCTGCAGATGGAGCAGGTGGGCGAATTCATCCAAGCGCTCAACCGCGCGGACAACGGCCGCATTCTGCAGTTCAAGGCGCAGGTGGAACGTCTCGCCCATCAGCTTGGCGTGCTCACGCCCAGTGGCAATGCGACGCAGGCCCCGGCGAGGCCGAACGGCGGCGCGAATCCTGCCGGCGCGCAATCGCCGTCCACCATCACCGTCGGCACCCTGCTCAACGAGTCCGAACGCCGCGCGGCGCAGGACACCCGCGCACAAGCCGCCGACCAAGGGCATGAGCCTTCCGACGACACCAACGATCCCGACCGCACCGGATCCGCGCAGATCGTCGCCGTCGCTGAGGGAAGCGACGACACCTCCGATTCCACGGCGAACCGCCCCGTCACCCCGGTCGACGACGATTCGACCGCCGACCGACCCGCGGTCAGCTCCGCCACAGGCGACACACGTCCCCAGCTTTCGGCGGAGCACCTGCCGAACTCGTCGGTGACCATCACCATCAACGAGCTCATCGCCGGCGCCGAGCACGCCATCCACGGCGACGGCGCCTATATGGTCGCCAACGCCGCGGAACAGGCCGACGGCACCGACGAACGCGAGCCCGTCTCCGCAGCCGCCGTCACCCCCGGTCCCCATACCGACACGCCGGAACGCGATGCCGAAACCACGCTGATTCCTCTGCTGGAGCGCGAGGAGCGCGCGTTGCGCGACGCGCGGGCCGGATTGGAAGGCTTCGACGACAACGGCATGCCACTCAACCAATAGCCGCGCCCACCTGGCCGCGTCGTCCACGCCGAAGGCGTAACCTCGCGAGCCTGAGGTGCCTGGACGGCATAATGGGCAACAGACACCGCGAAACCGCCGGCTTGCCGGCCAACGTAAAGGAGCAACCCCATGGATATCGAATTGGGCATTCAGAACGTCGCACGACCGGTGAACTTCAGCACCGACGCCGGAGCCGATGAGGTCAGCCAGATCATCGAGCAGGCCGTGGCGAACGAGAGCACCATCAACCTGACGGACGACAAGGGCCGCCGCATCGTGGTGCCGGCACGCGCGTTGGGATACGCGCTTATCGGTTCGGAAACCAAGCACGCCGTCGGTTTCGGCGCTCTGTAACAGACGCTCTGTAGCGAGCGCCCGCCGCTTTTCTTTACGCGAACAGCGGCAGCACACCTCTGCCGACGATGGCCTCCACGGTCTCATCGTCGGTGAGGTTCTCCCCCAGCGCGTTGGGTTTGCCCGCGCCATGCCAGTCGGAGCCGCCGGTTATCAGCAATCCATACCGACGGCACAGGTCGAGCAGTCGTTCGCGCTGTTCGGGCGGGTTGCCGCGATGCCACACCTCCAGCCCGTCCAGCCCTTCGTCGGCCAGCATGCGGATCTGCTCGTCCGATAGGAGATGACGGTTGCGACTGGTGTCTCCCGCATGCGCGACCAGCACGACGCCGCCGGCCGCTTTGACGGCGGCCACCACCTCACGCGTGGTCGGCGACGGCGTGGGGATGTAATAACGCGACCTCGCGCTCACCGCGTCGGCGAAAGCTTCGGAACGGTTGCCATACACGCCGGCCGCCACCAGCGCGTCGGCGATATGGGGGCGGCCGACGGTGGTGCGCTCCCCCTGTTTGACCTGCGCCAGCACCGCATCCCAGTCGATGGGGTAATCCTCGGCAAGCAGCTCCACCATACGTTTGGTGCGCGCAAGACGCGCGGCTCGGGTGTCGGCGAACAGATCGCTGATCCGACGATTCGCGGGATCGTATTGGTAGGCGAGCATATGCACGGAGACCCTGCCGTCGACCGCGGTGACCTCTGTACCACGAAGCAGACGCAGGCCATGCGCGCGCGCCGCCTGTTGTGCCTCATCCCAGCCTGTTGTGGTGTCATGGTCGGTGATGGCCATGCCGTGCAATCCCAGACGCGCGCATTCGGCCGCCAACGTCGCGGGACTTTCCGTGCCGTCGGAGAACGCGGTATGGCAGTGGATATCCCATCCGCCGCTCGGCGGAACGGGCATGGGTTCGGGCTGGTTCATACACTCCATCGTAAGGCCTGATCGCCCCTTAACAGGTGTGTTTCGGCGATGAAGGCGCAAAAACGTGGCTTCGCATGCGGCGCGTGACGGTACGTATGTGATTCTTGTGATTCGCGCACGTGCGTCGGTTCAGCCTGTAAGCGTATACGCCCCTCCGAGGTCGTCTTGCGTTATAGTGATTTCGATTTCAGACATTCGTGGGTTTCCATTTCCAGCCAAGGAGTGTGTCTATGACCAGCACCGAGAACGTCACCATCGAGGAGCGCCCGCTGATTGGATGGCGGCATAGCGCATGGTGGACCTATCTGGTCATGTTGGTCGCCTCCGCGGTGGCGTTGGGCGCCTCGTTCGTGTTGGCGGCCGAAACCCTGCAGTTGGCGCGCCATCCCGAATCCACATTGGGCTGCGACGTCAACAGCGTGGTCTCCTGCTCCGCGGTCGCGCAATCCTGGCAGGCGGAAATCGTCAAATTCGGTGGATTGAGCTATCCGAACGCCTTCTTCGGCATCGCCGCCGAATCGGTGTTCGTCACCGTCGCGGTGATCGGCATGGCGAAAATCGCAGTGCCGCGCTGGTTCGCCGCATGCACCTGGTTCGGTGGACTCGCCGCTCTCGCCTACGCCTACTGGCTGTTCTCGCAGTCGATGTTCGTGATCCAGGCCCTGTGCCCGTGGTGCCTGACGCTGATGTTCTCCACCACCATCCAGTTCATGGCGCTCAGCCACGCCACCGTGGCCGTGCGCAAACTGCCCGCCAAAGCCACGGGCTTACGCACCTACTACCGTTTGGGCATCGATCTGATGATCGACGTGCTGTGGGTGGTGGCGTTGGCCGTGCTGATCATCGTCGTGGAGGGTCCGGCGCTGTTCGCCTGACCCGTCCGTTCGTCTGCTCCGCCTCTAGCGCTGGCGCAGCGCGATATCTCCCACCAGCGTCGCCGATCCGGTAAGCGTCACATTCGCGTCGGTCACGTCGACGCGCAGCACGCCGCCGCGCACGGTGATATCCCAATGGTCGATGCCGGTGAGCGCGCGCAGGGTGATCGCGGTGGCGCACAGACCGGTGCCGCAGGACAGCGTCTCGCCGCAGCCGCGCTCGTGCACGCGCATGCTGGCCTTGCCTTCGTTCGCGGAGGCGTTCACGGCATCGATGCGTACGAATTCCACGTTCTGGTCGCTTTCAATCACCGGCGCGACCTGCGGTTTGACCGTCAGATCCAGATCGTCCACATCCGGCAGCGTGGAGCCCAGCAGGTCGGCCCCCGACGCATCCGCCAGCAACGCATCAGTCAGTACGCCGCCGGCACGCAGACTCCCATCCACACCGGTCACCGCCACCACATGGGGGTTGCCCATATCCACGAAGGTGCCGCGCGCCGATCCGTGCGCCGGCGCGATGGAGACCTCGTACGCGCCGAGTTCGCCGATACGCCATGCGCCCATATCCACCCGCAGTACGTCACGCCCATACGGTTCCACATCACCCAAGGGGGTGAGCGTTTTCACGCCGGCGCGCGTACCCAGACGGAAGGGCTCACTGCCGTTCGCAAGACCGCGGTCCATGGCGAACAGGGTGATGGCGCGCGTGCCATTGCCGCACATCTCGGCCAGCGAGCCGTCCGCGTTGCGGTAGTCCATGAACCACACGGCACCCGCCGCCTCACATGCCGCGCGCTGCGCGTCGTCGAGGTCCGACACCGATTCGGGGTGGGCCAAACGGATCAATCCATCGCCGCCGATGCCGCGATGGCGGTCGCAGAGAAAACGCACCTCGTCCGCGGCCGGCTCGAATTCGCCGGAGGGATCGGCATAGACGACGAAATCATTGCCCGTGGCGTGGGCTTTGGTCACATGGGTAGGAATGGTCATACGCCTCAGCATACCCGCATATCATGCCGGCGCATCCGCATGCGACGGTGTAGTCTGGAAGCGTTTGGCAAGGAGGTTGCGATGGCTTCGACGGCGCCGATCGGCGTATTCGATTCGGGATTGGGCGGTATCTCCGTGGCGCGCGAGCTGCGCCGCGAGCTGCCCCACGAGCGCGTGCTCTATTTCGGCGATTCCGCCAACGCCCCGTACGGTACCAAAACGCCGGATCAGGTGCGCGAATTAAGCTTCGCCATCGTGGAGCGCTTCGTGCGGCAGGGCGCCAAGGCCGTGGTCATCGCCTGCAACACCGCCACCTCCGCTTCGGTTAACGAGCTGCGCGAGCATTACAGCATTCCCATCATCGGTATGGAGCCCGCGTTGAAGGTCGCCTGCGACCGCGGGCGGGGGCGGCGCCAGCGCGTGATCGTCGCCGCCACTCCCCTGACGTTGCGAGAACGCAAATTCGCAGCGCTGATGGAACGCTTCACCGCCGACCATACGATTTTCCCCGAACCCTGCCCCGATCTGGTCGAGATTGTGGAATCCGGCGGATTGGGCGACCATGACGTGGTGATGGATACGCTGCACCGCTACTTCGACCGATACGATTTGGCCTCCATCGATGCGGTGGTGCTGGGATGCACGCATTTTGTGTTCTACCGCGATTATTTCCGCGAATTGCTGCCCGATTCCGCCGCGATCATCGACGGCAACGAAGGCACCGTGCGGCATCTGTCGGTGGTGCTGGAATCGTTGGGGCATCTCGCGCCCGAGTCGCAAAGCGGTTCGGTCGACCTCGCCAACTCCGATCCGGACAGCCGCGTCGCCGCGTTGGCGAAGTCGCTGCTGGAGGCCGCCTGAACCGCCGCACGACCGTAAAGAAGATCGAGAAGATTTTTTGCGCTCTGAGGCGAGACGGCGCGGATTTGTCCGCGATACGCGCGTAATCTCGTGGATGACCAGTCTTTGAGGGAAAAGAGGATGTCATGGCCAAGGGCACCGCGCTGATCGATGTGGGCGGCGGATTCCGCGCGATTTTCGGATGCGGGGTTATGGATCGGCTGCTGGAGGCCGGCATCGACTTCGACCACTGCTATGGGGTGTCCGCGGGAGCGGCCAATATGACCTCGTATATCGCGCGCCAGTCCGGGCGCAACCACAAGTTCTACACGGAGTATGCCTTCCGCAAGGAATACGCGAGCATGAACAGCTTCGTGAAGAACCACAACTTCGCGAACCTCGACTACATCTACAGCACGTTAAGCAACCACGACGGCGAATATCCCGTGGATTACGAGACATTCGCGGCGAATCCGACCCGATTCACGGTGGTGGCATGCAACGCCGAGGACGGTTCGACCATGTATTTCGACAAGTCCCGCGTGCGGTACGACGATTTCGATGTGATCAAAGCCTCGTCGGCCGTGCCGGTGGCCTGCGAGCCGTATGTGATCGACGGCGTGCCCTATTTCGACGGCGGCATCGCCGACCCCGTTCCCGTTCAAAAGGCGTTGGACGACGGCTATGAGCGTGTGGTGGTGATCCTCTCTCGCCTGAGGGATGAGGTCCGCGAGCAGAAGAAGGATCTCGCTCCGGCGAAGATTCTGGAACGCTTCTATCCGGCCGCGGCCGAGAAGCTGCGCGACCGCTACCGCATCTACAACGACGAGGTGGCGTTGGCCAAGGAGTACGAAAAGGAAGGCCGTGTGCTGATCGTGGCACCCGAAGACCTCTACGGCCTGAGCACCCTGAGCAAAAGCTTCGAAGGGCTGGAGCGCATGTACCGCGCCGGATACGCCGCGGCCGAGAAGATTGAGGAGTTCCTGCGCGCCTGATGCGGCAAGACGAACGCACGGATTAAGAAGCGCCCATAGATTTCCGTTATATCGGGGCTTGTGTGTTCCCTCGCGTTCGATGGTAGATTCCCTGCTGAGCCGCATCATCACACCACCACGCGGCGCGACACAGGGAGACCGATGTGACAAAGGCATTGCGGACGACGGCCGTGCACGGCGGATACAGCACGGATGACCATCTCCATGCGGCGAGCACGCCCATCTACGCCACGGCGGCTTTCGACATGTCCAACGCGGCGCACGGCGATGCCTTGTCTGCGGGGACGGTCGAAGGATTCTCCTATTCGCGTGTGGCGAATCCCACCGTCGACGTGTTGGAACGACGTTTGGCCGCTTTGGAAGGCGGCGTCTCAGCGGTGGCGGTGGCGTCCGGCATGGCCGCGGTGTCGTTCGCGCTGCTGTGCGCGGCCGAGGGAGGCGGACGCATCATCGCCCCCCACCGACCTGTACGGCGCCTCGGTCGACGCGATGGAGACCTTTTTCCCCAATTTCGGCGTCACAACGGATTTCGTCCACGACATCAACGATCTTGACGAAGTCGAAGCGGCGATCACCGACGACACACGATGCATCTTCACGGAATCCGTTTCCAATCCATCCATTCGAATCACCGATATCGAAGCTCTTGCGCGGCTCGCGCACGATCACGGCATTCCCCTGATCGTCGACAACACCGTGCCCACGCCCTACCTGTTCCGACCGATCGAATTCGGCGCGGATATCGTGGTGCATTCCACCACCAAAGGCATCACCGGTCATGGCAACGCCGTCGGAGGCGTCGTCATCGACGCAGGTCGCTTCGATTGGAGCAACGGGCGATTCCCGCAGTTCACCCGGGACGAACTCGTCGTCAGCGACGAACGCAATGGCGAGTGGACAAGCTTCGCCGGCGCGTTCGGCAAGGAGGCGTTCAGCAAGCGCGTCCGCATCAAATATCTGCGCACTTTCGGCGCGGTCGCCAGCCCGTTCAACGCGTATCTGTCTTTGGTGGGATTGGAAACGCTCCCCCAGCGCGTCAGCCAGCAGGTCGTCTCCGCCACGGCCATCGCCAAGCGGCTGGCTTCCACCCCGCATGTGCTTTCGGTGAATTATCCCGGCTTCGGGGACGATCCGCAGGACGACCTGCGCGAGAAATACTACCCGAACGGCGTGGGCGGCGTGCTGTCCTTCACCGTGGACGGCGATGATGAGAACGTGCGGCGCATTCTCGACGGCACGCGCCTGTTCACCTACATTCCCAATATCGGTGACGCGCGTTCGCTTATCGTCGACCCGGCCCGCATCACCCACCGCGAGGTGCCCGAACGATACCGTCTGGCCGCCGGCGTCACCGACAATCTCATCCGCCTATCCATCGGACTGGAAGACGTCGACGATCTCATCGCCGACCTGATCCAGACGATCGACGGGGCATACGACGCATAGCGGCATCGGTGTCGGCAATGGCGACAAGCCAATGCATGGACCCACATTCCATCCGCGGCTCGATGCGTTGGGCAGCGGCGCCGTTCTCTTGGCGGAACTGGCTTCGCGAACGCTGCAAAGCCTGTAGAAACACTATTAGGCGTTTGTATGCGATCGGCCGGATACACCCGTTGTGAATGTATCCGGCCGATCGCATACAAACGTCTGGCTATGAGCCTACGAACCTATTTATTTGTCTATTTATCTATTCGACGCTCTGGTTCGCGGTGAGCATGGCCTTGGTGATCTGCTCGTAGAGATCCTGGTAGCCGCCGGGCGTGGAGGCCGGCAGCACCACGGTTTTGGCATTTTCCGACTCGGACAGCGAGCGCATCACGTCGAGATACTGGTTGAACAGCACCACATTGTTCACGTCGGTGATGTTCATGCCCACGGCTTGCAGACTCTTGATCTGGTCGACGATACCGTTGGCGATTTCGCGGCGGTAGTTGGCCTGGCCCTCGCCCTGCAGGCGGGTTTTCTCCGCTTCGGCGGCGGCCTGCGTTTCGATCTGGATGCGCTGGGCCTCGGCGCGCTGGCGGGTGGCCTCCTTCTCGCGCTGGGCGGCGTTGATGGAGTCCATCGCGTTCTTGACTTGCTGGCTGGGGTCGATGGTGGTGATCAGGGTTTTCACCACGGTGAAGCCGAAGCGTGCCATCTCCTGTCCTACGGTTTTCTGCACGTCGGAGGCCACATCGTCCTTGCGGGCGAAGGCGTCGTCGAGGGTGAGCGCGGGAATGGCGGAACGCAGCGCGTCTTCCATATAGGAGCGCAGCTGGCCGGCCGGATCGCGCAGTTCGTAGTATGCGGTGGCCACGTTCTGCGCGTTGACGCGGAACTGTGTGGACGCCACGACGGTGACGAACACGTTGTCGAGTGTTTTGGTCTCCAGCTGCACGTTGAGCTGGTTGACGCGCATATTCGTCTTCATGGCGATGCGGTCCACGAACGGAATGCGGACATGGATGCCGGCGAACTGCACCTTATGCAGTTTGCCGAATCGTTCGATGATGTACGCCTGCTGTTGCGGCACGATGAAAATCGCCGCGAACAGCAGCACCACAATCAATACCGCGATGATGATGCCGACCATCCATCCCATAACGACACCTGCAGCCGCTGCGCTCATACTAGGACTCCTTCTTTTGCGATTCGGATCGGCAATCGTCGCCGGCCCTCCTGATACGTCATCGTAGCAACGCGCTTCATGCCGTCAAACTTCATAGAGCCGCTGTACACATATGGCGACACCGACGCGAGTGCGAGCCGGATGGGCTGTGGTTCAGAACACCAGCATCGCCTGCTTGGGCTGCTTGCCGTAGCGGATCATCGTATCGGCATCCGCCAGGCGGACGGCCAGCTGGTAGCCGTCCACGGCGGTCTCCCCATACGCCTCGTCGGTCCAGGGATCGTCGATCAGCAGCACGTCGCCGGCTTCGTCCTCACGCCATCCGGTCACCGTCACCCAGTGCGGGCAATGCTCGCCATGCATGGGTTGCTCGTCGATCAGCACGACGACGATATGGCCCTGCCTCACATATCGGGCGATGTCTTGGGCGTTGAACGGCCGGACGTTCACCGTGATGCCCGCCTCGTGCGCCTGTCGTTGGAAATCGCGTTGGGCGTCGACGGCCAGCAACGGGTCGATGATGCCGATGCGGTCCGAGGGGTCAAGCACCGGATCGTCCGTCGAAACCTCGGCGACCGGCGTTATGCCGCGTCTGGACGCCGCCACGGCGAGCCCATAGGGATCACAGGCCAGCACCAGCGTCGCCTCCCGCCATACACGCAATTCCGCCTCCCTGTCGATGCCGGGAACGACGCCTCGGCGATGCAGCGCGTTGAGCACCGCCACCGGCCCGCAGGTGAATTCCGTGGTCTGTCGGTAATGCCGCGCGTAGGCTTGCCGATGCCGATGCTCGCCGATATCCGCGCTGGCATCGTGCCGCACGTCAACGCTCCCCGAAGCATGCGACTTGCGTTCGGCGAAGTCCAATAGTCCCGCCGCCAATTCGCCGTCCCCAGACAACGCCGACAGCGTGCATGACGCGGTATGGGGCCGATGGTATTCCAGCAGCGCGGCTACCCTGCCTTGTTCGTCCGCCGCCGCGTACACGGTGCGCCGCAATGCGCCCTGGGCGCGGGCCAAGGCCTGCCGCGTCGGCTCCGGCACCGCTATGCCATCCACCTGAACGCAATCACATCCCTGAGGTATATATTCCGATGCGTATCGCACGCCGCTCATCGCGCGTCTCCCGTCTCGTCGCGCCCGGTTGTGCTCCGTGAGGCATCGTCCAATCCGCGGGGCATGGCGGCGATGAGGGCGCGGGTGTAGTCGGCCTGGGGATATTCCATCACCTCATCGGTGGTGCCGGATTCGAGAACGACGCCGCCGCGCATCACATACACGCGGTCCGACACCCGTCTGATGGTGTTCAGATCATGGGAGATGAACAATATCGATAATCCCAGTCGTTTCCGCAGTTCCAGCAGCGTCTCCAACACATGCGTCTGGATATTGGCGTCAAGCGCCGTGACCGCCTCGTCGGCGACCAGCACCGTCGGATCCGGTGCCAGGGCCCGCGCGATGGCGACGCGCTGGCATTGCCCGCCCGACAGAGTGCCCGGCTTGCGATCCAGCAGATGCGCCTCCACACCCACCTGTTTCGCCAGCGCGCGCACGGCGTCATCTCCGGCGTTTTTGTGCGAGACGCGCAACGCCTCCGCCAAAGTGGCGCGCACCGTCATTGTGGGATTCAACGATTCGTACGGGTTCTGGAACACCAGTTGCGCGCGTTCCCTCGACCACGCCCGCTCATCGCCGTCGCCATCGATGAACCGCACCGCGCCCTTATCAGGGCTTTCCAAACCCACCACGCACCGCGCTATGGTGGATTTGCCGGAACCCGATTCGCCGACCAGTCCGACGATCTCCCCGCGACGTACGGTGATGCTGACGTCACGCGCCGCCGGTTCGGCTTTCCCCGCGTACCATTTGCTCACATGGTCGACGCGCAGCGCATCGCCGGTCGCGGGCGCGGCGGCGTCGTTGCGCAGTCGGGCGCGAGCCTCCAACAACTCGCGGGTGTACTCGGATTGCGGATGGTGGAGGATCCGGTCGCGTTCGCCCGCCTCCACGACGCGCCCGTCGTGGAAGACGACGAGTCGATCCGCGTGTTCGGCGGCGAGGGCGAGATCATGGGTGATCAGCAGCAAGGTCATATGATGCCGTGCGCGCAAGGATTCCAGCAGATCCAACACCTCGCCCTGCGTCTGCGCGTCAAGCGCGGTGGTCGGCTCATCGGCGATCATCATCCGCGGCTGGGCGGCCAGAGCCGCCGCGATGGCCACGCGCTGCCTCATGCCGCCGGATAGTTCGTGAGGGTACGCGTCGAACACCTCACGACCAAGACCGACGTCGGCCAGCAAGCGTTCGGCCTGCCGTCTACGCTCGTTCCTCGGCAAGCGCGAACCGTCCATAACCTGTGGCCCGCAGCGCTTCAACGGATCGAGCGAGGAGAAGGAATCCTGCGGCAGCCACACCACCGTGCGTCCACGCACGCCGCGCCATGCCTTCTGAGAGCCGGAAAGTTCAATCGGCTCGCCGAACAGCTTGCATTCGCCACTGACGACGGCGGATGCCGGAAGAAGGCCCGATACCGCCTTGACGGTGATGGATTTGCCAGAGCCGGACGCGCCGACCACGGCCACCGTGGCATCCTGCGGCACATCCATATCGACGCCACGCACCACCGGCACCCCTCCGATGCTCACGTTCAGATTGCGCACCTCAAGTGCGACCGTCCGTTCGTTTTCGCACATCTCAGCGCTCCCCTCGTCCGAATCGTTCGGTAATCCAGTCGCCCACCACATTCAACGCCACCGAAACCAATATGATGGCCACTCCGGGCGCGATGGCCGCGGCGGGATTGTTGAACAGCAGGTTCCGGGCGTCCGACAGCTGGCGACCCCAGTCGTTGGATTGCGGCGAGACGCCGAGGCCGAGGAACGACAGCGACGAAAGCGAAACCAGAGCGTTGCTCATGTCCAGAAACAGCGCGGCGCCGACCAGCGGACGAATCACCGGAAAGAGATGACGGATCAGGATACGCGCGGAGCCCAACTGCAGCAGGCGGGCCGCATCAAGAAATGCGTCATGGATATGAGACAGCGCGCCGGAACGCACCAGACGAATCTCATACGGAGCGAACAACAGGATGAACACCATCACATTCGTCCAATACCCGCCGCCGATCACGCCGGCGACCACAATGGCCAACAGCAGCGTGGGCATGGACAGCATCAATTCGACCGTACGGGAGATCACCCAGTCCACCCAACCGCCGCACCATGCCGCAAGCAGTCCGAAAAACAGCCCCAACGCCATGGCGCCGCAGGCGATGACCACAGGTCCCGCAATGGCCGTGCGGGCACCGGCCAAAGTCAGTTTGAACACATCCCGGCCCAAAGCGTCGGTGCCCCACACATGCCCTTCGACACCCGGCGCGGCGGAGGAGAGCATGATGTCCTGGTCCAACGCGCCGCTGCTGAGCGCCGGAACGACGCTGAGCAGCGCCACAAGCGCCAACACCGCGAACGACAACACAAGCGGCAGCTCACGTATCGCCCGACGCCAGATCGAAACACGCCGGTTGGGCTTCGTCTCATAGGATGTCACGTCGCTCGAACACGAAACGACCGCACGGGTCGCGTCATCGCCCGGGTTCACATGCCGGTAGCCGCGGCGCAGCCAACGTCCGATACGCCCTCGCCTATCGAGGCCGGTAGGAATGCTCGTCACCGTCATGTCGTCACCGTCGCTTTCCGCTTCAGTTGGGAACGAAGTCCTGGCTGTCTGGCGTGGTCGCCCATGCGCCCACGCAATCTGGGATCCAGAAGAGTCGCGCACGCGTCCACGATCGCCGTAATCGTGCAGATCACGGCGGCGAGAATCAGCGTGATCGCCTGCACCGTGGGGATATCCTTGAACGTCACCGATTCCTGCAGCAGCGTGCCCACACCGCCGACCGAAAACACCGTTTCGACGATCACCGTCCCGGACACCAGCGTGGCGATCAGCAATCCGGACGAGGTGACGATCGGCAGCGACGCGTTGCGTAGCTGCCCCAACGTCACGCGGACGGCGCCGACCCCGCGCGAACGGGCGAACAGCGTGTAATCGGAATCGACCTGCTTGACCAGAGCGGCCCGCGCTATCTTTTCAACCGAAGCCACAAGACCCACGGACAGGGTGATCGAGGGCAGCAGCAGGTGGCGTATCGTATCCGCCACGGTGCCGTCTCCCAACCCGTAGATCGGGAACCAGCCGAGTCTGACCGACAGCACATACAGCAGCAACAGCCCCACCGCGAAGCTGGGTGCGGCCAGCCCCACCACCGCCAGCACCGTGATCAGCCGGTCCGGCCAGCGGCCGCTGCGCTTCGCCGCGACCACACCCAATGGCAGGCCGATGGCCAGCGCAATGGCCAGCGCCATCACCGCAAGGGCGAGGGTCACGCCGATGCGTTGGCCGATCATCTGGGAGACCGGCAGATGCGTGCGGATGGACACGCCAAGGTCTCCGCGCAGCATGTCGCCCAGCCAACGCAGATACTGCTGCCATACCGGTTCGTCCAGATGGTACTGAGCACGGATTGCCTCAAGCTGTTGCGCGCTCACGTTTTTCGCGCCGGCCAGAGCGCGCGCCGGATCGCTGCCGGTCAAGTACAGCAGGCCAAACGTCACCATGGACAGCACGACCAACAGCAGGATGAGATTGCCCAGTCGTTTGGCGAGAAACGTCAACCAGTTCACGATGCCTCACTGCGTGACGAAATCGGCGGCCCAATTGGTGCCCAGCCAATAGGTGCCCACGTCGTTAAGCGACACGCCCTGCCTGGTGGCGACCGCGGCCTCACCCCACCATGCCGGGGCGTAGATGTTCTGCTCGAGTGCGGTGCGGGTGGCGTCAAGCACCAATTCGAGCTTATCCGCGTTGCTGTCGAGCGAGCCCACCTGGTCGGTTTGCGCCGCCACATCCGCATCATCCCAATTGGCCGGATTGGTGCCGGTGCCGCCGGCCGCCAACAGCCAGGAGGTGATTTCGTTGGGCTGCGGGGTGGTGGGATTGTAGATCATCCAGGCCACACCCTGTTCGCCGTTGCCGACCTCGCTCAGCCACTGCTCGAGCGGAATCTCCTTGACCTCAAGCGTCACGCCGATCTCCTCAAGGCTTTCGGCGAGCGCCAGCGACGCCTGCCCCACCGCGGGGTATCCCGTCGGATAGGTCAGTGTGGTTTCGAAGCCATCCGGATGCGACGACTGGCTCAGTTCGTCACGCGCGGCGTCGAGGTCGTAGTCGGAGGTGCCGAGGTCCGTGACGGCGGCGCGGGCCTTGTCCACGTCGTTGTCGGTCCATCCGGCGAGCTGTTCCGGAGAATCGATACCGGTAGCCACTTCGCCATACCCTTTGAGGATGCCTTCGACCACGCCCTCCTTATCCAACGCATGGGCCACGGCCGCGCGCACATGGGGGTCGTCGAACGGCTCGACGCTCTGGTCGAAGGTCAGACCGTAATAGGAGCGGTCCGGATACGGGGTGACGGTGGCGCCATTGGTCTGCCACTGGTCCACGCTGGTCACGGGAACGTTGAAGGAGGCGTCCACCTGTCCGTCTTGGAAGGCGAGCTGGCGGGTGGAGTCCTCGGTGATGAAATCGACCCGCACGGTGTCGGGCCCGTCGTTCTCGCCCCAGTAGTCCGCGAACTTCTCCAGCGTGACGTGGCTGGACGGATCGAATTCGGTGACCTGATACGGGCCGGTGCCCACGATGAGGCTCTTGGCAGAGCCGTAATCGTCGCCCGCTTCGTCATGGAACTGCTTCGAGGTGACGAACAGGCCGGCGACGTTGGACACCTGCGTCGGGAAATCCGCATGCGGACCGGTCAAGGTGATGGTGATCTGGTCGTCCGCGGTTTTCTCGACGCTGCTGACGTAATCCGGCCAGTACACGGACAGTCCCGGAGACTGCTGCGGGTCGCGGGCCACATTGATGGAATCCAGCACGTCATCGGCGGTCAGGGTGCTGCCATCGTGCAGTTTGACGCCTTGGCGCAGGGTGAACACCCATACCGTGTTGTCGTCGGATTCCCACTTTTCGGCGAGCGCGGGAATCACTTCGCCGTTCTCGTCCACGCCGGTGAGGCCTTCCTGGTAGAGGGCGGCGAGCTGGTAGTTGGCGCTGCCGGCCTCTTGGTTCACGCTCAGCGTGCTCACTTCCGAGGCGGATGCCACGGTGAGGCTGCTCAGCGCCTCGCCGCTGGATTCGGACGCCGTCGCGTTCGCCGCCGTGGAGGCCGAGCTGCAGCCGCCCAGAGCCAAAGCCAAGGCGCATGTGGCCGCCAGCGGTGTGATGATGGTTTTCACGATGCCGTGAGATGTCACGATGATTTCCCTTCTTTGTGTTGTGGTGGCGACGGCTGGCGTATGCGCGAATCTCCCCAAGATCCGTGATGCGAAGCGCATGTGATTCACATGTCGGCATCACGGCCGTCCATTGCAACCATAGTGTGTGGGGCTATGGTTGACCAAACTGTAAATTTGTAGAAAAACGTTGGAATTTCAACGTTTTACAGCCTTCGATAGCTTATAGGTATAACGGATGCTCACGGTTGGGGATGTTCGGGCGCATCCGTTCGTCTCGGCGTTGTCTCGTCATTGTCTCGGCATACGCCAATGGCATGCCGGCCGGGTCGAGGTCGACCGGTTAGAGATGTCCGATTAAGAACGTCCGATCAGGAACGTCCGGTCAGGGGCCAGTCAGGAACGTCCGGTCAGACGAGCATATCCTCGTAGAGCGGGACGGGCACTTCCGCTCCCTTGCCCTCGTGCCGCGCGACCAGTCGCTCGTTGGCGATGGCGAACGCCTGGTCCAGATCCTCGATCAGGTCGCGTTTGTCCTCGATGCCCACGGCCAGACGGATCAGCTCGTCGGTGATGCCGACTTTGAGACGTTCCTCGCGGGGCAGTTCGAAATGCGTCATGCGCGCGGGGTATTCGGCGAGGCTTTCCACCGCGCCGAGGCTGACGGCGAGACGGAATACGGTGAGGTTGTCGAGCACGTCGCCGGGATCGACGCCATCTACAACTTCGAAGCTCAACACCCCACCCGCGCCGCGGAGCCCGTAATCGGCGAGGTCTCGCCCATCATCGGACGGCAGTCCCGGGTAATGCACCGCACTCACCAGCGGGTGGGCCAGCAGATATTCGGCGATGGCGAGCGCATTCTCCTGCTGGCGTTCCATACGCAGCGCGAGGGTCTGGATGCCGCGGCGCACGGCGTCGCATTCCGCGGGTGCGAGCACGCCGCCCAGCCGGTTGAGCGCGAAGTACAGTCGGTTGCCGAGCGCTTCGTTGTTGACCACTGCCAAGCCGGCGTTCACGTCGGAATGGCCGGCCAGATATTTGGTGGCGGAATGGATGACCACGTCCGCGCCCAAATCGAGCGGCTTCTGCAGGTACGGGGTCACGAATGTGTTGTCGACGATCGCCAGCGCGTCGTAATGGTGGGCGATGTCGGCGATCCGCCGCACATCGTTGATCTCAAGCAGCGGATTGGTGAGCACCTCGAAATACACGGCCTTCGCGGGCGTGACTCCGTTCGTCGGATCTCCGGCGACCGCGCGTTCCAGCGCTTCGGCGTCGCGGGTGTCCACCTGGTCGACGATCAGCCCCCATCGGGTGAAATACTCGTGGAACAGCGAATAGGTGCCGCCGTAGATGTTGCGCCCCACGACGATGCGATCGCCGGGAGCGAAGATGGATAGCACGGCGTGGATGGCGGCCAGGCCGGAGGCGAAGGCGAATCCTCGTGTGCCGTGCTCGAGTTGGGCGATCTGGCGTTCGAGGAAGTCGCGTGTGGGGTTGCCGCTGCGCGCGTAATCATAGCGGGGCATGGCGTCGACCGATTCGAAAGCGTAGGTCGTGGAGTTGTAGATCGGCGGATTGACGGCTCCGGTGGTGTTGTCGTTCACCGGCAGTCCATGAACCAGCTGTGTGTTGAAACGTGCCATGGCACCCCCTTTGTTGGTGATTGTTCGCGCAGACCCCTTCCGCGCGAGAGTGGTTTCACCATAACAACGAATTTCGGCGTGCAGGCCGGCGTGGCTATATGGGTTGCTTATGGAGGGTTCAAGCGGTGGTCGCACGGACGACCGACACCCGACGCTTCGTGCGACCTTTTCGCACGGAACCTCACTCCATCCACCCGAAAACCACACATGGCCTCACATAACAAAATGGCGTGATTCCAAGGAATCACGCCATTTCATATGCTTTTCATGTGCGTTTCGCACCCTAAACTAGGGTCGCACGGAAACACTCAAGAAAGAGGCCCGTGCGAAGGGGCCAATCAGACCTGGCCGCCCTCCACGACGATGTCGTCGGGATCCACCTCGTCGCCGTAGACCGGCTGGAGGGTCTCCTCATAGTCGTTGTGGAAGAAGTTCTCATCGGCGAGCGAGGCGATCTCGTCGTTGATGAAGTCGAGCAGCTCCGTGTTGCCCTTCTGCACGGCGGGCGCGATGGTGTCCACGTCGCCCAGGCTGGTCACGCCCACGGTGAAGCCCTCATTGGACTTGGCCCAGGCGAGCACCTCGGTGTTGTCGGTGGAGAAGGCGTCGCCGCGGCCGTCGAGCAGCGCGTTGTAGGCGTCGGCGTACTGGTCGTACTTCT
The DNA here is from genome assembly GCF_056356295.1 of Bifidobacterium sp. LH_558. Taxonomy (NCBI): domain Bacteria; kingdom Bacillati; phylum Actinomycetota; class Actinomycetes; order Bifidobacteriales; family Bifidobacteriaceae; genus Bifidobacterium; species Bifidobacterium sp. LH_558. The sequence goes on along the minus strand of NZ_JBKETZ010000005.1, from coordinate 6,543 downwards.
GCAGGGTCACGTTCGGATAGTTCTCCTCGAAGTAGGTTTCGGCGGTGGTGCCCTTGACCACGATCAGGGTTTTGCCGTCCAGCTCGCTCACGTCCGAGATCACGGCGGATTCGGGCGAGACGATGCCGAGCGAGACCTTCATGTACGGGTCGGCGAAGTCGACCTTCTCGGCGCGCTCGTCGGTGACGGTGAAGTTGGCGAGCACCACGTCCACCTTGTTGGAGGTCAGCACGTCCACGCGGGCGGCGGCGTCCACGGAGGTGTATTCGGGTTCGACGCCGAGGTCTTCGGCGAGACGTTCGGCGAACACCACGTCATATCCGGCGTAGTTGCCGTCGGCATCCACGTAGCCGAACGGCGCCTTGTCGGAGAACACGGCGATCTTGAGCACGCCGGACTCCTTGATCTCGTCAAGCGTGCGCGCGGTCGCGGAGGTCGTGGCCGAAGCGTCGTCGGAGGCGCTGTCGCTCGGCGTGCCGGCGGACGGACCGCAGGCGGCGAGCGAGCCCGCCATGATCAGCGCGGCCGAGGCGGCGAGCAGGGCTTTGAATGGTTTGGTCAATGATGCGTTCATGGCATCTCCTTCTCTTGGGTGTGGTTGTTGAGGGGTAAGTAGGTATGCGGAGGCGACGCTTGGGGCGTCTCTTCCGACAAGTATGACGTGCGATTGTGTCGCGATTGTTGTGCACCCGTTACCGCCGGGCCGGGCGGCCGGTCAGTGTTCCGCGCGTTCGAATTCGAAGGTGCGCAGGAACTGCCGTGCCCGCTCGGTTCGCGGCTGGGTGAAGAAACACTCCGGATCGTCGGATTGTTCGACGATCGCTCCGTCCTCCAGCAGCACGACGTGGTCGGCGATGGCGCGGGCGAACCGCATCTCGTGCGTGACGATCAGCATGGTCTGCCCCTGCTTCGCAAGGTCGAGGATCACGTCGAGCACCTCGCGCACCATCTCCGGGTCGAGCGCGGCGGTCACCTCGTCGAAGAGCAGCACTTCCGGATGCAGGATCAACGCGCGACAGATGGCCACGCGCTGGCGCTGTCCGCCGGACAGTTCGTGGGGCCATGCGTCCTTACGGTCGGCCAGTCCGACGCGTTCGAGCAACCGCACGGCTTCGGCTTCCACCTCGGCCTTGTCGCGTTTGAGCACGATGGTCGGGGCGAGGGTGAGGTTGCCGAGCACGGTTTTGTTCGGGAACAGGTCGTAGCTTTGGAACACCATGCCGATGCGCGTGCGCAGTTCGCTGCCGCGGTCGGAGCGTCCGGATTTCTCGCTGCCGGGTTTGCCGGTTTCGATGATCTGATCGTCCAGCGCGATGGTGCCGCCTTGGATCGGCTCGAGCCCGGCGATGGTGCGCAGCAGGGTCGATTTGCCCGATCCGGACGGGCCGACGACCACCAGCACCTGTCCTTTCGGCACGCTGAGCGAGATGCCGTCGAGCACCGGATGGTCGGCGTTGGCGTACTGCTTGGTCAGACCGGTCAGGGTCAGCGCGGCCGGAGCCTCGGCACCGGCGTCCGACTGGATCGCGGTCGCGTTGGTCTTGGTTGCGTCAGCCATTGGCCCACCTCTTTTCGAGCCTGCGGGCCACGATCGACAGCGGCCAGCACACGATGAAATACATGAAGAAGATCGCGCCATACACCCACAGCGTGCCGTCGGGGTATTGGAAGCGGTTCACGTCGATGATCTGCTGACCCACCTTGATGACCTCCACCACGCCGAGCAGCACGGCCAAAGACGTGGTTTTGACGATGCGGGTGGCGAGGTTCACCGACGCGGGCAGCATGCGACGCACGGCCTGCGGCAGAATCACGCGAACGAAGGTCTGCCACGGGCTCAATCCCAACACATACGCGGACTCGTACTGCGCCTTGGGAATCGAGGTGAGCGCGCCGCGCACGAGGTCGCCCAGCTCGGCGCCGCCCCACAGCACGAACACGAGCACGCAGGCGCCGGTCGCGTCGAGATTCCAGTCGAACCAGCGGGCGAAACCGTAGTAGGCGAGGAACAGCAGGGCGAGCTGCGGCATGATGCGGATGAAATCGAGGTACACGCGCATGACGGCGCGCACGAGCGGATTGCGCAGCGTCATCAGCCAGCCGACCAGCAGGCCGACGGGAACGGACGCGCCCACGGAGACGCCCGCGATCCACACGGTGACCCACAGGCCTTGCAGCAGTCGCGGGAACACACCCGGCTGCAGGAGGATCTCAGCGCTTTGCATAGTCGAACCTCCTTTCGAGCCAGGTGCCGAACAGCGAAATCGGAAGCAGGATGACCAGGTAGGCCACGACGAGCATGAACAGCGATTCGTAGGTGCTGTAGTACATGCCGATCAGGTCTTTGGCCATATACATCACATCGGCGAGCGCGATGGCGGAGACGACGGAGGATTCCTTGATGAGGAAGATCACGTTGGCGACCACGCCCGGTACGGCGGTGGAGACGGCTTGCGGCAGCACCACGCGGGTGAGCGACTGCATGGGGTTCAGGCCCAGCACATACGCGGTCTCGCGCTGCACGTCGGGCACGGCTTCGAGGCCGCCGCGGATGGCTTCGGCCATATAGGAGCCGCCGAGGAAACCGAGCCCCACGATGGCGCAGGTTTCGGCGGACCAGACGATGCCCAGTTTCGGCAGGCCGAAGTAGAGGAAGTAGAGCTGCACCAGCAGCGGGGTGTTGCGGCTGAGCTCGATGTAGACGCGCACGATCTGGCGCGCGACCGGGATGCGCGCGGTGTCGATGCCGGCGCAGACCAGGCCGACCGCGATGGCGAGCAGGATGCCGAATACGGAGATGAACAGCGTCATCAGGGTGCCGGAGACGAAGAAGGGCGCGTAACGCTCGACGAATGTCCAATCGAACATGGGCGTTGGCTCCTTTCCTGGTCTCTATCTCTCGTTGGTCCGTGTGGCGTCACGTTCGGCCGTCTTGCGTATCGGCGCGGCGACCGGCTTGGCGCGGGGCCCCGCCCGTGTGACGGGCGGCCGTTCCGGCGTGTGTGTGCTCGCCCGCCCGTGTTCGCCCGCCGTGGCAAGTCGCTTTATTGTGACACACGCCTGCGCGTTATGCCCTATGCGAAGCAGGCATATGCCCGCATACGCGAAAGTCATAGTACGTGGCGCACGCAGGGTTTGCGGCGGCGTGGCTATAGGCGTTGCTTATAGACCGTGCAACCGCGTTTGCGCCGCGTTCCTGTCGCGCCCGGCATGCCGCGCCCCAGCATGCCGCGTGCGGATGCCGGACTGCGTGCCGCACGAATGCGGCTGGCCCACGGCTCCTCAGTCCCCGCGTATGGCGACGTGAGGAGCGGGACTCCACCACCACGCCGTACGACATGGTCCACGACGTTTCGGCCCCACGTATGGCGACGCAACCGTGTAATCTCAGGCTACTGAAATACCGCTAGATTGGTGGTAAACACTGCCCACAGTATGAGACGTCCGTTCCCCGAACGAAAGAGGCATTATGGAAGTCACCACCGCGATCACCTCACTGCATGATTCCGTCCAAACCCCTGTGTTCGTCGTGCTGCACGGGTGGGGTGCCGACGAGCGGGATCTGCCCGATCTGCTGAACTACTGCGCGCGGGGCGCGGATTATGCGTCGTTGCGCGCGCCGATCGCGTACGGCATGGGATACACGTGGTTTGGCGAGTGGGCGCATGAGGGCGCGCCGGAGGGCGAGTCGCTCGACCGTCAGGCCTTGCAGGCGGCCGAGGCGGTGGATCGGTGGGTCGCCGAGCATATCCCCGCCGACCGCAAGGTAGTGATGATGGGCTTCTCGCAGGGCGGACTGCTGGCGGCGCACATGCTGAGGCTGAATCCGTCGCGCTATATGGCCGCGGTCGCCTTCTCCGGATGGCTCGCGCCGGGCGCGCTGCCGGGCGACGAAACCTTGGCCGAGTCGAAACCGCCGGTATTCTACGGGCGCGGCGCGCTCGACCCGATTTTCTCAGGCGACGAGGTCGCGGCCATGTCCGACTTCTGGGGCGGGCACGGCACGCTGGACGAGCACGTCTATCCCGGTGTGGCGCACGGTATCTGCATGGATGAGATGCGCGATGTGGCAAAATTCCTGGAACGAATCGGCGCCGTACGACCAACGATCTGGTAGTCCCGCCGCCGCGCTCCCGCCGTGCCCACCGTCATGCCGAGCGCACCTCATCGTCATGCCGAGCGTAGTCGAGGCATCTCATCCCAAGCTCTGGTCTTTGCGCGCCCGCTCCTCTATGATGGCAATCATGTCTCAATCTGCCGCTTCCCACCGCACATCCGTCCGCCTATGGATTCCCGACCAGCCCGGCGCTTGGGCGATGGCGCTGCTGCCCGCCATCGCGGGAATCGCGCTCACCGGCGCCAATCCCACGAATCTGTGGCTTTTGGGCTTGTGGCTGCTGTGCTATTGCACGCAGTTCACCGCCGCCCGGTGGGTGAAGTCGCGGTTCCGCAAACGCTACCGTCTGCCGGCGTTGGTGTATGGCGCGGTGCTGGTGGTGCTGGGCGTGCCATTCGTGGTGATGCATCCGCACGTGCTGATATGGGCGCCGCTGTATGTGGTACTGCTCGCGCTGTCGATGCTGGCCGCATGGCGTAGGCAGGAGCGGACTTTGTGGGGCAATGGGGTGGCGATCGTCGCCGCGTGCGCGATGGCCGTGGTCACCGCGTCGTTCGGTGCGGATGTCGTGGCCGGTGTGATGCCGATGTCCGAGGGAGCGCCGCTGGAGCAGTATCTTACGAACGTGTATCCACCGTTCCCGCGCATCGGCGTTCTTGCAGCGCTTCTGTTCGCCGTGACGCAGTTCGGGTCGGTGCTGTTCGTCAAAACGATGATTCGCGAGCGCGGCAGTGTGCCGTATCTCGTCGCGTCGATCACATGGCATGTGGGGATGGTCATCGGCGGTTTCGTGTTATCCCCCGCGCTCGGCGGCACCGCGCTGGTGTTGCTGGCCCGCGCTGTGGCGCTGCCGCTGATCGCCAACAAACGCACGCTCAAACCGATTGTTCCCGGACTGATCGAGCTGTTCGCCAGTCTGCTGACCTTCGCGACGATCATCATGTCCGTGCCATGGCTGGCGATCTAGCGCTGGATGACGATATCCCGTCCCATAATTGGGACCATGCCTACGATTCGTCATGCCTCGCTTGCCGACCTTGATGCCATCGCCGCCGTGGAGATGGCTTGCTTCCCCGCCGCCGAAGCCGCGACCAAAGAAGGACTTCACGCCCGACTGGAAGTTTACCCCGACTTTTTCTGGCTGCTGACGGAGGATGGGCAGGGCGGAGACATCATCTCATTCATCAACGGATTCGCCACGGACAGCCCCGACCTGACTGACGACATGTATGAGGATGCGACGCTGCATGATCCGCATGGCGCATGGCAGATGATCTTCGGCGTGGACACCGCGCCCCAATACCAGCATCAGGGCCACGCCGGCACCGTGATGCGCCAGGTCATCGCCGACGCCAGCGCTGCCGGCCGCCGCGGACTGGTTCTCACCTGCAAGGAACCCCTCATCGGCTTCTACGCCCAATTCGGCTTCCTCGACGAAGGCGTCTCCGACTCCACCCACGGCAACGTAACCTGGCACCAAATGCGCCTGACGTTCTAGAAGCCGATGTGTCCGGAACGGTTGTGCAGCGTCGGCTCCTCATCGAGTGTGACCGGATCGAATGACGCCGGATCATCGACAAAGCGCTCAATCAACCGCCATTGCCTGCGTGAGATGCCGATACGGTCATCGGGACGGACCATCAACACCGGTGCCGTCGGGTTTAACGATTCCAACTGCATCGCCACACTGTCATAGCATTCTTCATCATCGATCCAGACGATTGGCGCGGGACCATCGGACTGGCGTTCAGCCTCAACTCGGCGAAACACCGTTCCGCGTTTGCCAGTGAGACGTCCCTGACCGGAAACCGGGTCATACCAAGTCACCGTGTCGACGATTTCCGGATCCCAACCCAAGGTTTCATTCAGTGCAGCCGTGAACGGCTGCCACGTCGACAGCCAATTCAGCTCGATATTCCCCTCCGAGGCCATTGCGTGCAGCGCATCGGTCAGCTCATCCGACCAGCGAACCCGAAACTTGCCCATAGGAGTCGGCACTCGTCTTGTTCGATCCAGAAGGAACGCATTACCCACGTCGTACAGCGTTTTGCGCGGGTCGCCGTCCTTCAGCCAATCCAGATGCGCCTGCCCTCCGCGACGCAACACCTTGTCATCCGGAAAAGCATTCAGCACCCCATCAAAGTCGGTATACACAACCGGTTTCGCCATCATCCCTCCCCACAGCACTTCAAAACACACGTCTACGCGTAATAGGAATAATCCGCATCATACCGCCGATATCCGGCGTTGCCTCGCGAGCTAAGCTACATTTAACTCGATAAATGTAGCTTAGCGAATTTTAAGCAACAGATATCGCCATCGACGTTCGTCGTAATGTTTGAGCGCGAAATTGGATTCCGTTCGTCATAAATAATGAGCGCGAAATCCCGCGCGGCCCGCGTCGTTCGCGGGGATGCTTGCCTTAT
>NZ_JBKETZ010000004.1:0-288144 GCF_056356295.1 Bifidobacterium sp. LH_558 | reverse complement strand
ACCCGAACATGGCCGCCGCGGTCGTGGACCGCACCGTCCACCACGGCAGGCTCATCCGCTTCAAGGGCGAAAGCTACCGCAGCCGCAACGCCCTCATGACCAAATAACCAAAACAAACCAAGGCAGCGGGCGAACCCACAGGACGATCATCCTGCGGAAAACCCGCTGCACATCCTGCGGAAAACAACACGACCATCCAGCCGACACGAACTTGACAAAAGACAGTCTGGTGCACGTGGTCAGGAACACGAGGAGGGACCTGACCGGCAGGCCCGGGACCCCGGCCGGCAGGGAGCTGCTCGCCCTGGCCGGACGGCTCGCCAAGGTGGGGGACGCCGGCGGGGCCGCCGTATGGCTGGCCGGGCTGAACCGGTGGCACAACGATCACGGCGCGTTCATCAGGCAGCGGACCATGGCGTCGTCGGATCCGTCCGATCCCAGGGCGAGGGCGGGCAGGAGGTGGTGGTGGACGCACGAGCGGCTGCGCCGCGCGTACTTCCGCCTCGTCCGTCTCAACCGGAGGGGCGAGCTGTTCGCGTTCTGCGATCCGGACCTCGTGGCCGGCGGTCCGGTGCCGTCCACCACGAACCGGATCGAGGGCGGCGTCAACGCCGACGTCAAACGCGTGCTCGACGCGCACCGCGGCCTGACCGGTGAGCACATGAGGCGCTGCTGCGAATGGGTGGTGTACATGAAGAGCCGGGACCCCGACCCCGAATCGTTCGTCACGCCGGAATGCTGGCGGGCGAAACGAACGAGGCGGGAGGAGCCGGACGGGCCCGCGCCCGGGACCGAGACCGCGGTGCAGCTGCCCACGACCGGCGTCGACGCCTACGAAAGCGGGTTCGGCATCAGAAAAGGATGGGCCGGACGATCATGACCAACACCAACACGCCCGAATAAGACCCACATTTTGTCACTTAACCCCAGACCGACGTCAATTCCAATACGATAACGACGATTCGTCATTTGAGCCCCTTCGTTCAACAAATAATTGCATCTATTATCGCTCAAAAACAGGAAAAGAAAAACGGGGCGGAAATCCGCCCCTGCAGAATTCTGCTTAGCATTCAAGACGGCTATCGAGTCCGTCTTTACTGAGAATTAGCATTTCCAATATAACACGCCGAATCCAGCGACGCTCGGGCATCTGGGTTCCGCGCAGTGAGGACACGATTGAAATCTCGCAAACCACTGGTTCACCGAGATATGGACTTCCCCACATCGGCAAGGTGGTCAGACTCGTCGGCTCGCTCTCCGGATTCGAGAGGACAGACGACATCCCGGTCGCGGACTATTCGTCGGCTTCGATGCTTTCGGTGCCCAGCTTCTCTTCGAGTTCGGTGACGATCTGCGCGTGCATCTTCTCGTCGATCTTCACGGTGAAGAGGAACACCAGCAGGCTCAGCACGATGAAGGCGAGCGGCACGTAGAACGCGAAGGTTTTGAACGTGCTGATGTTGGACGCGGTCATGTCGGCTGCGGTGGCGGTCCCGGTCATGCCGGCGGCCACGGCGATGAATCCGACGATGCCGTTGGACAGCGCGCCGGCGATCTTGTCGAGCATCGGACGCACCGACAGGGTCACGGCCTCGTTGCGGCGGCCGGTTTTCAGCTGTCCGTATTCGATGGAGTCGGTCAGGCACAGGATGGCGGTCATCTGGATGAACGTGGCCGGCAGGTAGAACAGGATGAGCGCGATGATGACCACCGGCAGGCTGGTGGCGGCGACGCTGAACAGTAGGTAGCCCGCGATCATCAGCGCCATGCCGACGATGAAGAGGAAGCGGCGTGGAATCCACCGATTGAGCACGGGGAAGGCGGGGGCCATGATCAGACCGGTGATCACGGGGATGACGCCGGCGATCGAGAACGAGTCGGGCATACCGAGCACGAATTTGAACAGGTAGAACATCACGCCGTTGGTGGCGACGTTCGCCACGGCGTACAGCAGGTAGGACAGCGCGACCCACAGCAACTGGTCGTTCTTCGCTAGGGCGGCGAAGGCCTGCAACGGGTTGCCGTTCTTCTGCGCTTTGGATCGCAGCGCGCTTTCGTTCTCTTTGGTGCCGAACGCGACGGTCCATGCGGTGAGCACGCCAAGCAGCGCGGTGATGATGGCGAAGGCGGTCCAGCCGCTTTGGCTTTCCGTATGCGAGCCGGTGAATTTGAAGCTGAAGTACGAGACGATGGGTACGACCACGACGGTGATGCCGTTGTATCCGATGGAGCCGGTGAAGGTGCCGAGCGCGGTGTAGACGCTGCGTTCGTTGGAATCCGACGCGATGGCGGGGATCATGCCCCAGTAGGAGATGTCGCGCATCGAGTAGAACACGTCGAGCACGATGAACACGATGACGAACAGCACGATGAACCAGGTCTGGTTCACGTTGACCAGACCGAACAGGCCGGTGTAGACCATGACCAGCAGCACGGCGGAGACGAGGCCTCCGATGAACTGCCATGGCCTGAAGCGGCCGAATCGTGTGGTGGTGTTGTCGATGATGTTGCCCAGCAACGGATCGAGGAAGATCTCCGCGATACGGATCACCACGATCAGTCCGGTGATGAGGCCGATGAGTTTGGTGGCGGTGCCTTTGTCGACGTTGACGAACAGCACGCTGGTCACGTAGACCACGAAGTAGGTGCTGAGCGCGTTATAGAACGCGGCCTGGCCGAGGTTGCCGAATGCGTAGGCGACGCGCCGTCCGAGATTGCCCCGCGTCGATGCCGGGACGGACGACTGTTCTTGGTGATCGCTCATTGCTTGTTCTCCTTAAGAGATGGAAAAGATCATCCGTTGATCTCAGAAGATAGTATATGTCATTACTTATTTTTAGTAAAATTCATTACTGAAAATAATTACTACCAGCGTGTCGCGACCCGCACACATGGACGAGACAACAACGCGACACAGTCTTTGCTCCCCACCAAATACCTCCTCCCCCAACAAACAGATAACCTCATCAAGCAAGATGCCACCGACACGCCCTCCCCTCTTCCCGACAACCAAAGGACCACACATCTCAACGACATCCGACAATAAGACACATCATTCGACACGCAAGGCTTCACCATGATGAATAATATGATTTACTTGTATATGTAAAGAGATTTACTTCTCTTGTGCAGAACAACGTCGTGATGTATCTCGAAAGCAGGAACCATGTCCTCACTTCACTCTTCCCAGTCCCGCTGGATCACCGATCCGACCGTCTTCGCGGTCAATCGCCTGCCTGCGCACACCAGCCACACGTATACCGCCATCGACACCGACGTCGCTGACGATGGACGCGTACCCTCCAACCTGATCCAAAGCCTCAACGGCGTGTGGACGGTACGTATCGACCAAGCGGACGCCCTGGACCTCGATGCCGAGGCCACACCCGCATTCGCCATGCCGGATTTCGACGACGCCGCCCACACGCGCATCACGGTGCCCTCGACATTGGAGACCGAAGGTTTGCTGACACCCCAATACGTCAATCAGCAATATCCTTGGGATGGGCACGACGACCCGGTCGCCCCGAACATTCCGCAACGCAACCATGTGGCGCTGTACCGCCGTGAATTCACCCTCGCCCCGCGTGCGCTCCACGCGCTGTCCACTCGTGACACCGCCGGAGAGGAGCGCGTCACCATCACCTTCCACGGCGCGTCCACGGCGATCATGGTATGGCTTAACGGCGATTTCGTCGGCTATGCGGAGGACTCCTTCACCCCCAGCGAATTCGACGTGACCGACCTGCTGCGCGACGACGTCAACACGCTGGCCGTCGCCTGCTATGAATTCAGCAGCGCCAGCTGGCTCGAAGACCAGGATTTCTGGCGATTGCACGGCATCTTCCGCGACGTGGAGCTCGCCGTTCACCCCCATGTGCATGTGGAGGACCTGCGGCTGTCCACGGATTACGACACGAACGACGCCGTCGCCGAACTGGGCGTGCAGGCCGACATCCGCAACACACGCGATGCCGACACCATCGCCGCCATCGTACGCGATCCGAACGGTACGATCGTCTGGCAATCCGCCCAATCATGCGCCGCTGCAACGGACGTGACAGCCATCCACGTCACTTCCGACACAGCATCCGCCTCCACCGACGAACACCCCGCAACGAGCACGCATACATTCCACGCACGCATTCCGGGCATCCATCCGTGGAGCGCGGAGGAACCGAATCTGTATACCGTGCAGTTGCGCATACTGGACGACCACGGCGGTCTCATCGAAACCGCCCAGCAGCGCGTCGGATTCCGCCGCTTCGCCATCGAGGACGGCGTGATGACGCTCAACGGCAAACGCATCGTCTTCAAAGGCGTCAACCGCCACGAATTCGACGCCCGCCATGGCCGCGCGCTCACCGAGGAGAGCATGATCGCCGACATCACCCTGATGAAACGCAACAACATCAACGCGGTGCGCACCTCCCACTATCCCAACCAGACGCGCTGGTACGAATTGTGCGACGAATACGGCCTTTATGTGATCGACGAGGCCAACATCGAAACGCATGGCACCTGGTCCAGCCCCGGCGACGTGGTGGTCGCCGACACCAGCGTGCCGGGCAGCGACCCCCAATGGCGGGCCGCATGTTTGGATCGGGTCAACAGCATGATCCGCCGCGACCGCAACCATCCCTCGGTGCTGATCTGGTCGTTGGGCAACGAATCCTACGCGGGCGACGTGTTCCGCGCGATGAGCGACCACGCGCATCGGCTGGATCCCTCCCGTCCAGTGCATTACGAGGGCGTGACGTGGAATCGCGACTACGACGACGTCACCGACATCGAAAGCCGCATGTACGCCAAACCGGACGAGATCGAACGCTACCTGACCGAGAATCCGGACAAGCCGTACATCTCCTGCGAATACGCGCATGCGATGGGCAATTCCGTAGGCAATCTGCACGAGTACACGGCGTTGGAACGCTACCCGCACTATCAGGGCGGATTCATCTGGGATTTCGTGGACCAGGCGTTGTGGCAGCGGTTGCCGGACGGCACGGAACGCCTCGCCTATGGCGGCGATTTCGACGAGCGTCCGTGCGACTACGAGTTCGCCGGCGACGGACTGCTGTTCGCCGACCGCACGCCCTCGCCCAAACTGCAGGAAGTCAAACACCAGTATGCGAACGTCCGGCTGACCCCCGACGGCGAGTCGGTGACGGTCGAGAACGGCAATCTGTTCGTCTCCACCGCCAGCAGCCGTTTCACCGCACGGCTGTTGGTCGACGGCGAGCCCGTGTGGAGCCGCGAACTGCGCTTCGACGTGCCCGCCGGCGAAAACCGCAGATTCCCCATCGACTTCCCCTCCCCCGACGTCGTGTTCGATGGGCTTTCCAACGCGGCCGACGAAATCGACGAAATCGAGCTGACCTATGAAGTCACGCAGCATCTGGGTTCGGCGACCCTCTGGGCACCGGAAGGCTACGAACTGGCGTTCGGCCAGCATACCGTCACTGTACGGCGCACCTCCGTCGACGATGTCGAGCCCGCCGACGATACCGTGGCTGCGAACGATGTCATTGCGGATAACGGCGCATCGGCGAGCGCTGCGACGACGACGGTCACCATGGGCCGTTGGAACGTCGGCGTGCGGGACGGCGATTGCGAGACGTTGCTGTCGCATACGCAGGGCGGCGTGGTCTCTTGGCGTCGCGACGGACGTGAGATGATGATCCGTCGGCCGAATCTGCTGTGTTGGCGACCTCTGACCGACAACGACCGCGGAGCGTCCAGCGGCTTCGACCGCGCGCAATGGTTTGCGGCCGGCCGATACGCCCGCGTGGTGGATTCACGTTTCGAGCGCGACGGCGACGGCGTGACCGCCACTTACGTCTACGAATTGGCCACGCCGCAGCGCACGCGGGTCAGCGTGCGTTATCAGACGCTCGTCGATGGCGGACTGCGTTTGAACGTGCGGTATCCGGGAGAGCCTGGCGCGCCCACCTTGCCGGCTTTCGGCTTGGAATGGATGCTGCCCGTGCGGTATGCGAATCTGCGGTTCTACGGGCTCGGCCCCGAAGAGACCTATGCCGACCGGCGTGACGGCGCGAAGCTGGGCATCCACAGCACCGACGCGTTCAAGGATTGCGCTCCGTATCTGGTTCCGCAGGAGACCGGCAATCATGAAGGCGTCCGCTGGGCGCAGATCACGGACGACGAGGGACACGGCATGCGGGTCGAAAGGGCCGGATCGGAGCAGTTCTGCGCCAGCCTGCTCCCCTACAGCACGATGATGCTGGAGGAGGCCACGCATCAGGACGAATTGCCGCAGCCGCGGCATATGTTCCTGCGGCTGCTCGCGGCGCAAATGGGCGTCGGCGGCGACGATTCCTGGGGTGCGCCGGTCCATGCGCGCTATCAGGTCCCCGCCGACCGGTCGCTCGAATTGGATCTGAAGCTCACGCTCATCTAATTGACGGCGACGCCGGCGCGCGACTTATGCGCCCTGCGCCGGCGTGAAACTGTCCCTGACGACCAGTTCGGTGGAGATATAGGTGTGCTGGCGGGTGCGGCGTTTGTTGGAGATCGCTTCGGCCAGCATGAAGATCGCGGTTCGCGCCAGTTCGCCTTGGTCGATGTCATAGGAGCTCAGCGTGGGCGACGTGTATCGGGCGATCTGCTGGTTGTTGATGCTGATGACGCTGATGTCGCGCGGCACCAGCAGCCCGGCCGCAGTGAAAGCCTGCAGCACGCCCACCGCAATCGTGTCGGCCGCGACAATCACCGCATCGGGCAGGGTGTCGGCATGGTCACGGATCAGCCGCTCGCCCTGCCTACGGCCGTTGTCCACGGTGAACGGACCATCGGCGTAAATCAGCCCATCCGCGGGCACTCCCAGACGTTCAGTCCAGTTGCGGTAGGCCAGCGTGCGCACATCCTCCGGATACTCATGCATGCCCATCACACGCCCCAAACCTCCGATGAAGGCGACGGAACGCTTATCCGCGGCCAGACAGGCATCCAACGCGTCCAGCACGGTTTGGGACAGGTCGGGCTGCACGGAATCGAACAGGTTGGGGGCCGGATTGATGTCGATGAACACGCCGTAGGGCAGCACGCGGTGCAGGCGGCGCAGCTCGTCGCCGTTCAAGGCCACGGGTCCGATGGAGAGGAAGCCGTCGAAGCGCTTCGCGTCGGTCACGAGATGGTCGATGCCGTCGACGAAGGTGAGGTTCATATGCTGGTCGCGCGCGTTCGTCTCCAGCACTTCGCGTAGCGCGTCGAAGTAGGCGTCCTGCAGCTCCTCGTCGGAATCGACGTTGTTCAGCACGGCCACTTCGCGCGGCAGCACGATGCGCTTGGCCTGCATCGTATAACCGAGCTCCTCGCTGGCCTGGATGATCGCGCGCTTGGTCTCATCTTTGACCGACAGCGTCGGATCGCCGTTGAGCAGACGCGACACCGTCGCCTGAGAGAATCCGGTATGCCGCGCGATGTCCTTGATGGTGGCCATGAACACTCTTTCGTCAAAACTAGTAAATTATTTACCAATCTCCAGTGTACATGCGGATTGGGGATGGCGAGGGACCTCAATGCTTACGATACGCTATGAGCGCGAATCCCACGCAACCTGCACCGTTCTCGAGGATGTTACCTATGTGGGGCAGGCGGGATAAGGATACAGCCCTTGGATAAGATTAGGACTTGTAACGGCCGATTGACACCTTGAGGTGACATTCGAGCCGTTACTTTATTCCTCTCCGCATGCGCGAGAAACACACTTCATAATTCAGCCACGAGAAGACGGAGCAACAACATCGACGCGCCGCACGATGAGGACGCACACCAGCAGAATCACAGCGAAAATCGAGCCGAACAGTAATCCGGCCTTGAGATTATTGCCGTTGGCTGCGGCGATGAATCCCACCACGGCCGGCCCTCCGGCGCATCCCAGGTCGCCGGCCACCGCGAACAGTGCGAACATCAGCGTTCCGCCGCCGGGCATCGCATCCGCGCCTAACGAGAAGGTGCCGGGCCACATGATGCCGACCGAGAATCCGGTCAACGCGCAGGCTACCAACCCCAACACCGGCGAGGTCGTCAACGCCGCGGTCAGGTAGGTAGCCACGCACAGCATCGAACTGCCGGCGATGAACGCCCGGAGGTTGAGCTTGTGCCCCATCATGCCGTAGATGGTGCGAGACAGACCCATCATCAACGCGAACGCGGCAGGACCGGCGAGATCGCCCACCACTTTGGTCACGCCCAAACCGGTCTCCGCAAAGGTGCTCGCCCACTGGCTCATGCCTTGTTCGGCCGCGCCCGCGCACAGCATCATCACGAACAGCAGATAGAACACCGGCTTGGCCGCCAAATCGCGCAGCCGCATCGTCGCCACACCTTCGGGCACGACGCGCGGCATCGGCGCGCTCCAGAACATCACAATGCCGACCAGCGGCACAATCGCCCACAGGCAAGCCAGCACCGGCCACGTTCCCATACCGAACGCCCACAAAAACAGCGTGGAGATCACCACAGTGCCCAGTTGACCCCAGCAGTAGAACGAATGCAACAGACTCATCGCCTTGGCTTTGTGCTCGGAGGGGCAGGCCTCCACAATCGGCGAGACCATCACTTCGATTAGTCCGCCACCCAAGGCATACAACAAAATTGCCACCAAAATGGCCCAATATGGGTCAGATACACGCGTTGGCACCAGTCCCAGTACCAGAAGTCCCGCGGCGGCCGACACGTGAGCCGCAATAATGCAGGGTTTGTAGCCGATCCTATCCACAAACCGCCCGGCCAACACATCCACCACCAGCTGCGTGACGAAATTCACCGTGATCAGCGCGGACAGGCGCGCCATATCGATGCCCAGCGTCGCCGCGAAGGTGACGAACAATAGCGGCATGTAGTTGTTGATCACCGCCTGAGTGATGTAGCCCACGAAACACGCGATCATCGTGCGGTTGTAGTTCGGCTCGGCAGCGGCACCGGCAGGAGCAGAAGACTGTGTCATAACAGTTAGGCTATCAGGAGCCCAACGGTATGTATGGGCGTGTTTCCGAGCAACATTGCACAACTCTGTCTGCCATTAAGCGTCCATCCAGTCACGCTAGGAAAACACATCAAACCAAAGAACCTCGTTATCTCGCTGGGCCTACATAAAAAGAAACCCCTCAAGGTGGAAAAGGAGTCGACGACTCAAATTCCACCGTGAGGGGTTGCTTGTCGGATGCTTCCGAGCTTTTGTCCTACTCCAGCTCGACCGCGCCGGTGTAGAGCTGGTAGTACTCGCCCTTCAACGCGATGAGCTCGTCGTGCGAGCCGCGCTCGATGATGCGGCCGTGGTCGAGCACCATGATTACGTCGGAGTTGCGTACGGTGGACAGGCGGTGCGCGATGACGAACACGGTGCGGCCCTTCATCAGCGCGTCCATGCCGGCCTGCACGACCTCCTCGGTGCGCGTATCGATGGATGATGTCGCCTCGTCGAGGATCAGCGCGGGCGGATCGGCCACGGCGGCGCGTGCGATGGAGATCAGCTGGCGCTGCCCCTGGGAAAGGCCGGATCCGTCGCCTTCGAGCACGGTGTGGTAGCCGTTGGGCAGCATGCGGATGAATCCGTCGGCATTCGTCAGCTTCGCCGCGGCGATGCATTCCTCATCAGTGGCGTCGAGCTTGCCGTAACGAATATTGTCCATCACGGTGCCGGTGAACAGGTTCACGTCCTGCAGCACGATGCCGAGCGAGCGGCGCAGGTCCGGCTTGCGGATGCCCTTGACGGAGATGCCGTCGTAAAGGATCTGCCCTTCCTGCACATCGTAGAAGCGGTTGATGAGGTTGGTCACCGTGGTCTTGCCGGCGCCGGTCGCGCCCACAAGCGCGATTTTCTGGCCCGGCTTGGCGAACCAGGTGATATTGTGCAGCACGGGCTTGTCTTCGGTGTAACCGAAGGTCACGTCGGTGAAGCGCACATCGCCGCGCAGCAGGGTCAGACGCCCGTCCGGCGAGGTGACGGCCTGCTCGCGGGCCTTGGTCGCCACTTCGGCGGCCTTGGGGCTGAGCAGGTGGGCGGCGGCCAGCGAGCGCGTGCCGTCGTCGCCTTCCTCGCGCTTCCACGCCCAGTTGCCGGTCACGTGGTCGACCTCACGCATGGTGCGGCCGTCCTCGTCGAGTTCGACGTTCACCAGGGTCACGGTGCCGCCGTCGTCCTCGACAGGCTCGTCCATCAGCGCGAAGATACGCGACGCGCCGGCGAGGGCCATCATCACCATGTTGAACTGCATGGAGACCTGGCCAATCGGGTTGACGAAGGAGCGCGAGAGGGTGAGCAGCGAGATCAGCGTGCCGAGTGTGAGCGGGCCGGCGCCGGACAGGCCGAAGTTGCCGATGCCCGACAGCGCGACGGATCCGCCCACGATGGCGAGCAGCACGTAGAGGATGTAACCCATGTTGCCCACCACCGGCATGGTGATGTTGCCGTAGATGTTGGCTTCGGAGCTGGCGTGGAACAGGCGTTCGTTGCGCTCGTCGAAGTCGCGCTGCGTGGCGTCCTCGTGGTTGAAGACCTTGATGACCTTCTGGCCGTTGACGGATTCCTCCACGAAGGCGTTCACGTCGCCGAGCTCATGCTGCTGGCGCACGAAGTAGCGGCCGGAGCGGCTCACGATGCCGCGCACCACAACGATGAGCAGCACGGTGAACACAAGCACGAACACGGTGAACGGCACGGACAGCCACAGCATGGAGATCAGCGCGGCGAGCGCGGTGATGGCCGATGAGAACATCTGCGGGAACGACTGGCTGATGGCCTGACGCAACGTATCGGTGTCGTTGGTGTAGTGGCTCATCACGTCGCCGTGCTCGTGGGTGTCGAAATAGCAGATCGGCAGTTCCTGCTGGTGGGCGAACATCTCGTCGCGGATGTCCTTCAGGGTGCCTTGTTCGATGCCGACGAGCATCCAGTTGTACAACCAGGTGCTGAAGATGCCCACCGCGTACAGGCAGCCCATGAACACGAGCGCCTGCAGCAGCGGCGCCCAGTCGGGGTCGCTCACGCCGATCATCGGCAGAATGTAGGTGTCGATCAGCGACTGCAGGAACAGCGAGGAGCCGGCCTGCGCCGCGGCGGAGAGCAGGATGCATACGACGACGAGGGCGACCTGCCATTTGTATTTGAAGATGTAGCCGAAGATGCGCTTGGTGGTGCCAGGCGCGGCCTTGGCCATCTGCGGTTTGTTCTGCGCGCTCATGCCTGGCCTCCTTCCAGTTCGTCGGGCTGGGCTTGGTTCTTGGTTTGCGATTCGTAGATGCTGCGGTATTCGTCGCAGGATTCGAGCAGCTCCTCATGCGTGCCCTTGTCGAGCACGCGGCCGTTGTCCATAACGATGATCATGTCGGATTCCTGCACGGAGGCCACTCGCTGGGCGATGATGATCTTCGTGGTGTCCGGGATCTCGTGATGGAACGCGCCGCGGATGAGCTGGTCCGTTTTGGTGTCGACCGCGCTGGTGGAGTCGTCGAGGATGAGGATCTTCGGCTTCTTGAGCAGCGCGCGGGCAATGCACAGACGCTGGCGCTGGCCGCCGGAGACGTTGGTGCCGCCCTGTTCGATGTAGGTGTCGTACTTGTCGGGGAATTCCTGGATGAATCCGTCGGCCTGGGCGAGCTGGCAGGCGTGGCGCAGCTCCTCGTCGGTGGCGTTCGGGTTGCCCCAGCGCAGGTTTTCGGCGATGGTGCCGGAGAACAGCACGTTCTTCTGCAGCACCATGGCCACCTCGTCACGCAGGGATTCCAGATCGTATTCGCGGGTGTCGCGGCCGCCGACCTTGAGCGAGCCTTCGGTCACGTCGTACAGACGCGGGATGAGCTGCACAAGGCTCGACTTGGCGGAGCCTGTGCCGCCGACGATGCCGATGGTCTGTCCGGATTCGATTTTCAGGTCGATGTGGTCGAGCACGGGCTTCTCCGCGTTGTCGGAGTAGCGGAAGCTCACGTTTTCGAAGGCGATGGAGCCGTCGGCGACCTTGGTGACCGGCTGGTCGGGGTCGGTGACGGTGCTCTGCTCGACGAGCACCTGACAGATGCGTTCGGACGAGGCGCGCGAGATGATGACCATCACGAAAATCATCGAAAGCATCATCATGCTCATCATGATCTGCATGGCGTAGGTCACCAGCGCGGTCAGGTCGCCGGTGGTCAGTCCCAGGGCGGCGTTGTTGCCGGAGCCGACGATCTGCTGCGCGCCGATCCATGCGATGAGGATCAGCGAGGCGTACATGCAGAACTGCAGCAGCGGCATGTTGAAGCTCATGATCTTCTCGGCCTTGACGAAGTCGACGAAGATGCGTTCGGAGACGCGGGAGAACTTGCTCACCTCGTGATCCTCACGGTTGAAGGACTTGACGACGCGCACGCCCTGCAGGTTCTCGTCCACCGTGTTGTTGAGCTCGTCGTAGGTGTGGAAGACGCGCTCGAACACCGGATGCACCAGCGCGGCCAGTCCCATCAGACCGATGCCCAGAATCGGGATGCAGGCGAGGAACACCAGCGAGATCGACGGGCTGATGCGGAAGGAGAACAGCCAAGCGATAACCACCATGATCGGGGCGCGCACGCCCAGACGGACGATCATCTGGTAGGCGTTCTGCAGGTTGGTCACGTCCGTGGTCAATCGGGTGACGATGGAGCCGGTGGAGAAGCGGTCGATGTTGGTGAAGCTGAAGCCCTGCACCTTCTCGAACAGGTCGTGGCGCAGGTTCTTCGCGAAGCCGGCGGACGCGATGGCCGCGTACTTGCCGGAGAGGAAGCCGCATGCCAGGGAGACCATCGCCAGGCACAGCAGGATGAGGCCGAACTTCCAGACCACGGGCATCGAACCGCCGGTGATGCCTTCGTCGATAAGCTCCGCCATCACGGTGGGGATGACGATTTCGAGAATGCCTTCGACGGCGACGAACACCGGGGTGAGCAGACTCGCCTTCTTATATTCGCGTAGTGATTTGAGCAGCGTGCGCACCACCGGCACCTTGGCCGGCGGGGTCTGCTGCTGGGCTTGCGACGTGGTGTTGCCGTCGCGGTCCACGGTTGTGGATGTCATACCTCGCTCTTTCCTTCCGTTGTCGTGTCGTTCATACATTCCTTGTCGTCCTTGCCGACCTTGCCGGTGGCCAGGAGATTGTTCCGCATCGTGTGCAGACTGCGCCGCAGCGCCGCCACTTCCTCATCGTCCATGCCCTGCAGGAGCGTGCGCTCCATCGCATCCCCGTGTTGGCGCATCGACTCGGCGATGGCCTTCGCCTTGTCGGTGAGCACGATCGCCTTGAGTCGGGCGTCGTGTTCGACCGGCCTGCGTTCGACCAATCCTTTGCTTTCCATCAGTCCCAGCACGCGGGATACCGTGGAGCGCGTGGTGCAGAACCGCCGTTCCAGATCCTGCGGGAAGATGTCCCGGTCCTGGTGTTGCACCAAAAAGACGATGATATCAGCGTTGACGCCGGTGGCCTCGCATCGGTCCTCCGTTGTGGTGGCCGCGACGTACCGCGCGATCATGTTGTTCAGCGAACGTACCGCCACCCCCAACGGGATGCGGTTCGGATCACAATCGTCATTCATGTATGCACCTCCTTTTGGTGTGTGCTCCACACACCTTAATAGGTGGCACATACAACAGTTGCATCTACAACAATCGGCGTGTCGCGTATCACACAAAGAAGCCGAGGAGACTAGTCCGCACCGGTTCATTCGCGGACTGGCCTCCTCGGCTTCGACTCCCCTCCCCTAACAGTTAGGGAAGGACGTTTGTTCGAGCGATCACTTCGTCACTTTGCCGTACTCGTCGAGCAGGAAGGCGGTGATCTCCTTGCCCGGCGCGCCGAGCAGGGTGGTCATGCTGTTGATCGGCATGGAGTTGAGGAACATGGCCATCATGTCGTTGTCGGGCAGCTTCACCAGCTCGCCGGCTTCGCCCTTGGCCTGCATGGCCTCGACGATCGGGGCGCCGACCGGGTCGGTGCGCCATTCGCCGAAGGTGGACCACTCGTTCAGCGGCAGCGCCTTGCCGTCGCCGTCGAGCGTGACCACGCCGGTGGCGGCGATGTCGCGGCTGGAGGTGCCGACCTCGACCGTGTATTCGCCGGATTCCACATGCCAGTCGTTGAAGCGCTCGGACCAGTAGGCGAAGGCGCGCTCGTCGAGGTCGATGGTCGCGGTGGTGGATTCGCCGGCCTTGAGGAACACCTTCTTGAAGCCCTTGAGCTCATGCTTGGGGCGGGCGACCTCGGCCTTGCCGGGCGCCACATAGACCTGCACGGTTTCGGCGGCGTCCACATCGGAGGTGTTGGTCACCTTCACGCTCACCGACGCGGTGTTGGCGCCGGTTTTGGACACGACCGCGTCGGTCAGTTCGAAGCTCGCGTAGCTCAGGCCGAATCCGAACGGGTAGTCGACGGCCTTGCCGTAGGTGTCGTAGTAGCGGTAGCCGACGAACACGCCCTCGCCGTAGTCGACGTGGCCTTCCTCACCCGGCCAGTTGAGCATGCTCGGGTCGTCGTTGATGTCCATCGGCACGCTCTGCGCGAGCTTGCCGGAGGGGCTCACCTCGCCGAAGATCACGTCGGCGAGCGCGCCGCCACCGGCCTGGCCGAGCAGCCAAGCCTCGAGAATGCCCTTGGCGTTGCCCGCCCAGGGATGCACGGTGACGACGGAGCCGTTGGAGAGCACGACGACCACGTTCGGGTTCTCCGCGGCGACGGCTTCGAGCAGTGCGACCTGCTTGGCGGGGATGTCGAGGGTTTCGCGGTCGAAGCCTTCGGATTCGGCGGCTTCGGGCAGGCCCAGGAACATCAGCACCGCGTCGGCGCCCTTGGCGGTTTCGACGGCTTCGCTTGTCAGCGCGGGGTCCTGCTCGCTCAGGTCGAGCGCGAAGCCGGGGGCGAAGCTCGCGGAGACGCCGCGCTCGGCGAGGGTGTCGAGGAAGCTGGTCATCTTGGTGGGGGTGATGTGCGAGGAGCCGCCGCCCTGGTAGCGCGGGGTGCGGGCGAATTCGCCGATCACGGCGATGCTCGCGGCCGGGTTCAGCGGCAGGATGGCATCATCGTTCTTGAGCAGCACCATGGATTCGATGGCGGCCTGGCGGGCAACCTCGTGGTGGGCGTCCACATCGAAGCGGTAGCCGTCGATGCTCATGGCGGCGCGGGACTTGTTCGCCAGATCGACCATGCCCTGGGCCATCCGGTCGAGCTGCTCGGGAGCGATGCGGCCTTCGCGGGCGGCGTAGACGATCGTGTCGTCGGTGAAGCTCGGTGGCATCTCAAGGTTGAGGCCGGCGTTGAGCGAGGCCACGCGGTCGTGTGCCGCGCCCCAGTCGCTCATCACGATGCCTTCGAAGCCCCATTCGTCGCGCAGCACCTCGGTGAGCAGCCAATGGTTCTGTGAGGCATGCACGCCATTGATTTGGTTGTAGGCGCACATGATGGTCCATGGCTGGGCGGTTTTGACGATGTGCTCGAAGGCCGGGAAGTAGATTTCGCGCAGGGCACGCTGGGAGACGTTGGCGGAGATGCGCAGACGGTCGGTCTCCTGGTTGTTGACGGCGAAATGCTTGAGCGAGGTGCCCACGCCCTTGGACTGCACGCCGGAGACGATGCCGACGGCGGTGTGTCCGGCCAAGTACGGGTCCTCCGACCAGTATTCGAAGCAGCGGCCGCCGAGCGGGTTGCGCTTGATGTTGACGCCGGGGCCGAGGATCACGGCCACCTTCTCCTGGATGCACTCCTCGGCCATGGCTTCGCCGACCTGGTGGATGAGTTCGGGGTTCCACGAGCTGGCGAGTCCGGCGGCGGGCGGGAAGCAGGTTGCGGGCACCGAATCGTTCAGGTCGGTGGCACCGGTTTCGACGGCGAGCGACTTGCGCAGGCCGTGGGGGCCGTCGGTGATCATATAGCCCGGAATGCCCTTGTCTTCGACTCCCTGCAGATGCCAGGCGTCGCCACCCGAGGTGAGGGAGGCCTTCTCCTCCAGGGTGAGGTCGTTGACGGACGGGATGGTGTTCTCGCTCATGGATTCCTCGTTTCTGTCTTGCACTTCGTTGTTCCGGCCAGCGGTCGGTCATCGGCGACTGTTTATTACCAACCGGTTGGTAGGTACTTTATCAATTCATAGCATTCAACACGCCGATGAATATTGAAATTACTACCTACCAACCGTATGGTTATCCCATCTTTCCTCCTACCCCATCGTGGACCGGAGGATGTCGTCAACGAAGGACGGCGAAGGGAGAGCCATGACATTCGAGAACACCGTCGACACCGACCGCCGCACCGCGATCCTCAACGCGGCCGTCGTCTCGTTCGGCACACTGGGCTATTACGGCACCTCACTGCAGCGCATCGCCAACGAAGTGGGACTCACCAAGGCCGGAGTGCTCCACCACGTCGGATCCAAAGAAGGACTGCTCGATCTGGTGCTCGGCGAGATGTACGACCGTGAAACCGTGGATCTCACCTCGTCCATGGTGCGCGAGGAACGTCCGCTGATCGCCGAATTGTGGCGCAGGACCGTGGCCATCAACGCCGAGCGCCCGCAGCTGGTGCATATGTTCTCGACCCTGAGCGCCGAAGCGCTCGACCCGGCGCACCCGGCCCACGACTATTTCGAGGCGCGCGAACGCGACACCGTCGATATGGCGCTCAACATCCGCTGGCATGTGCCCCAGGGCGTGGATGCCGAACGCATGCTGCAGGCCGGGTTCGCCATGATGGATGGCATACAGCTGCGATGGCTGCGCACCCCCGGCCAGGACCTGAACGCCATGTGGGCCGAATGCGAGAACGTGCTCTTCCCCCTACCCCTGTGGGAAGGCTATCGCTGACGGTTTCGCGGTGCCGTGGCCCCGCGAAACCGGACAGACTAGGCTTTGCGGATGCGCACAGCCATATACTGACGCCCCAAATCGACGCGGACCGAACCCTCATAGGTGCCGGGAAGCGTCTCGATCGTCATACCCCAGGTGTCGATCACATCCACGGCGTACCGATTCCCTTCCGGTAACGAGAACTCACGGTAGGCGGGGCGGTACCAGCCGAAATACACGAGTTGGTAGTCATCGCTGCTGCGCAGCACCGGCACGTCCCAATACGGCCCCGCCTTCTCCCCCTGCGGCGTATGAGGAACCCTCTCTCCTGACGGCAGAAGCGTGGACCATGCGAATTCAGACGGCATGTCGGCGTCCAGAGGGGCGGCGTCAAGCGGCAGATCCGCGAACACGTCACGCATGAAGGCGATACGTGCGGGAGCGTCGCCATGCAATTCGCCGCCGTGCGCCCACCACACCTGCTCGCCTTGGTCGATGAACGTCTCGCCATGGGTCACGTAGCCGCGTCGCATCACCCCTTCCCAGAATCGGCGGATCAATTCCTCGCCGGTCAGGTTGCCCCAGCCCCAGTAGATGTTGCCCTCATAGCCGGGCTCGTCGCACACGACCGGCTTGCCGAATTCCCGCCGCCAGTCTGCGATGCATTCGGTGGTGCGGGTCACGTCGATGCGCTGGATCGAGCAGTGGGTGCACCACGTTTCGTTGTAGTCGTACATCCTCGTGCAGTTATGCACGGAACGCAGGTGGTTGAAGGGATCGTTCGCCATCACGATGCGGGCGTACCGACGCCAGTCCTCCAAGGGTTTCTGCGGCAGCAGAATGTCGTATTCGTTGGCCAGCGACCACCATACGTTCTTATAGGCCGCGTATCGACGGGCCATATAGCTCAGATAGAATCCGTCCGCCTCCGCGCCCATCGCGCTGAAGACCCATTCCGGCTTATCGTACGGATGCAGCAGAATGATGTCCGCTTCGATGCCGAGCTCGTCGAGCTGCTCGATACGACGGTCGAGATTCTCGAAGAACGGCTCATTGAAGCGGGTGTGGTCGAAGCCCTCGGCCATGGACCCCTCGTAGGCGAACATTTCGGGATCCGTGGTATTGAAGTCATAATATTTGGGGAACACGCACATGCGGATCTTGTTGAACGGCGCTTTGGCAAGCGTGGCCACGGTACGATCCTGCACATCGGATGGCTGATTCGTCCATGCGTAGCATGTCGTGCCATAGGGTTGGTATGGCGTGCCGTCCTCGTAGGAGAAGCAGTACGGCAATTGCGCGCCGTACGCCTCGCGCAACGCGCCTTTGGCCACGTCGCAGGCTCTCAGCACGCGTCCGTGATTGCCCTCGCCGGCAGGTTCCACGACGATTTCGCCCTTCCGCTCTTCCATGGAGGGGGCGTCGCTTCGCGTCTCGTACGTCCACACGCCTTCCTCGGTCGGCATGAATCGGATGGAATACCGCCCTTGTCCGCGGTAGAAGCCGTTCACTGTGACGGTCTCGCCGGTGGATTGGCTGGTGAACATCGCCTGAATCGTCACGTCCGCGTACGGGTTGCCCGCTGAGGTTCCGGTGAGATTGAGCTCGAACATCCTGTATCGTTCGACATGTGCGATTGGGGCCATGATGGCGATTACCTTTCGTCGGACGCACTGCGGCGTGCGTGTCGGAAAACGCGGGGAGGCATTGGAATCCCGATAGCTACTGTAGTGCCGATTGAATCATATGCAACCGATGACACACCTCGAATCGCACGCATATGGCAAAGCCCATGGCTGTGACGCTCGCCATCAGCCATGGGCCCGCGCGCGTTGACTTAACGCACCTTGCGGATGAACATGATCACCACGGCGCCGAGCAGCACACTGACGAGGGCGATCGGGAACAGGGTCGCATAGCTGCCGGTGGCCACGACGATCGCGCCGACGATCACCGGGGCGAGCACCTGGCCGACCGTATTGGCGAGGTTCAGGATGCCGAGGTCCTTGCCGGCCTCCTCCTGGCTGGGCAGCACGTCGACGTTGAGCGCCTGGTCGACGGCGATGTAGATGCCGTATCCGAAACCGCCCACACCGGCGAACAGAATCATGCCGAAACCGGTGGGCATGAACCATGGGATGGCGATGCCGACCGCGATGATCACCGAGCCGATGGCCACGATGATCTTGCGGCGGTGCAGCAGGTCGGAAATCGGCCCGGAGACCACGGAGGTGATGATGAGCACGATCATGGAGACGACCGACATCGTGGAAATCGTGGCGGCCGAGTCTTCGGTTGTCTGCCCGCAGTACTTCTGCAGGATGTACAGCTGGTAGCCCTGAATCATCGACCAGCCGAGGATGAGCATCAGGCGTCCGACCAGCGCGAGGTAGAAGTCGCGGCAGTTCTTCGTGGGCGGCACGAACGACTTGAGGATGGCTTTGGCGTCCAGCTTGGCGGCCGTCTCTCCGGCGGCGACGGTCTTCGACGAACGTTCGCGCGGCCAGACCAACACGGTCACGACGCCGGTGATGGCAAACAGCGCGACGCCGATCATGAAGCCCTGCCCCATCTTCTCGATGAACTGCGCTCCCAGGAAGGTGCCCGCAGACTGGCCGACGATCTGCGCGCCACCGTAGAACGCGGAGAACGTGCCGCGAGTGTTCTCGGGAATGCGGTCGGAGAGCACGGCCACGGCCGGGGCGATCATCATGTTCACGCCCACCTGCACGACGGACCAGCCGGCCACGATGCCGAACAGGCCCACGCTTTGCGAGGCGAGCACATAACCGGCCGCGGTGACGACGCCGCCGGCGACGATCCATGGCGTGCGCTTGCCGAAACGCGAGCGCGTGATGTCCGAGAGCGCGCCGAACACGACATTGGCCACGAGCGCGAACACGCAGCCCACGGAGTTCATAGTGCCGAGGATCACCTCAGGCACGCCGATGCCGAGTTCGGTGAAGCGCTGGGGCAGCAGTACGGCCGAGCCGGAGGTTCCGGCGGTCATCCAGATAAGGGAGAACAGCGCGAAACCCACGCCGAAGCGGATTTTGTCACGGCCGCTTAGGGGACGCCCCGTGTCGGGCGCGAGGTTGGAGATGGCAGTCGGAGCGGTTGCGGTTCGAGTCGTCGACGACTCTTCGTTGAGTGTCATAAGCGTTTCCTTCGTTGATTATGGTGAACACGGAATATCGAGAGGCATACGAGGAAAGGGATGGTGCGGGGTGCGGGCGGAGACGTGTCGTCTCGGCCCGCACCTCACGTCCGAAGCCGGAACGTCACCGGTGGAATTCGAGTCGGTGCTCGCCCGCGCCGAGTTCGCGCGACTCGTAGTCGGGGATTTCGACAATCGCCGTGGTACCGACCGGCACGGTGACGGTCAGCTCAAGAACGTCGCCGGCGACCTTCCAGTCGACCGCGGCCTTGCCGTAGGGGGTGACGTGCGAGGTGGAGGCGTGGTCGATGCCGCCGCCGACGCGCGGCGAGACGCGGAATCGCTTCCAACCCGGCTCGATGGCTTCGAGTCCGCCGATGCGCGCGTGCATCCATTCGGCGACCGAGCCCAGCGCGTAGTGGTTGAACGAGGTCATGCCGCCCGGATTGAGCGTGCCGTCTTCGCGCATCGAATCCCAGCGCTCCCATGTGGTGGTGGCGCCCATCTTGACTTGGTACAGCCAGCTGGGGCATTCGGTCGAGGTCAGCAGGTCGTAGGCCTCCTTGTCGTGGCCGGTCATGCTCAGTGCGGGCAGCACGAACGGCGTGCCGGCGAATCCGGTGCTCACCCGTCCGCCGGACAGGCGCACGAGTTCGGCCAGACGGTTGCCGGCCTTGATGAGGCGCACGGGCTCGCCGTCGAGCAGGCCGAAGGCGATGGCCAGCGCGTAGGCGCATTGCGTATCGGAGCTCATGGTGCCGTCGAGGTTCGTGAAGCGGGCGAGGAATCCGGCGCAGACGCGATCGCGCAATTCGGCGAAGCGTTCGGCGTCATCATCGCGGCCGAGGATTCCGGCGATGGCTTGGGCCTGCACGCAGCTGCGGTAGTAGAACGCAGTGGCGACGAGCTCCTTCTCGGTCATCGCCTGGGTGGGGTCGTCCGGCGGAGCGGCCGGGTCGAGCCAGTCGCCCAATTGCCCGAGCACGAAATCCGGCCTGCGGTCCCACACACCGTCATCCGACAGGTAGCCGGCGACCTCGTCGATCCACGCGCGGACCAGATCGTAGGAGTCCTCCAACACTTTCGCATCGCCGCTGTCCATGTACAGCGTCCACGGCACCTCCACCGCGGAGTCGCCCCATGTGGAGATGGCCTGCGGATGCGCCCACGCGCCGAGCGGCACGAACGGCACATAGAACGGCACGGTGCCCCATTTGATTTGGTCGGCGCGCACATCCTTGAGCCAGCTGCCGAGGAATCCCTGCACGTCATACAGGTAGCTGGCGGTGGGCGCGAACAGGCAGATGTCGCCGGTCCAGCCCAATCGTTCGTCGCGCTGCGGGCAGTCGGTGGGGATGGAGACGAAGTTGGATCGCATGGACCATACGGCGTTGGCGTGCAGCCTGTTGAGCAGCGAGTCGGAGGTCTCCAGCTCGCCGGCGCGGTCCATCACCGAATGGTAGACGCGGCATTCGATGTCGTCGGCGGTCAACTCCCCCGGCAATCCTTCGATCTGCGCATAGCGGAAGCCATGCATGGCGAAACGCGGCTCCCACCAGGCGTCCTGCCCGTTGGAGGTGTAGACATCGTGCTGCTGGCCGCGGCGCAGGGTGCGCGTGGCGATCGAACCGTCGGGTTCGAGCACTTCGACATGGTGCAATTCCACCGTTTCACCGGCGGCGAGTCCGCGCATATGCAGGCGGATGCGCTGCGAGCAGTTCTGCCCGAAGTCGACCAGCCATACGCCGCGGCCTTGGGCAGTTTCGCCGACGCGGGCGATGGAGAGCGGCTTATGCTCCTCATGGGCGCGCACCGGCGAGGTTTCGGGGTTTTCGATGTTCGCCGGATTGTAGAACACTTCGGACACGGGCTCCCAGTCGGAGTCGTCGAAGCCGGGTTCGGACCAGCCGGCCCGTTCGAGGCGGGCGTCATACCGCTCCCCCTCGCACAGGTCGGAGCAGACGATGGGGCCGAGCGCGACCTTCCACGTACGGTCCCACGAGTTGGAGTAGAACGCCTCGGTGCCGCCGTCGGCGTATTCGACCTCGAGCTGCGCGAACACGCCGATGTTATCGCCGTAGTAGTTCGCATAGCCGCCGTCGAAGCCGATGCGGCCGCGGAACCAGCCGTCGCCCAGCCAGAATCCCAGCGCGTTGCGACCGGCGGTGAGCGCGTCGGCCACATCGTAGGTCCAGCATTCCACGCGCTTCTCGTAGTTCGTCCAACCGGGGATCAGCGCGTCGTTGCCGACTTTCACGCCGTTGATCTCCGCCTCGACCAAGCCCAGCGCGGACAGGTACAGGCGGGCGCGGACCGGCTTGTCCCGCAGTCCCACTTCGGTGCGCACCAGCGGCAGATGGCGATGGTCGCTGCGGGCCTCCGGCCATGAGGGTCCGACGAAATCGGCCACATGGTCATGCTCCAGCAACAGACCGGCCTCGAAATGCAGCGTCTCGCTGGGCTCTCCCAGCGGCTGGTGGCTGGCCGACACCACCTGCACGGTGGCGTACACCTCTTCGCGGGAGGCCAGCGGCTCGAACTGCCACGGCACCAGCACGCTGTCGGCGACCGGCAGATAGGTCTCCAGCTCGACCGGCTTGCCGCCGGGCACACGTCGGGTGAGCTTGAGCAGGATCTGCGCGTCGGCCGGCACCGGCTTCGCGTACACCCAGCTCATGCGCGGGGCGGCGGTGCCGATGCCGAGCGCGTCGCCGGGGTAATGCTCGACGGTGAAACGGGTGATGGCAAGTTCTCCGGCGGTTACGGCCGGCACGACCTGCGGTGCGTGTGTGGTGGCATTCATGATGACTCCTTCGTCGGCTCGCTGGTGCGATCGTTTCTCACATGGTATTCGTGTTGCGTATGCGTTCCGCCGCTCCGGTCGGGATCGGAACCGTTCAAGGATTCGATCCCGACCGGAGAGGTTGCGAGGTTCAGGCTTCGACGGCCGCCGCGGCCTTCGCCTGACGCTCCTCGTCGGTGCCGTACTTCTTCTGCAGCGCCAGCATCACGGAGCCGGCGATGAGTTCGATGATGACGACGCCCACGAAGCCCCACATGGTGGTTTTGATGACGGCGGGCACCACAAGCGCCGGGGTGACGAGGGCGAACAGGCCGCAGCACAGGCGGGAGAATCCGTTGATGAAGCCCTGGATGGAGGCGCGCACCTCGATGGGGAAGGATTCCTGCGTCCACACCTTGTAGAGGGCCTCGCCGGCGAAGGGGCCGCCGACGTTCATGATGGCGGTGGCGCCGACGATCACCCACAGGTTGGTGCCGCCCAGGGAGAGCATGACCATGGCGGCCAGCGTGATGGCCATGCCGACGAAGAACATCTTGTTGCGGTATTTGCCGCCGGCGATGGAGGCGAAGGCGATGTTGAGCACCAGCGTCACGAAGTTGAGGATGATGCCCAGGCCCGTGGCGAGGGTCTGCGAGGCGTTGGCCTGCACGAACATGTAGGTCTGGAACTGGCCCCAGGTGTTGGCCAGCAGGTTCCAGCCGAGGTAGAAGATCATGATGGCCAGGAAGAATCCGAGGAACATCTTCTTGTCGGCGCCGAACAGCACCTTGACGACGGACACCTTTTCGGTGGAGGCGGCGCGTCCCTTGGCCGCGTCGCGGGCGTCGGCCTCCTCGTGGAAGCGACGGAAGGTCGGCGAGGTCAGACGCCACAGCCATGCCACCACGGCGAACACGGCGAGGATGGCGAAGACGACGCGGCCGCCGGTCGCGCCCGACATCGTGGAGACGAGGAAGGCGCAGATGAAGGAGATGAACACGCCGACCTGCCAGAACACCTGGGTGGTGGAGACGAGGCGGGCGGCCATCTGGTCGTTGGGCGCGTCATGGGAGACGACGGTCATCGACACGGGCAGATCGGCGCCGGAGGCGATGCCCGCGATGATCAGGCCGATAAGCAATACGGTGAAGTTGTTGGCGAAGATGCAGATGCCCGCGCCGATGGCGTAGAACAGGTTGATCCAGTTGAAGAAGGTGACGCGACCGATTTTGTCGGCCAGACGGCCGCCGAACAGGGAGCCGAAGGCGATGGCGAAGGTGAGCACGCCGGAGAGCACGCCGACTTCGGCGGTGCTCAGGCCCAAACCGTTCTGCCAGACGGTGATGGTCGAGGACAGGCCGACGATGATGCCGGAGCCGAGCATCGAGCCGATGCCGGCGGCGACGGCCAACGGCATGTATCCGCCGAGACCCTTGTCCTGCTTTGTTGAAGTATTCATATCTCTTCCTTGCACCTCGTGCTTCAAACCCACTGTGGCTTGAAACGTGAATTGATATTTTCAATTCTGTTCAAGATATTCAATGGTTTTCTCATGAGACATCTTCACGACAACACCATTGTTATTCTTGAATTCTCTTGGTTTCGTCAGGAAAGATACATGAGCCGCCATGCATTTCCCGCTCCACCTTGATAACTATGATTATATTCCCCTATTTTGAAATATTCAAATCAAACTTCACGGCGTGTTGAAATTTTTCAAAACATCATGCGTGATTTCGGCGTATTGTGGAGCATATCGAATATCCCGCCAGCGCGGCGACGGAACAGGAGGACGCGCGTATGCCAGCAACGAAGAAAGTCGGCGTATCGGACATCGCCAAGCATGCGGGAGTGTCCATCGGCACCGTGTCGAACTATCTCAACTATCCCGAACGCGTCTCCGATACGTTGAAGGCGAAGATCAGCGCCTCCATCGCCGAACTCGGCTATGTGCCGCGCCGCGCCATGCCCGTTTCCGCAGCCTCCTCATCGCCGTCCACGCCGCTGGTCG
This sequence comes from Bifidobacterium sp. LH_558, assembly GCF_056356295.1. Classification (NCBI taxonomy): domain Bacteria; kingdom Bacillati; phylum Actinomycetota; class Actinomycetes; order Bifidobacteriales; family Bifidobacteriaceae; genus Bifidobacterium; species Bifidobacterium sp. LH_558. The sequence continues at coordinate 263,387 of NZ_JBKETZ010000004.1, read as the reverse complement.
GATACGTGATGACCGACATCGAACATTCCTTGTTCACCTCGATTTTCGAGGGAATCCAAGAGGTGTGCGAGGACAACGGCATGCAGGTGATCGGCGTCAACGCCTTCTCCGATCTTGAGCGACAGCACGAATTGGTGCGTCTGTTCACGCAGATGCCCGATGTGGTCGGCATCATGCTTGCCACCGTGCAGGATCCGACCGAAGACATCGCCATCGCCGACGCGGCGGACAAACCCATCATCCTGCTCGACCACACCTCCCCCATCGGTGAGAACACAGCTTGCAGCGTGCAGGAGAACAATGCGACCTGCGGACGCCTCGCCGCCGAGGAACTCATCCGCTCCGGATGCCGACGTCTGGCGTTCGTCGCACATTCCTTCGATTACGAGGCCATACAAGACCGATATCTCGGCATGCAACAGGCTGTGATGCGAACCGGAGGAGACGCCACGCTTACGGTGATCGATTCCGGCGGCCTGACATTCGATGACGGCATGGAAGTCGGCAAAAGGCTCGCCGTCGAAATCAACAAGGCCCGCGGCAAGACGTCATCCAACACCTCAGACGACCCCACGACCCTTCCCAACAACGGCGACTTGCCGCCGGACGGCATCGTGGCAGGCAGCGATCAGCTCGCCATCGGATTGTCCTTGGGATTGACGGACGAAGGCCTGTGCTCAATCCCCGCGGATGTCAGCGTCATCGGCACCGAGAACGTGCGCAACGAAAGCGTCGGAAACACGGCGATCACCGTCGTCGCCGCCCCGGGCGCGGATATGGGACGTAAAGCCATGATGACGATGCTCGACGAAATCAACAATCCCTCGCATATTCACGGCTCCACCATGCTTGACCCCACGCTGATCCGACGAGCCTCCACACGGCGGTAGCGCAGGCTCGCACGAGATATACAGGGAATATACGAAGCGGCGGGCCGCCCATATCATATGGACGGCCCGCCGCTTCCGCGCGTATGCGCCTATCGCCGGCCTACAGACGAATCATCTCGCCTTCGTCGGCGGCACGCTTGATGGCGTTCAGCACCTCAAGCGACTTGATGGCATCCTCTGGGGTGACCAGCGGGCTCGCCTCGCCGCGGATCACTTCGAGGAAATGCTTGAGCTGCAGGCGGTGCGGCAATCCTTCGCGCACGCCTTGGATCTCGCAGACGAACGGCTTGGTCCAGTCGCTCACGCCGCCGTCGTGGGTGAACAGCTTGAGCTGCGGCATCGACAGCGATCCCTTGGTGCCCATGATGTAGTAGGCGTCGGTGTCGAAGGGCGCGAAGAAGGGATTCTCGCGGGCGGTCGACTCCCAGTTCCACGGGCTGGCCGCCGCGTCGGAGAGGGTGATCGAGCCGAGCGTGCCGTTGGCGAAGCGCACGTTGACCACGGCGGTGTCTTCCACCTCGAAGCCGCGCGCCTGATTGGCCGCCATGCCCTGGAGCTCCACCGGTTCGCCGAACAGGAAGCGCAGCATATCCACGTCGTGCACCATGTTGACGAGAATCGGGCCGGCACCCTTCTGGCGACGCCACGGAATATCGAAGTAGCCGTCCGGCTTGTAGATGCCGTAGTGCACCGACACCGCGACGATGGTGCCGAGCGCGCCGGAGTCGATGATTTCCTTGGCACGGCGGGCCTTGGGATTGTGCCGGCGATGCTGACCCACCAGCACGGGCACGCCGGATTCGCGGGCTTCGGCGGCGAAGGCGCGCGCATCGTCGAGGTCGTCGCTGATCGGCTTCTCCACCAGGGCGGGGATGCCGTGGGCGAGGGCGGCGCGGGCGTTCGCCAGATGCAGATGGTTCGGCGAGGCGATGACCACACCGTCGAGTCCGCCTTCACGTGCCATCTCCTCGCAGTCGGCGAACCATGGCACGCCCAGCGAATCGGCGAGCGCGTGCGCCTCGTCCGTGGGATCGGCGATGGCGGCGAGCGTGGCACCCGGATCGTCCTGGATGTAGCGGATATGGTCGCGGCCCATGGCCCCAGCGCCGACGACGGCGAGTTTAAGTTGTTCGGTCATGATGATTCCTTTGCGTGAGTTGGGTGGGTTCTTAGCGACAGGAAGCGCGCATGGTGCCGGCGCGCTTGACTCGGGCGGCGAGCAGCAGGGCCACGACCAGGCCGATTACGGTGATGACGGCGGCCGCATAGAAGGCGTTGCGGTAGCCGAACACATCGCTGTGCAGGCTGGTCGCCACGCGCGGTCCGATCCACGCGCCGAGCGCGTAGCCGAGGAACATGATGCCGTAGTTGATGCCCAGATGCGTGGCTCCGAAGGTTTCGCCGGTCAACGGCGGGTAGATCACCAGCAGCGCGCCAAACGCGCAGCCCAGCACGATCACGCAGCCGATGAAGAACGGCGCCGATGTGGCGAACGACATGGCGACCATGGCCACGGCGGTGACGACGAGCATGACGGACAGGCAGCGGAACGCGCCGAACTTGTCGTAGAACGCGCCGAACGCCAGACGACCCACGAAGTTGGAGAGCGTGTTGATGGACACGACCATCGCGCCGAACGCGGCGGCGGTCATCGCGCCCACGGAGCCGACCTGCTCCTGCGCGATCGAGGAGAGCGCGCCGACCAGCATGGTGCCGGCGGTCGCGGCCGCGGCGTAGACGAGCAGCAGCACGTAGAAGCGCGGCGTGGAGAGCATGCCCTTCCAGTCGAATCCATCCACGGCACCCTGCGCCACGCCCGGCTTGCTCTCATCGGGCGGAGTCCAGCCGTTCGGCTGATAGTTCGCCGGCGCGGGCGAAACGAACAGCGCGCCCAAGGTGATGGCCGCCCAGAAGGTCACGCCGAGGATCTTCAATGCGGTCGAGACGCCGAAGGTGCTGGAGAGGAAGCTCGCGATCGGCGAAAGCGTGGCCGGACCGATGGCCGCGGCGGCCAGCAGGATGCCCGAGGCTTTGCCGCGGATGTCCGGGAACCAACGCTGCGCGGTGGTCAGCGCCGGATTGTAGACCAGGCCGTTGCCCATGCCGGCGATCAGGCCGTGGAAGAGATACAGCATCGGGATGCTGCCGGCCATACCGGTCAGGAACCAGCCGAGACCGAAAACGAATCCGCCGATCAGCATCACCTTGCGCGGGCCGAACTTGTCGCAGATGCGCCCGGAGAAGATGCCGGTGACGGCCATCACCGTCTGGAAGATCGAATACGACAGGCTCACCTCGGCGGTGCTCCAGCCGTGCTGTTCGCTCAGCGGCGTGAGGAACACGCTGAACAGAGCGATGGAGGCCACGAAGAACATGACCACGAAAGCGGCGGCGAGCACGCCGTAACGGTTGGCCTCTTTGGGCGAGGCTGCGGTTGCGGTTGTCGAAGACACGTATTGCTCCTTGAATATTGGAAAACTGTTGATGATATGAACGCCTGGCGGCGACCACAGACCACACGTCGACTGGACGCCGCCGGTTCCGTAATCCCGAAATCCCGAAATCACGGAATCTCGGGATCGCGGGGACGCTTTAGATCAGTCCGCGCTGCTTCAGCGAGTTGACGGCGAACTGGCGGCGGCCGCCCGGTTTCGGCGTCAGATCGCCCATCATCAGGTGGAAGCCTCCGTCGACGCTGATTTCATCGCCGTTGACGAAGTCGGAACGCGGGCTCGCCAGGAACGCCACGGCGTTGGCGATGTCTTCCACTTCGCCGATGCGGCGGGAGGCGATGAGCCGTTCGCGCTCCTCGGTCACCTTCGGATCGGCGTAGAACGAGGCCGACATGGGCGTCTTCACGAAGCAGGGGCACACGCAGTTGCTGCGGATGCCGAACGGACCCCATTCGGCGGCGAGCATCTTGGAGAGCATGCCCAATCCTGCCTTCGCGCAGGAATAGGCTCCGGAGAAGGTCTCCGGCGAATGCGAGGCGACCGTGGAGATATGGACGATGCGTCCGGACTTGTGTTCCAGCATCACCTTGCCGAAAGCCTGCGAAAGGATGAACGCGCCGGTCAGATTCACGTTGACCACATCGCGCCAGTCGCTCAACGGCAGGTCCTCCAGGGGAGCGAACCGCAGGATGCCGACCGTGTTGACCAGCACGTCCACGGTGCCGAAATCGGCGAGGATCTTGTCTTTGAGAATGGCGACGTCGTCGGCGTCGGAGATGTCGCAGCCGTACCCCTTGGCCTCCACCCCGTAGGTCGAACCGATTTCGTCGGCGAACTGCCGGGTGGCATCCTCGGACACGTCGACCATGGCCAGCCGCGCGCCGGCCTTGGCCAGCTCCCCGCAGATGGCGGTGCCCATACCGCCCACCGCGCCGGTCACCACGCAGACATCTCCCATGATGCCCAGCCAATCACGCTTCTGTTCCGCCTCCATGGCAGATACCTCCTTGTATATATGCGTCACGCCCCGTCCGTCGTTGGTTGGGGCAACATCCGGAATGCTAGACTTTGCCCCAAGGGCAAGGTCAAGGAGGTGCGCGTGGCCGATGATGACGAGCTGCTGACGATCGGCGAGGTCGCCAAGCTGGACGGAGTCACCACGAAGGCGCTGCGCTATTACGACGCGCACGGCATCCTCAAACCCGAGGTCGTGGACCCGCGCACCGGATACCGCTACTACTCCCCCGACCAGGTGTTGGAGCTTGACGTCGTGCGCATCTGCCTGGCGACCGGCATGCCGCTGGATTCATTGGAACGCCATCGTCTGGAGGATGGCACGTTGGATTGGCGTGGGGTGCTGCGCGCCAGCCGCGCCCGGGTGGATGACGAAATCGCGCGCCTGCGCAAGCAGCAGACCAGTCTTAACGACTATTTGGAGGAGATCGTGCGCAAGGCGCAGACCCCCGAAGACGGCGTGGTCTCCTCGGATCTACAGCCCACTTGGCTGGCGGCCAAACCGTGGGCCTATAACCAACCGTTCGCCATCAAACGGTATCTGCGCACTATGGCGGAGCTGCGGAACGCCATGCGCGAGGCCGATGCCACGCCGTTGTTGCGCCGCGGCATCCTCATCGACCATCTGCACGAACGCGCGTGGGCATACCATCAGTTCGACCCGCAGGGCGCACATGACGGACCTTACCGTTTCGACGAGTCGATCACCGTGCTCAATCCCGCGGGAGGACCGGCGCAAAGCATGGCGATCGAACGCGACCGCCTCTCGCAGTGTTTCGACGAGGGTGCTGCCATGACGATGCGCGACGACCCCGAGCAATGGCCCCACGCCACCATGACGGAGATTTGGGGAAGCCGCGCGTCGCGAGGTAGGGTGTCGATCCGCTATTCGCGGCACCGTTGCGCGGTGTAGGAGTTCTAGCACCACCGCTCAGCACTGCACTGGCACGTAAACGAAAAGGGCCGCCTCCCATGCATCGTGACGATGCTGGGAGGCGGCCCTCAACCTTCAACCGACGAATCCGCGCGCTAGGCGACGGTGAAGGTGGCGCGCTTCAGGTCCTCGCGGCGCGACGAATGGCCGATGAGCAACTCGAACTCGCCGGCTTCGACGATGCGGTTGGCCTGCGGATCGACGATGGTGCAGTCCGCGACCGGAATGTCGAAGGCGACGGTCGCGCTCTCCCCCGGCGCGAGCGTCACGCGCTTGAAGGCCTTGAGCTCACGGTCGGTCCAGCTGTAGGAGGTGACGATGTCGCCGATGTAGGCCTGCACGACTTCGGTGCCGGGCCGCTCGCCCGTGTTGGTCAGGGTGACTTCGGCATGCACCGTGTCGGTTTCAGCGAAGGGCTTGGATTCGCTGGCGTTGGTGATCGCCACCTCGCCGTATTCGAAGGTCGTGTAGCTCAGGCCCTCGCCGAACGCGAACGCCGGGTCCTGGGTGAGGTCGGCGTAGCGGTTGCCGTGCTGGCCGCGGATCTGGTTGTAGTAGACCGGCAGCTGGCCCGCATGGCGCGGGAAGGTGATCGGCAGACGGCCGGAAGGCTCGGTCAGACCGAAGATGATTTCGGCGATGGCCTGGCCGCCCTTCATGCCGGGGCTCGGCGCCCACAGGAAGGCGCTCACGCCGGAGTCGGCAGGCTTGTCGATCACACCGTATCCGCCGACCACACTGGCCGGCATCACCTGAGGCTTGGAGCTGACCAGCACCACCACGAAGGGCTTGCCGGTCTCCTTGGCCACGTCAGCGAGCGCGTCGATCAGCGCGTTCTGTCCACCCACGAGTTCCAGCGTGCCGGTGGAGCAGCCTTCGCCGATCAGCTGGATCACATCGCCCACCACGGCCACGATCAGGTCGGACTGGCGGGCGTTGGCCACGGCCTCGTCGAGCAGCGCTTGGTCGACGGGTGCCGCGACGCCGATCTTCGGGCGGGGCTGTCCGTCGGGATAGAACTCGCCTTCGGGGTCGGGAACCAGGTCGATGATGTTCGCGCCGCGGGAGTAGACGACTTCGGCTCCGGCCTCGTCGGCAATCGCTTTGACGCCGTCGAGCACGGTGGTGATCATCTCGCGCGGATGGCCGTCGGGCATCCAGTTGACCTGGCCGGAGTTGCCGGCCCAGTCGCCGAGCTGGGTTTGCGCGTCGTCGGCGAGCGGGCCGACCACGGCGATGCGGAGATTCTTCGACGCCGCTTCGCTCTGCTCAGCATGACGAGGGAGAGAGAACGGAAGCGCGCCATCGTTCTTGAGGAGCGCCACGGATTCGCGGGTGAGTTCGAGGTTGAGTCGCTGATGCTCCTCGGAGCCGATGACGGCCTTGATGCGTTCGGGGTCGGGCAGGCGCGGATCCTCGAAAAGACCAAGACGGAATTTGAGCGCGAGGATGCGCTCCACGGCGGCGTCGATCAGCGATTCATCGAGCATGCCGTTCTTGACGGCTTCGATGGCACCCTCGTAGAACTGCGGCGTGGTCATGACCAGGTCGTTGCCGGCCTTGACCGCGTCGGCGGCCGCATGCGTGTAGTCGGGCTTGACGTGCTGCTCCCAGACAGCGCGGCCGACGTTGTCCCAGTCGGTGATCAGCGTGCCCTGATAGTTCCATGCGCCGCGCAGCTTGTCGCTCAGCAGCCACTTGTTGAAGGTGACCGGCACGCCTTCGATGGATTCGTAGCCGAGCATGAACGTGCCGCAGCCTTCTTTGGCGACGCGTTCGAACGGCGGCAGGAACCAGGATTCGAGCTTGCGGTGGCTCAGATCAGCTTCGGAGGCGTCGCGGCCGCCCTGGGTTTCGGAGTATCCGGCGAAATGCTTGGCGCAGGCGAGGATCGCGTCCTTGGCGAGCGGCTCGCCGGCCTTGGCACCGCCCTGGTAGCCCTTGACGATGGCGGAGGCGAGTTCGCCGATCAGCATCGGATCCTCGCCGAAGGTCTCGCCCACACGACCCCAGCGGGTGTCGCGGCCGATGCACAGCACCGGGGAGAAGGTCCAGTGCACGCCGGTGGTGGAGACCTCTTCGGCGGTGGCGCGGCCCATGGCCTCGATTTTCTCCGTATCCCAGCTGACGGCCATGCCGAGCTGTTCGGGGAAGATGGTCGCGCCCGGCCAGAAGGAGTAGCCGTGGATGCAGTCGTCGCCGATGACTAGCGGGATGCCGAGGCGTGTTTTGGTGTTCACCGTCTCGACGGCGCGCGGCAGGTCCTCGGGGCTGGTGTGCAGGATGGAGCCGACGTGCTTGCCGACGATCAGATCGTCCAGATCGCCGCTGCGGGCGTCGAGCTGCATCATCTGTCCGACCTTCTCTTCAAGGGTCATACGGCCCAGCAGGTCCGCGATGCGCTCCTCGACCGGCAGATCGGGGTTCTTGTAGGGCAGGGTGGCTGCGGTTTCGGTCATTAATGTCGCCTTCCTCGATGAAGATGAACTTTTTAACTACCATTCGGTAATTAAGAGTATACATCACACGCGGCGCGACACACATCAGCGACAAAAAGTCATACCGACGCAGACAGCGGACTCAGCGATATTCATCCCACAGCAGCGAAGGGAAAATCATGCGCTCGAATTCCAGCCATTCGTCATACAGGTCGATGGGCGGCTCGCCGAGCCAGCGCAGTTGGATGCCGTCCATCGATTCCATCGCCTTGCGCACATAGGGGCGCATGGCCCGACTCCACTCCCCCAGCTGCGGCGGAATCGACCACGCGTACTGCGAGTAGCTCTCCCAAATCTGCGTATGGCGCACACGGAAATGCTCATACAACGGATGCGCCGGATTCAACGCCTCGGCCTGCAGCATCGCGAACAACTGGACCATCATGCGACGCCGCGCGTTATGCCGCACCAGAAAACGCAGATAGGCGGGGAACCGAAGATCATCCGCAGCACTGCCCGGCAGCCCCGATTCCATGAACTCCTCGACCGTGCCCGACGAGGCGTAGTATTCCTCGTAGGTCATCGCCAGAAGATTGTCCTTGCTGCCCACATACCGCAGCAGCCCTTGCTTCGAGATGCCCACTTCGTCGGCGACGTCCTGAATCGAAATGCCATTGAAACCGCGTTCGCTGATCAGCCGCACCGACGCGTCCAGAATCTCACGCTTGCGCTCCTCAGGCGACTTGCGCACCCGCTTTCCGCTATTCTCCGATGTAGGCATACTACGCAAGTCTAGCCAATCCTCCACACCACGACGTGCTTCACGTTTTTTGAGTGTGAAGCACGTCGTGAACGTCTAAGAAATCCCACCTTTGATATCATTGTGATATCAAGACTAAGGAGGGGCATTATGACCACATCACTGCTGATTCGCAAGCTTCCCGAAGACGTTAAAGAGACTCTGGCCAAGGCGGCGAAAGCCAACGGCCGCTCCACCGAGGCGCAGGCGCGTTCCGTGCTCGAGGAGTTCGCCGCCTCATGGGTGGCCCACAAAGCTTCGGATTGGGAATTCTTCGAACACATCCGCACTGAACTGCTTGACGGCGGCATCGACGAGGACGAATTCCAGCCCATGCCTCGAGACAAGAACGAACAACCAAGGCCGGTGGATTTCGAATGAACAACAAATCACGACCTATTCTGGTCGACACGAACGTTATCTCGGAGTTCTACAAACCAACCCCCAATCCAACGGTGATTGCATGGTTGAAGCAGAACGATGGGGCCTACATATCGTCCATCACCATTATGGAAATGATGTACGGACTATGGCGCATGCCGCAAGGCGCAAGACGTTCCGTCATGGCCGAAACCATTAAACGAACCATACGAAACTATGAGAACCGTATTCTGACTTTTGACCGCGAAGCCGGCATACGATGCTCTCTTATCCGAGCCGATCTGGACGCACACGGCCATCCTGTCGGCTTGGCCGATGCGCAGATCGCCGCCATCGCCCAAGCCAACAACTGCACCTTGGCCACACGCAACACCAAGGATTTCCAGCACACCGGCGTTCCCCTCATCAACCCGTGGGAGCCCGCCGCATAATCCTTCGCAGATGAGACAATCGCCAACACAAAGTCATGCCGCCGGCGTCACGGCATTGGAATTCAGCAGATCAACACAAATCAGTAATTCCTGAATCATTTCGCCGGAGAACAATCGAGTCATCGGCCAAGGTTGATTAAATGGGTCTTCATATAAGATTTGAGCGGGCGCAAACGCATGGCACAGGTGATGAACTTTGCGATTTCAAGGTTACTCGCGAAAAAGAGTCAAGCGATCACAAATCCCAGCTCGACGATCAGCCATCCAACCATTGCGCCAGACGCGGGTGAGGTCCCAAGCTTCGAAATCGACCTGTTTGCGACGAGTGCAGTCGTCGCCACCGGAGACGTCGCGCACCAACTGATAATTCCAGTAGATCTGCCCGGCGGAGACGTTCCATGCGCGCAATTGCAGCGCCGCAACCTCACGGTAGGCGTCGCGCATGCGTCGTTCGCGTTCGGAGATTGCGTCAACCGAATCGTCGACAACCACACCAGCCTCACCACACGACGCGGCCCACCGGTTTTCAATGCACCATTCGCCGACCACCACAGGCACATATCTCGCCGCGCGGCGGATCATCAGTTCGTTGAGTTTCACGAACAGCCGGTACGCCCACATCTCATGGATGGGCACGAAACTCTCCATCGCGGCGATATAAATATGCGTGTCCAGCATGACGCGCCGCATACCTTCACGTCGGAACCAGTTCCCCCAACGATTCAGACGGAATCCGTCATGGAATACGATTACCGTCTCAGGGCGCAGCACAGAACGCAACCGTCGGTATGCCTCCCGATAGAACCGTTTAAGGAACCGCATCGACACATGGCCGCTACCGTACGCCTCGCCCATGCTTTTCGCACGTCCCGTCGAAGGCGCGGTGCGGTAGACCAGCCAACTGATCGGCTCGTTGAGCACTTCGACGCCATACAACGCGGGATCATCGCGATAGCGCTCGGCAAGACGAGTCAACACACTGAGCGCGAATTCCACGGCGCGCGGGCTACGACTCCACCGGCACACGCCCGTCAGTCCGCCGTTGTCGTATCCGTTCTGCGATCCGGGCACCGTATGCAGATCGAGCAGCACTTTCAATCCGGTCTCACGCGCCCATGCGAACGCCTTGTCCACATATTCGATGCAGCCCGGATGCCCGGACACATCACCGAATACGAAGTACGGCACCGGCAGACGGACCAGATTGTATCCGCGCGCGGCGATGGCCTGAAAGTCCGCCAGCGTCACATAGGTATCGCGATGCTCACGTAGCACCTCTTCCAAACGAGAGGCCGGCATGGTGCGATGCATCCAGATTTCGTCGTCCTCGCCGCTTTCCTCGAACAAGGACGGGGACATCCACCGCTCCAACACCAGCCAGTTGCCGAGGTTCACGCCGTTGATTTTCTCGTCACACCCCAGCACCATGCTCATCCCTCTTTCTTCGCAGGAATGTCCCGATTCTATAATGCGCCCCTGCGATGTGGCACTTTCTTGGACATACAGTGCGGCCATGTTCACATGTCACAACAAGAAACGCCATTTCCGCCACACTTCCCGGCACAACTCGTCACACTGCCACCGACATCAACAGACGGCACGACAGAAAAGAAATCTTCATTCCCCAGCAAATATGGGTTGAATGAAAACATTTTTTCATTCTGCCGCCTATAGAGTATAATTGAAAAAAGATTTTACTTTGAGAGGTGCATGATGATCGAGCGGCCGCATTACCTGGATATGCTGAAGCCTTGGAAAGACAAGGACGTCATCAAAGTCATCACAGGCGTGCGACGCTGCGGCAAATCCACACTGATGGAACTGTGGAAGCGTTATCTGCAGGAGCAGGCAGGCATCGACGCAAGCCACATCATTCATATCAATCTCGAATTGCTCGAAAACGAGCCGCTTCTGGAGTATCACGCGCTCCACAATGAGATTCTGAGCCGATGCGCCGACGATGCAATGCATTATGTGCTGATCGACGAAATCCAGAATGTACCGGATTTCCAGAAAGCCGTCGACAGCCTGTACGTGCGCCCCAACATCGACCTGTATATCACCGGGTCGAACGCCAATCTGCTCGGCGGCACATTGGCCACCCTCCTATCCGGCCGATATACGGAGATCTCGATGCTGCCGCTATCGTTCGCCGAATATCTCACCACGCCCACAAACACCGAGACTTCCCAACAACGTCGGTGGTCGAACTATATCCACGATGGCTCGTTTCCTGCGGTCAATGAGCTGGACGGCAACGACAATCTCATACACGATTACCTCGATGGCGTGCTCAACACCATTCTGATCAAAGACGTTTCGCAACGCATCAACGCGAACGCATCATTGTTGCGGAGCTTGGTGGTGTATCTGTACGACAATATCGGCAATCTAACCACGCCTCGCAACATCGCAAACACGTTGACCTCGTCGGGGACCAAAGTCTCCACCCCTACCGTCAGCGCTTATCTGGAAGCGCTGGAATCGGCGTTCGTGCTCTATTCCGCGGATCGCTACGACGTCAAAGGCAAGCGCATCCTCAAACGGGAAAAGAAGTATTACGCGGTCGACATGGGATTGCGCCGCATCCTATGTTCGAACAATGTTCGCGACACCGGCAGAATCCTCGAAAACATCGTATACCTCGAACTGCTTCGCCGCGACAAAGAGGTATTCGTCGGGCAAGGACCCACAGGCGAAATCGATTTCGTCACCAATGGCCCGCAAGGACGACGGTATTGGCAGGTCTGCGAATCGGTGAACAATCCGGAGACTCTTGAACGCGAATTGTCGTCATTCTCCTCAATCCGCGACAACTACCCCAAAACCTTGATCACCCTCGATGACGTACGCCCCACCTCGCATGACGGCATCCAGCAGGTCTATGCGCTCGATTGGTTGGCCGCGGACAAGTAGATATATCAAGAAAACTCGTTTGGTCGAACAACCACAAGAAAGCGCCGCCCGCGACGATTGATCGTCGGGAGCGGCGCTTAGGTGCGGCCGGTCAGAAGACGGGCACGCTGACAGCCACGTCAGGCGACGGGCTTGGACTCGTCGGCCCTGTAGTCGAAGAAGTCGAAGTCGGCGGTGCGCTCGTGCAGCGAGGCGTCGGTGACTGCCACGCCGACCATCGTGCCGGTGAACTCGCCGAACTTGCAGTACTCGTCGGAGAAGGTGGTGGTGTCGAACTCGGGTCCGATCTTGGTCCAGTTCTCACCGTCGTAGCCCCACTCGAACCAGGTGCGGCGGCCTTCGATGTTCAGGCGCATGTAGATCGCGCGATCTTCGACGGCCACGCGGGTGTCGAGCATCTCGGTCTTCTCGCCGTTCTCCAGGCGCACCAGCGAGATGGCGGCGCCGCCGAGCGTCTCCGAATAGTACTTGCGCAGGAAGATGTTGTTCATGTTGTCGTAGTAGATGGTCAGGCCAGCGGAATGCTGGTAGACCTCCGGAGAGAACTCCATCTTCGTGGTCACCGTGGCGTACACGCTGGTGAGCTTGCGGGCCACGAGGCTCGTGCGGTTGAGCGAGGCCAGCGACTCCTGACCTCGCACGCGCAGCCAGCCCGGACGCTCGGTCACATTCGCGAAGGTGGTGGGCATGAGGCGCGGCGAATAGTACCAGTTGCCCAGCTCGCCACCGTCGAAGTCGTCGAACGCGGGGATTTCGGGCATCGGCACGTCGGGTAGACTCGGCTCCTCGACCTCCGTCTTGGCGAGATTTGAGCCGTCGGCCATACGCAGCCAGCCGTCCTCGGTCCACGTCATCTTCTGGATGGCGGTCTCACGGCCGAGCGTGCAGCGCAGTTCGGGCGCGAACGGACGCGAGGTCAGATGCACCAGATAGGTCTCGCCGTTCGGCAGGTCCACGTAGGAACCATGGCCGGACTTCTGCAGCACGGAATCCGGGTTGTAATAGCGGGGCTTCAAGTGGTCGTCATCCGCGCGCTCGTTGGATTCGACCGGCTGCGAGGTGACGATCGCACCCTGCGGATCCGGCTCGTACGGACCCCACACGTTACGCGAGCGGCCCATGGTGACGGCATGGTTGTAGCCGGTGCCGCCCTCGGCGCACATGATGTAGTACCAACCGTCGCGCTTGGTCAGATGCGGGGCTTCGATGCAGCCGCGGTCGGTGGCGCCACGCCAGATACGCTTGGGGTAGCCGACCACATGCTGGGTTTCGGGATCGTATTCGACCATGCAGATCACGCCCGGCTTCTCGTAGCCTTCGCGCGTCTCCCATTCGAGCGAGACGATGTACTTCTTGCCGTCGTCGTCATGCAGAATGGACGCGTCGAAGCCGGAGGAGGTGAGGTAGACCGGCTCGCTCCACGGGCCTTCGATGCTCTTGGACTTGATGAGGTAGTTGTCCACGTCGAAGTAGCGGGCGTTCATGGAGTTCATCACGCCGTAGATCACGTAGAACATGTCCTCTTCCTCGTTGTAGGTGAGGCACGGTGCCCAGATGCCCTTGGCGGACGGCAGCTTGGTGAGGTTCGGCTCGGTGTCGTCGGTGAGCACGTGGGTGAGCAGCTCCCAGTGCTTCATGTCCTTGGAATGGTAGACAGGGATGCCGGGGAACCATTCGAAGGTGGAGACGGCCACATAGTAGTCGTCGCCTTTGCGGCAGATCGCCGGGTCGGGATTGAAACCTTTGAAGATCGGATTGAGCAGCATTGCGTTTCTCCTTGGGTTGTGTGATTGGTTGCGATGGTTTTGGTGTCCGCTGGTGGTTGCGACAGTTGCGATTGTTTAGGATGGTGCGGTGTCCGCCGGTGGCCGGGATGTTCTATTTATGACACGCTCCGGGCCGCTCAGGCCAAGTCTTTACGGTCCTAAACAGAACATCCCGACCACCGGCTCGTTACGTTTTGCGAGCCGGATTCGTCCCGACTAGTTGCGGCCGGAGGGGGTGGGGAACCAGTCTTGGGCGATGCAGCGGCCGAGATCCCACGAGTCCCAGCCGATCCAGCCGGGGGTGTTGACGGTGTCGGTGAGCAGCTTGTAGTTCCAGTAGTAGTAGCCGGAACCGTGGCTCCACGCTTCGAGCTGGCTCTTGGCGACGCCCTGGTAGAGGTCGCGCTTCTCGGCCGGGGTGAGCGCTTCGACCTGCGCACCTTCCTCGCCGTTGAGCACGCTCTGTCCGCCGTGGGTGTCGACGCCGCAGCCGACCGAGTTGAACAGGCACCACTCCCCCACGATGACGGGGAAGTATTCGCTCATCTCCTTGATCATCGGCGCGTAGGTGTTACGCACGAAGTCGTCGTAGCCTTCCACGGTCTGCGGGCAGCCCATCATCTCGGCGGTCATCAGGTACTGGTGGGTGTCGAGGATCACGTTGACGAACTCGGGCGCGAGCTTGCCGTCCTCGCCGCGCATGAAGTCCTTCCACTGCCAGATATCGAAGCCGTCGTGGAACACCACGGCCTTGTCTTCAGGCAGCGCGCCATGCTCGGCGTCGCGCAGGCGATGGTAGGCGGTGACGTAGAAGTCCTTGAGCCAGTCGAATTCGATCGGGCCGGTGCCTTCGGCGAGTTCGGGGTCGACCGCCTTGTAGCGTTCCGTCACGTTCATCATCGGCCAGGATGTGGTGGTGTTCGGTTCGTTGATGATTTCGATGCCCATCAGGGATTCGCGGTTGCCGTAGCGCTGGGCGAGGCGTTCGAGCACGGTGAGTACGAATTCCACCTCTTCGGGCAGTTGCGCCCACTTGCACACGCCGGAGATGCCGCCGTTGTCGAATCCGTTCTGGCTCATCGGTGCGGTGTGCAGGTCGATGAGGATGGTCAGACCGTACTTCTCGGCCCAGTTGAAGGCCTTGTCGAGCTCTTCGATGCAGCCGATGAAGGGCGCGCGGTCGCCGAAGATGAAGTACGGCACGGGGATGCGCACCGAGTCGAGTCCCCAGGACTTGATGGTGGCGAAGTCGCGTTCGTTGATGTATTCCGCGCGGTGGGTCTTGATGCGGGCCTCATAGACCTCCGGCGAGAGCTGGGTAGGCAGATAGTATTCGTCATCCGCGGTGGTGCCGTCGAACAGAGCCGGGTTCATCCACTTCTCGAGGACGAGCCAGTTGCCGAGGTTCACGCCGTTGATGTACTTGATGTCCATGTGCACTCCTTCGTACTCGTGTGACCACTTTTCTATTACCTAGTAATCACTTAGTTATATGATAATACATTCTTAAGAAAGCGCAACTTCGCCTGCGGGAGCGTCGTGTCGAATCAGCCCTTGGACTCCTCCATCCGCAGACGCTCCTCCGGGGAGATCCACTCGCCGCCGGCCGCCTCCACCGCGGCCTTCTGCGAGGCGACGATCTTCTCCTGATCGGCCTTCACATGCTTCTCAACCCCGAGGAAAACCATCAGCACCGCGATGATCGCATAACAGACGATCTCTCCACCGAGATAGGTGCCGGTGAGCACGGCCTGCACCGCTCCGCTTTGCTCGGCGAGCGAGGCGTCGTACCCCCCGGCGACGAGCAACGCGTTGATGATGCCGTTGCCGAGGCCCGTCATGCCGACCATAATCGAGCCGTACACCGACATGGTGAACCCATCCGAACGGAAGCCGTTCTTGGCCTCCAAATGGTCGAGCACATCGGAAAGCAGAGCGAGCGTGACGTACATGGCGGGAATCGAACCGATGCCTTTGAGCACCACGCCCGCGCACACGATGGTGAGGTTGTGCACGTCAAGGAAGCTCACCGACCCACCGATCACGGAGATGACGAGACCCGCGACGATGGCGTTACGTTTGCCGAGTTTGCTGGCGATCGGCCACGCGATCAGCATGCCGACGGCCGTGGGCACACCGCCGATCAGACCGAGCAGGCTCATCACGGTGCCGGCGGAGGCCTCATCGGTCACACCGTCGAACATCCAGCGCGAATAGTAGCTCATCGAACCGTTCTTGAGCATGCCGGAGAACTGGAAGAACACGAAGTACAGGATGATCAACCACCAATACGGCTCGCTCACGCAGCTGGCGATCTGCTTGCCCAACGGCACCTTTTGCTCGACGATACCGAGCTTGAGGTTCTCCTCGGTAATGCGTTCACGGGTGAAGTAGTACTCGATCAGAATGCCGACAACAGTGACCACGCACAGGGCGATCATCAGAATACGCCAATGGTTGTAGCTGGCGACGGTGTCGATCGACCCGTCGGTTTCCACGAACAGCCAGCTTTGCAGCAGCATCGGCACCAGAATGCTCGCGCCCACGCCCACGGCGGCCACCATCGATGCGTTGGAGAAGGTGCCGAGAAGACCACGCTGCTTGGAATCACGGGTGGAGAGCGCCACAAAAGAACTGTGCGAGGCGTAGAACAACGGGTAGGCGACCGCGTAGTAGATGTTGTAGCTCAGCGCGATCCACACCATCTGCACGACGGGGCTCGCCGTGTATGGGTCGGACAGCAGGAAAACGATCGCCACCAGCAGCAGCGGGGCAGAAATCAGCAGATACGGGCGGGCCTTGCCCTGGGAGGTGCGCGTGTTGTCGATAAGGCGGCCGACCCACAGGTTGCCGACGATGACGAACACCACGGAGACCATGGGCAGCAGGCCGGAGAAGACGCCAAAGCGCTGGGCGTCGGTCCAGCCGAGCACGTCGGAGTAGTAACGGTTGAGGTAGGAGCCGAAAATCGCGTTGGAGATGAAGGCCAGGAACGGGCCGACGAGATAGCCCAACACGGCTTCGGGAATCTTCACGTCCGCGGACGTGACGCGCGTCGCGACAAGAGGCGAGTCGAAGAAGCGCTGCAGTTTGGAGGTCATGATCGCAAAGTCCTATGTTTCAGAGGGAATTGAGGAGGCCATACGGCCCGCCGCCAGGAAAGAGGAATGAAACCGGAGGCGGGCCATATGACCACGAGGGGAATCGGTCAGGCCGTCACCGGCTGGACGACCGTTTCCGCGGATGCTGGTGCGACGCGGTTGAAGAATCCCGCCGCACATACCGCGACGACCGCAAGCAGGTAGCAAGCGATACCCGCGAACGCCGTGTACAGGGCCTGATGCGCGGCGACGTTTCCGGCTTCCAGCGAGGATCCGAGAATCAGGGCCACGGATTCGGCACGAGCGGCGATGTACTGCACCATCGTGACGATGCCAAGCACGCCCGCGATCGGATAGATTGCATCGATCCACTGCCGGTTGCCCATAACCGCTTCCAGTACGATAGGTGCGGCGATGAACACAACGGTCACCACACCGAGCACCGGCACGAGCAACGCGAAGTCACCGTAATAGCTTCCGGTCGCATTGATGACGTAGACCACGGTCCCTGCCAAGGCGAACAGCGCGGACAGTGCCAGCAGGATGTTTCCCACGCCGATTTTCTTCTTGCTCATCGTTCGATTTCCTTTCCGCTCTTGCGCAGCGCGCGAGCATACATCGTCAGGGACAGCACCGTCAGCGCCAGCGCGGCCGCAATGAACGCCGCGTAGCTCCAACGCCACCATGTCATATTCGTCACCACACGAGAGGTGCTGTTCAGGCCGTTCATGGCGTTCGAATTCGCGAGGGCGTAGAACAGGTACTTCGTGTTGTCTCGGAGGGCCTGCACGAACTGACGATCGCCGCTGACGCCCTCCACGGTCATGTACTGCCAGGAACCGGAGCTGCCGATCTGGCTGTCGGAGCTGATGCCCATCAGCGTGGTGCCGCCGATGACGGATTCCTTGGCGGACATGTAATCCGTGACGTCCTTCATCGAGAACACGATATCGGTCATCAGGAAGCCCTGATATCCCCATTCTCCGCGCAGGATGTTCTGCATCAGGCCGACATGTCCGGACGAGTAGGTGACGCCGACGCGGTTCATGGAGGTCATCAGGCCGTTCATGCCCGCGTCCACCATGCCTTCGAAGCCGCGAAGCTCAGTTTCACGGGCCTTCTGCTCGTTCATGAACACGCTGATGCCCATGCGGCCGGATTCCTGGTCGTTGAAGGCCAGATGCTTGGGAACGATGATCGTGCCCTTCTCCCTGGCGGCGGCCACCACGGCGCTGGCGCAGTAGTTCGTTACCATCGGATCTTCCGAATAGTATTCGTCGTTGCGTCCGTTATACGGCGTGCGCTGGTTGTTCACACCCGGAGCGAAGAAGATCGTGGTGTTCGTCCACAGCGAGTCGTTGCCGAACAGCGCGCCTTGCGCGGTGGCGAGGTCCTTGTTGAAGGTCGAGGCGACGATGGGCTCGCAGACATAGTCGTTGGGCTTGTAGGTCGCGTTCGGATCGTCTTCGGACACGTACGTCGGGGAGTCGGGATCGGTGCTGCGGGTGGCAAGGTCGGTTCCGTTGATGCCGCCGGGGCCATCCGATTCGAGCGCATTGACGATTTCGTCGACGGATTCGTACTTCTTGGGCTGGGTGCCGCCAACTCGAATGCCGTAGAGCGCGTCCTCAAGCGTGACGCCGTCCATGATCTCTTCCCAGCGCTCGTCATCGAAGTCGGCACCCTTCATCTCCAAGAAGGAGACGCTGCTTTCCTCTTCGGGGAAGATGTCGCTGGTGTCCTCATCGGTTTTCATCTCGTAGAAGTCCGACTGCATGTACGGCTGCATCTCGTCGGTGATTGCGATGTCCGTGTAGGACTTGGGCCACGTGCCCTCCCAATCGGAGCGGCTGAGATATGTCACCGTGCCTTCCTGCCAATAGTTGAGATCCATATCGTCAAGCTGGTTGGTGATTTCGGTGCCGTTCTCGCTGGTGGCATAGGTGGTGTCGTCGAACTCATCCTGATGCCAGGTGTAGGTCAACGAGCTGTCACCATCGGCGGTCATACCGTCGGCGGTGTCATAACCCTGCGCGGCGAGGATATTGTTCAATGCGTCATGCGCACCATTGCCGATGGCCACATAGTAGTCGCCGGCGTCCATAATGTAGGTTTTCGCGGTGGTGTAGTCGTAGCTGGCGAGATACTTCAACTCAAACGTGGTCGAAACGGTCTGGGATTCGCCGGGCTGCAGCTCATCGGTTTTGACGTAGTCCATCAGCTGCACGCCGGCTTTCTCGACATTGTTCTGCTTGTCGTAGTCGGTGTACGGCGACTGCGCGTAAACCTGCACGACGTCCTTGCCCGCCACGCTACCAGTGTTGGTCACCGTCGCGGTCACAGTCATCGTATGGTTCTCGTCGTCGGCCTCGACCGAGTCGAGTCGCTGCTCAAAGGTGGTGTAGCTTAGGCCTTCGCCGAATCCGTAGACGATTTCATCCTCGTAGTTCCACGCATCGCCGTCGATGGATCCCGTTGCGGAATCCGCGTTGCCTTGGTCGGCGACGGCATCGGCGTAGCGGGTTTCGTAATACTTGTATCCGGAGTAGATGCCTTCGGCTTCGACCAGATACATCGACTCCATCTGGTCTCCCTTGTTGGCGTATTCGTAGTTGCCGAAGTTCACCATGGCGGGAGACGACTGCGAGTTCGCCGCGTAGGTGCTCGTCAGATGACCGGAGGGGCTTTCCTCTCCGTTGAGCACGTCGGCCACGCCGTTGAAACCGTAGACGCCGGGCAGACCGACCCACATAATCGCGTCGATTTGGTCGTTATCCGCCAGATCGCCGATTTCAAGCTGGTTCACGGCGTTGATCAGTACGACGACCTTATCGAAATTCTGGCAGGCGAGATCGATCATCGCGCGTTCCTCGTCGTTCAACGCCAACGCGTTCGCGCCGCTTTCGCCTTCGGCCAATCCGTCATCGCCGGGCAGATAGTCCGCTGCTTCGGAGGCGGAGCGCCCCACGACCACGATCGCGGCGTCCGAATACTCGGCGAAGGAATCCTGGTAGCCTGCCGCATGCTCTTCGTATGCGGACAACGGCGGCTCTCCGACCGCGTACTGTCCCGGAACCGGGCCGATGAACGTGGAGGTCAATGCGCCCGGACGATAGGGGTAGATGTCGTTGCCTTGGTCGTCCTTACCATCGGTGACATTGCCGAGCGTCTCATACAGGGCGGTCATGGTCGGATTGACCTCGAAACCACCATCCGTCAGCGCCTGTTCCAAAGACACCGCGTTCTCTTCGTCGACGGAGCCTCCGAATTCGGGACCATAGTACGGGTAGTGGCTCGTCGCTCCGAACAGCGTGACCTTGTCTCCGCTGCTCAGCGGCAACGTGCCGTTGTTCTTGAGCAGTACGCTGCCTTCCTCGCTCAGCTGCTCGTTGAGGTCTTTGTGGGCCTGCACCAATTCGTCGGTGGTGGTGTAGTCCGAAGTGTAGGTGTAGGTGTCGCTTGCCGTTTTGTCGCTGGTTTGGATCGAGCTGGAGGTGGTGCCGAGGTTCTGGTCCAAAGACTCCTTCCAGCTTTCGCACACCGTGGCCACTCCCACGGATAATGCCAGTAACGAGGCGGTGATGGTCGTGAATCCACGCCATACGTTTGTCTTGCGGGACATCCGCTGCTCTCCTTGTTCTAGTTCAGTTCAAATTGATGGAAATCAAAGGCGCCGGTGCCTTCAAAAGTGAAGTACAGCGCTTGCGCTCCCGTCTGCGGCTTCAATGCCGCCGCGGGGAACGTGGTGATGCGTGTGGACGGCGTGACGTCGATGCTGGCGACCGGTTCGCCGTGCATACGAGTCGACACCACCATCCGTCCGCGCGCGTTGCCCTTGCCGCTGATGGCGATCCGTCGCGTATCGTCCAGCGCGAAGTATTTGAAGCCGGCGGTCGCGCCGTTTCTCATATTCGCGATGTACTGGTCCGGATTGCTTTCGCGGTCTTTCCCGGTTTGCGTGAAATAGGGCTCGTGGCCTTTGAGTCCTCTGAACGCTCCGTAGAATCGGGTGCCCTTGGCGGACATCAGATTGCAGGCGATTCTTGCCTCATATACTCCTTTCCCTGTGAGCGGGCCCCCGTTGAGTCCGCACGACGTCGTTTCGACCTGCAGGAACCTGCCATCCTCGAACCGGATTTCCTCGGCGCAGGCCTGCCGGGAGAACTGGTGCCGGTTCGTTTGGCGATGGTAGAAGACGTAGTATTTGCCGTTGAGTTCAATCAGGCTGCCGTGGTTGTTGCCGGTGAAGTTGGTCGCCTTCTGGGCGGTGCGTCCGTCGAGTCCGATGTCTCCGTTGGAGATCAGCACGCCGCCGAAGCGGAATCCGCTCACCGGATTGTCGCTGGTCGCATAGCACAGTTCGTGGCTCAACTGCGAGCTGTAGACGAAATAGTAGGTGTCGCCGAATTTGCGCATCGAGGCGGCCTCCAGGAACTCGTGCCCCTCATAGCCCGTGCCCTCGGCGGCGCCCGGTCCGGGCACGCCGATGTAGTGCACATCCTCATAGCCGGGCTTGATGGTGAGCATGTCGGGTTCGAGCTCGAACACCATGGCACCCTTGACGGTGGGTTTCTCGCCGTGCAGCAGAATCGGATTGGACTGCAGCGCGAATCCGGAATACAGGTAGATGCGGCCGTCGTCGTCCACGAACACGCCGGGGTCGAACATCTTCGGCTCGTTGCGCATGCCCAACGCCACACCGTCGGCGTATTTGACCACGCCAAGATACTCATAGCGTCCGGCGGGCTCGTCGCAGACGGCCACCTTGATGTAGTGGTCGCCCATGAAGTAGAAGAAATAGTAGCGTCCGTCCGGCCCTTGGCACATGTCGGGGGCGGCGAATCCGTACTGGATGCGGTTGCGGTTGCCGTGCGGATCCTGATCTCGCGAAAAAATCACGCCCTCGTAGCGCCAGTCGGCCAGGTCGTTCAGCGGAGCGGACCAGCACACGTAGTCGTTGAGGCAGAAGCTGTAGCCGTTGAACCGGTCGTGGGAGCCGTACAGGTACACGCGGTCGCCCCACACGTGCGGTTCGCCGTCGGGCACATACTCGTAGCTCGGCAGATACGGGTTGAAGGCCTGAAGCGCTGCCATGGGAGAACCTCCTCGTCTCGTTCGTCACGTTGTTGTGATGGTTCCAACGTACCGAACGCGGCATGGGAGAAGGGCCCGGCGAACGCCATCGGTGGCGATTATGCCGTGAACTGTCATTCTGCGACGCGATCGGGCAGTTCGCCGGATTAGGCCGAGCGCACGGGAATCAGCATACGCAGGATGAAACGACCGTCATCGACCCGCGCGGTGATGGAGCCGCCGTAGCGTTCCACGATCTCACGCATGCTTTTGAATCCGAAGCCGTGATTGACATCGTCACCTTTGGTACTGCGCGGCACGCCTTTGTCGAAAGAGACCGGCCCCTCGCATCCGTTCTCGACGCAGATCTGCACGAAGCCCTTGCGCTCCGCGACCGAGCAGAGGACCTGCCGGCGGTCGGCGTCGCGCACGCGGCCGGCCGCTTCGATGGCGTTGTCCAAAGCGTTGCCGAACAGCGAGCTCAAATCCATCGGATCAATGAATTCCAGGCTCTCCCCCTGCGCCACGCATTGCAGTTGGATGCCGAGCGTGCGGCATCGTTCGGTTTTCATGGTGAGCATCGTGTCGAGCACGTCGTTGCCGGTGCGGTAGGCGGCCTCATACGCACCGATCTCCCGCTCGAGTCGGTCGAGATGCGCGTTCGCGTCACCGCCTTCGGCCCGCAGCAGCGCGATCTGATGTTTGAGGTCATGATATTTGCGGTTCACCACATCCATGCTCTCTTTGGAGATGCGGTAGCTGTTGTACTGCATCTGCAGCATGGAGCGCAGCGCCGCCTGCTCCACCTCGAGGTTCCGTTCGCGCATCTGCAGGTCGAATACGAACAGCATGGCCACACCGGCGAAATCGGTCATCGTGCGGATGATGAACAACTCGCCCGACAGCGTGGTGCTGAACGGAGTGTCCGAAAGCACATAGCTGATATTGCTCAGCGAATAAGCGAACAGACCGATGAACACCACCGTCAGCAGATCGTTCCAACGCACGCGCAATTCCGGGCCGGAGCCGCGACTGCGCCGGGTGAGCAACCACGCCGCCGAGAATACCGCGGCATGGATCACCACCAGACACGCCACGTTCGCCACCTGCACGCTGGGCACCGACCAGCGGCTGATCAGATAGTAGTAGATCTGGTATTCAAGCGAGGCGGCGAACTCCCCCAGCATCACCACCTGCACCGTGTAGTATCCGGCCTGCATGGCGTTCAACCGGCACGTCGCGAGGATGAAAACGAACACCACCGCCATGCACAACGCGACGCTGGGCACGTACAGCATCATGGGAATGCCGTCGGTCAGCCGCATCCACCCCTCCAGCAGGCCGATCGCGCCCAGCGACAGGGCGGTGGTGCGCCACCAGTCGAAGCGGCGCGGCATACGCGCCACGCACAGCACCAGCGCGGCCAACCAGTAGGCGAACATGTAGTAGCTGCCGGGGGTTTCGACCAGCGTCATATCCATGGGATTATCCGGACTCATAACGCCGTCTCCCCCATGCGGTCGTTAAGCGCGTCCAGCAAGGGCTTGCGGCGGGCGCGGCTGACGATCACCGTCTCGTCTCCGATCAGCACGTCGGATCCGTTGAGCCCGTCCACATAGTCGAGGTTGATCAGGAACATCTTGTTGCAGCGGAAGAACACGCTCCTGTCGAGTTTCTCCTCCAGCTCGCGCATGGTGACGCGGGCGGCCATGTCGCCGTTGGTCGTGTGCAGCACCAGCGTATGGTCGCGCACCTCGACGTATCGGATGGCGTCGGTGCGCACGCGCTGGAAGCCGCCCGCCATGGGCAGCGTCACGAAACTCCCCTGCCGCCTGCGCAGGCTGCGGACCGCACGCTCGAAATGCTGGCGGAACGTGCCGTAGGTCATGGGTTTGAGGATGTAGTCGAACGCGCCCACCTCATACCCCTTCATCGCGTATTGGGGTGCGTTGGTGACGAAGATGATAGTGACGGCGTCGTCGGTTCTGCGGATTTCGGCGGCCGCGTCCATGCCGTTCATGAAGCGCATCTCGATATCCATCAGGATGATGTCGCAGCCGGGCTTGTACTGCTTGGCGATGCCGTCGCCGTCCTCATAGGTCGTCACTTCGACGCGCTCGCCGCACTCGCGGCCGTAGCGCTGCAGAAAGTCGCACATCTGCGTGCGGCAATCGTCGTCATCCTCCACAACGGACACTGAAAGCACCACATCATCCTTCCGTCCGGCCCATACCCGTCTGCTCTCCGATATTACATGCGCGTAAAAATCAGATACAACGATCTCATCCCACACGTCTAACATCCAGCAGTCAATTAAACAGACATTACCCGCGCATCTTTCCAGAGCACATATCGAAAGTGATAGCCTTTTCATATGAAAACGCCATCAAAGAAGACGCCCCTGGAATTCGACCAAATCTTCGACGAGGGCGAAGAAGACATCACCCAGTATCTCGACATGGACACCGCCCATCGCCCCAACCGGCAGAAGAAGTCATAAGGAATGGGGTGCCGCAATGTGTGGAATGAGTCACAAAGAAGGAACGGGAGGCGCAAACTCCCGGAGGAGAGCCCCTATATTGATTCAGGCGCTTGTCTGGATAATATCGCTTGTGGTCATATGGGTGTTCCCGTCAGTTCTGTCGATTTATGGCGTGCTATGGATTGTTCTCCCATGCCAGCTTCTTTATATCGGCTTCAAATCGGGGAGATCTCATCGAGGCGTATGCGCAAACCTGCTGACCATACTGCTTTCAGGGATATTGTCGTTGATTGCGACGATGATCATCGGCACATCGTTAAATATGTTCCGTGGATGGAATATCTACTTTCCGCCGCTCGATTACCTCATACTCGGCTTCGTTTTTTCCTCAGTCGGAGTGCTGCTTTCCATTGCGACGCACTGGATAAAGACTCATCACCCTCGATGATGATTTTACGGAGCGTCCACGTTTCGATTGGCAGCGGCCTACGGATTCCAGCTACGATTCGGATACCCATCGCGATGTGGGGAAACAAGACTAAGAAAACGTCTTGCGGCACATCCTTTCCGGATGGGCCGCAAGACGTTTTCTTATGACTTCAGCCGCTCCCCTAGTCCAGCACGAAGGTGTTGAAGGAGCGCGGGGCGAGGGTGGCCTTGATGCCGCGCGAGGCGTCGGCCGGGTCCGCGAATTCGAACGGCATCTCCGTTTCGAGCGCGTTCTGCGCCACGACGGCGATGGTGCCATCGGGGTTGCGGAAGGCGATGGCCATGGAGTTGAAGTGGCCGGTGGTGCCGAGCACCTTCGCGCCGGGGCGCACGAATTGCGAGAAGTGGCGCATCACGTAGTATTCGGGATTGCGGCGCACCTCATGGGTGTCGGCGGTGATGGTGAACAGGGAGTTCTGCCACCATCCCCATGTGGAATCCTGGTCGTCGAGGATCATATTCCAGTAGGTGTAGGCGGTGGCGCCGTTGCGCAGGTAATGGTTGATCAGGTGGAAGATGTATTCCGCATACTCCCAGCTGTTGTCGCCCATACCACATTCTGATTCGGACTGGATCAGCTCGATCTCGGGCCACGACTCGTGCGTGCGGGCGATGCAGTTCTGCCCGGCCCACTGGTAGGCGATGCCCTTGATGTACTTGCGCGCCTCGTCGTCGAAGAGGATGTTGTCGACGTAACGGTTGTAGTTGTTCAGACGCATGCCGTAACCGCCGCCGGTCCATGCCATGTCTTCGGGGCCGTTGAGCGTGCCCAGCCAGATGTCGGTGTCAAGCCCGGCCTCCTCGAACGCGGGGCCGAGATAGTCGCGGATGAACACCTTCATCGCCTCGGAGTCCCACAGGGCGCTGGGGAACTTCTGGTCGGCGAACACCTCGTTCTGCACATGCAGCTGGTTGACGGTGATGCCATGCTCGGCATAGGCCTGCACATACTTGACCAGATACTTGGCGTAGGCCTTGAGATTCTCCGGAGTTTGGATCAGACGGCCGTAGTTGTAGGCCTTCGGGCGCTTCATCCAGGTGGGCGGCGACCACGGGCTGGAGAACAGCTGCATGTCGGGCTGCCACTCCTGGGCGCGGTGGATGTACGGAATCAGCGTGCTTTCGTCGTTTTCGACGGAGAAATGCTCCATCTCATAGTCGCCTTCGATCTCGTCGTAGCTGTACCAATGGTCGGCGAAGTCGTTGGCGGCGACGGGCGCGCGGTTGAAGGTGAAGTTCATCTCGTCGGGGCTGAACAGCTCCTTGATGATCTGGTCGCGCTCCTCTTCGCTCACCTGCTGCAAGGGCAGCCAGCCGAGCTCGTTGAAGCAGCCGCCGAAGCCGCGCAGGGCTTGGAATTCCTCGCCGGTGAGCTGCAGGTCGGGGGCGGTGGTGGCGCCGGTGGCGGCGATGTCGGCCGAGCGGTCCTCAAGTTTGTTCTCTTGCGTCGTGGCGATCCACGTGGTCATATCATGCTCCTTTGCATGGGATTGGAAAAGTATTGGGAATAGGGAACGCCCCGCGTCCGGCCGACTGGAAGCCGCCCTGACGCGGGGCGCTGGGAGAAGGGATCACTTGACGTTCTTGATGACCATGATGAAGAAGCATCCGATGATTGCCAGGGCGATGGAGATGGGGAACGCGAAGGCGTAGCCCAGGGACAGCACGATGGCGCTCATGATGATCGGGCCGACCATCTGGCCGAGGGTGGTGGCGAGGTTGAGGATGCCGAGGTCCTTGCCGGCCTCCTCCTTGTTCGGCAGCACGTCCACAAGCAGGGCCTGGTCGACGGCGGAGTAGACCGCGTAGCCGAGGCCCGCGATGCCGGCGAAGAGGTACATGCCGGTGGTGGAGGGCATGATCCACGGCATGGCGATGCCGACGGCGAACAGCACGGAGGCGACGATCACGGGCAGCTTGCGGCGGCCGATGATGTCGGAGACCGGTCCGGAGATGAAGGAGCCGATCAGGGAGACGACCATGATGATGGAGGACATCACGGAGATCGTGACGGCGGACTCCTCGGCGGTCTGGCCCACGTAGTTCTGGATGATGTACAGCTGGTAGGCGAAGATCATCTGGTAGCTCACCAGCATGCAGAAGCGGCCGGCGAACGCCTTGTAGAAGTCGTGCGCGGTGGAGAACTTCGGCGGGCGGAAGCTCATGAGCACGTCCGCGAAGGAGCCCTTGTCCTTGGGCAGGAAGTCGGCCGGGCCCTCCTTGGGCATGATGAGCACGGAGACCAGACCACCGAGGAACATGAGCACGCCGGCGACGGCGAAGCCGGGGATCAGGTTGGTGATGAACAGGGCGCCGATCATGGTGCCGATGGGCGAGCCGATGGTGGCACCGGCGCCGTAGAAGGCGCTCATGGTGCCGCGGATGCCGGAGGGCACGCGGTCGGAGAGGATCGCGACCATCGGGGCGATCATGCAGTTGAGGCCGAACATGCAGGCGCAGTAGAACACGGTCAGCAGGACCGGGTTCGTGGTGGTGCCGGTCAGGAACAGGGTCACGCCGCCCAGGACCGCGCCGCCGAGGATGAACGGGGTGCGGCGGCCGAAGCGCGAGCGGGAGCGGTCGGAGAAGTTGCCGAACAGCAGGTTGGAGACGAGGGACGCGACCGCGGTGGCGGCGTTCACGATGCCCAGCAGGGCCTCGGGCTGGATGCCCTCGATGCTCTTGTAGTGCTCCGGCAGCAGCACGGCGGACACGATGCCCAGGCCGCTCATCCACAGGATGCCGAAGATCAGGAAGCCGGCGCCGTATCGCGCGACGGACAGCTTGTCCAGCGGGTTGCCGGTCGCCGGGGACAGGGCCGGGTCGGCGTTGGCGGCGGCGATGTTCGCGTTGTACGCGGCCAGACGCTCTTCCTTGGAGGGCGCGGCGGTAAACGGATCGCTCATTGGGAAACCTCTTTTCTTGCAAATCATGGACGTCATGGTCCGTACCGGTATACGGAATATTCGTGTGGTTATCGAGTATTTCGCAATCGGCGGTGATCTACTCCTCTTTGAGTTGTAGGGCAATCACCGTTCTTGTTTTCCAGTACTTAGTAATTGCTTAGTTAGATAATAATCCCATCTAACTAAAGCTGGAAATTCGGCGTGTCGCGCCGAGGAATCGACACCTCCTTCTCATTTACCTAGTACCTTGTAAGTAGACAAATTCATCTGATATGAGACCTGCCGCACGACGCGCGCACTCCAGAAAGGAGCGCCGATGAGACGACGCACACCCTCCCCCACCAAACGCATGAGCGCAGAGGACCGGCGCAGGCATATCCTGGACACCACCATCTCCTGCATCTCCCAGTTCGGGTTCTGGGGCTTCACCATCCGCGACGTGGCCGACGCCGAGGGCATCACCGAAGCCGGTCTGCTGTACTACTTCTCCGGCAAGGAGGAGCTGCTGGTGGAGGCGCTGAAGCACGCCGACCGCATCAACCAGATCGCCATCGCCGAACATCTCGGAGTCGAGGGCGTGACCGGCGACGTGCTCGCCGACGGCATCGCCTACCACTGCGACCACGGACTGAAGGCCATCCTCAACGCCACCGTGGAGACCAACGCAGCGCGGCCTGAGCTGGTGCGCCTCTACACCCTGCTGGAAAGCGAGGCCTTAAGCCAGGACCATCCGGCACATGAGTATTTCGAGGCGCGTGAGATCAATCTGCTCAAGGAGTACGCCTTCGCCGCCAAGCGCGATGGCGTGGCCGACCCCGAGCGCACCGCCGTGCAGGCGCTGTCCGCCATGGAAGGCTTGCAGCTGCGCTGGCTCAACGGTGCGCGCGAGGTCGATTTCGTCGGCGAGTGGAAGGCTCTGATCGACCTGCTGATTCCCTAGCCGGCGATCACCATCAGGTTCCAGCGGCCGATGGTCAGCTCGTCGCCGACCGCGACCTTGGCTCCGGCCTTGGCGGGCAGATCCGCCGAGGCCGCCTCATCCACCGTGCCCTCCGTGCCGACGACGACCGGAGCGACAACCACCTCGCCCGCGACGGGGCTGGCGACCGTAACCGGTTCGGCGGAGTAGTTGAGCAGGTAGGTGACGGTTTCGCCCTTGGCGTTCTCGCCCTGGCGCACCACAACAGAGCCCGCGAGCGCGGCGCCATCCGATTCGATGCCGGCGTTCGCCACGGCTTCGGCCAGCACGGCCTTCATGGCGTCGGCGTCGAGCACGGTGCCGATCCATTCGGCGCTGCCCTTGCCGAAGGCGTGGCGTGTGACGGCCGCATAATCCTTCCATGCATAGTGGCCGTAGGAGGCGAGCATGAGGGTGTCTGCGTCCGTGTTGAGCAGTTCGATCAGCGCTTCCGCGTCTGCCTGGGCAGCGCCGCTGAGCGCGCCGGCGAAGTCGACGGGCACGTTGCCCTTCGGGCGGGTGAACTGGTTGTAGGTCATGCCGAACACGTCGGTGAGGTTGTGCGGGGCGCGGTCGTGCCACACGGTCACCTCTTCGTCGGTGACGAAGGAGCGCAGCGTGGAGACGAGGTGGCCGCCGTTCGCCACGTAGTCGCGCAGGGTGTCGGTGGTGGCCTGCGGAGCGCAGTACAGGGCCGGGGTCACGACCATCGCGTACTTGGCGAGGCGTTCGGCCGGCGCGTCGACGGGCACGAAGTCGCATTCGATGTTGAGCGCGAACAGCGCGTCATACACGCGGCGCACCACATCGTTGTAGTTCATGCCCACGCCGTCGGGGAAGCCGGTTTCAAGGCGGAACCATTCGAGGGCGCTCAGCGCCTCGTTGCTCACCATGATGGCGACCTGATTGCGCTTGCGCAAATGCACGAGGCGCTCCCCCACCTGCGCGATCTCCTTGCCGAACACGCCGGCCTCACGGTAGGTGGGGTTCGGTTCCAGATCGTGGCTGATGAGGCCCTTCCAGTAGGTTTCGAAGGAGTTGTGGATGGAATGCCAATGCCAGTACATCACCGAGTCGGCGCCGGAGGCGAGGTGGCTGTAGGCCTGCAGGCGCAGCTGGCCGGGGAACGGCAGCCAGCCGTGCTGCCCCTGGGCTTCGGTTTCGAGCACGAGATAGTTGGCACCATCCTTGGTGGAGCGGGTCATGTCGCCGCCGAAGGCGATCTCCTTGCCGGTGAGTTCGTCTTCGGTGGGGTGGTAGATGTCCACGCCGGTGATGTCGAGGGCCCGGGAGGCCTTGAAGTGGTCGACCGCGGGCTGCACGCCGTAGGAGTAGCCGCGCCATTCGAAGTCGAAGTTCTGGGTGACGAACTGGCCTTCCTTGGCGTATTCGCGCACGATATCGGCCTGCCAGGCGAGGAATTCGGCCACCTGGGCGCGGCGGAACACGTCGAATTCGCCGCGCAGCGACTGGTTGATGGAGGCGGTCACGTCGGGGAAATCCTCCCACGCGTTGATGCGGTTCGACCAGTAGTCGAGGCCGAAATGCCCGTTGAGCGCGTCGAGGTCGTCGTTGAACTTGCCGCGCAGGTACTTGACGAACAGCGCCTGCATGTCGGCGGAGACGGAATCGTAGTACTTGGTCTCGTTGTCCACCTGATAGCCGATGACGGCCGGATGGTCGGCGACATGGCTGATGAGTTCGCGGATCACGCGCTCGCCGTAGAAGCGGTAGGCGGGGTTGACGATGTCCATGATCTGGCGGGAGCCGTACTTGCCTTCGCCGTTCGGGGTGACGGCCAGCACGTCCGGATGCATTTTGACCAGCCAGGTCGGCACGGCGTAGGTCGGGGTGCCCACGATCACGTCGATGCCGTGGCGGTGGGCGGCGTCGAGCGCGCGGTCGACATGGGAGAAGTCGAAGACGCCGGGCTGCGGCTCGCAAGTGCTCCATGTGGATTCGGCGATGCGGATCACGTTGATGCCGGCGTCCACCATCATCTGCATGTCGGTGTCGACGCGATCGAGATCCTTCATCATCAGGTATTCGTCGTAGTAGGCGGCGCCAAAGAGGATATGGTCAACCGTTGCTGCGCTCATCATAAACTCCTTTGTTTTATATCTAATGGGCATTAGATAATAGAAGGATAAGGGAAAGAAAAGACGTTGTCAAGTCCAGTCAACAACGTCTTTCTTACCTACCGAACGCAAGGTATATATCAGCGGTACCTATCCCACATCGGTGAGGGGAAAATCATCCGCTCGAACGCCAGCCATTCGTCGTACATATCGATCGGCGGCCTGCGCAGCCACCGCAGCTGGATGCCGTCCATCGCCTCGATGCACTGGCGCACCACCGGCCTCATCGACTCATCCCATGAGCCCAACTGCTCGGGGATCCTCCAGGGGAACTGGCTGTAATAGTCCCACACCGCATCCGGGCGGTTGCCGAAATACTCATGCATCGGATGGTCGGGGTTCAGCGACTCCGTTTGCAGAATCATATACATCTGCACCATCATGCGGCGGGCCGCGTTATGCCGCACCAAAAAACGCAGATACGACGGGAACGACAGGGCTTCGGGATCACTGCCGGGCAACCCGGACTTCAGAAAATCCTCCGGAGTGCCGGTGGTGTCGTAACTGTCCGTGACCAGCATTGACAGCAACCCCTCTTTGGTGCCGATATAGTGCAGCAGTCCGGGCTGGCTCATCCCCACCTCGTCGGCCACGTCTTTGAGCGAAATGCCGTTGAACCCCCGCTCGCTCACCAGACGGGTCGCGGCCTCGACGATTTCCTCCCGCCGCTCCTGCGGACTCTTGCGCACCCGCTTCTGCTTTTCATTCACCATACGCACCAGTGTATAGGCGACTTCCGTAATTTCGTTCACTGGCGGAAACTCAGTGAACGGGATTACACGAGAAAACGGCGACTTCCGTAATTCCGGTCGCTGAGAAAAACTCAGTGAACGGAATTACGGAAGTCGCCTATTTTCCGCGTAATTATATTCAGGTCAGTTCAGCACGACGCATGCGCGGGGCTTCCCGCCGCGCGCATCCTGGGCGAACGTCTGACGCGGCGAGCGATGAACACCATTGTCACGCCGGCGGCGAGGATGCCGAAGCCGGTTGTGAGGGCGATGGCGCGCGCGTCATACACATTCGAGGGTTCGGGGGCAGGGTAGGGCATGTTCACGCGCACTCCGGACACCAGCAGACGATGCGTGTTCACACCGTACGGCGTGCAGGTCATCAGGGTCACACGATCCTCGCCTTGCGTCACCCGCAGGGAACTGGTGTCGTCCGGCTCGATCACGCTGATGTTGTCGACCCGGTAGGCCAGGGTCTTCCCCAACACTTCGATGTAGAAGTAGTCGTCGAGTTCCAGCTCGTCCAGTCGGGTGAACATCGCGGCTTGGGTGAGGCCACGATGCCCGGTGATCACGGCATGGGTCGACGCCCCTCCCACCGGCAGCGAGGTGCCGTACAGATGCCCGGCGCCGGCGAGCAGAGTCTCTTCGCTGGTGCCGTGGCCGATCGGCAACGTCACCGAGATCTGCGGAATGCGAATCGTTCCCATCACTCCGCCTCCGGTATCGAGCAAGGATTGGTATTCCTCGTCTTTCGAAGCGATCGTGTCTTCGCCGCTGGCCTGGGACGCGCCCTGCGACGAAGAGAACGGATCCTTGGCATCGCCCAACACCGGCTGCCCGGATTGCGCGAGCCGCTCGTTGTACGATCTGGCCGCGGCCAATTCGTCTTCGGCCCGCGGATACACCCATTGCAGCACGCTCTGCTCACTGGTCTGCGACTCGCTCTCCAATCGCCGGGCCGATTGGAATTGCAAGGCCAGCGGATACACCCCCACGCACAACGCCACGGTCAGCAGTATCGTCGATATGGCGCGCAGCAGCGCATACCGGCGCCGCCACCGGCGCTGGGAAGCCGCGACATCCGCGATATCGATGACTTCCTCAAAACATAGTTCGGAGGCGATGTTTTCAGACTCTGCGTCCATCGACGCCTTTCCGTCCACGTACCAAGGCGAGTTCCTGCTCCAGTTCGACGATGCGCATAAGCTGCCATCGAATCACCGCGTCACGCGCATCGGGAACATTTCTCACCGACTTGCCCGGCGGCATACGCAGATCCGTATTCGACAGCATGCCGCCGCGTACGGAATCAAGCTCCTCCCCCACTTTCTGTTTCGACGCCGCCACCAATTCGGGATTCTCACGCCAGCGGGCGCTGCAACGTTCGATTCTTTTCAATCCCAACAGTCCGGAATCCATCCCCGCCCTGCGGAAGATGCGCGAGGGCGACTCTCCCCTCCAGTAACAGCGCAGGAACTCAATTTTGAACCATTCCGCATATTTGATGCGACCGGATTCACTCACCGACTCCACGGCCGGCAACGCGCTCAGGTAAGCGACCTCATCCATTGTGAACCTCCCCATATCGGACACGTCCTTTCCTTTAGCTAATCCATCCGCGTATTCCGCGCTGCACAAAGAAGGATGGGCGGAATGGCATACGCCACTCCGTCCATCCGTATTAATCATTCAATCACCGGTTGAACATGCGCTTGGCATCGCGGGCTTTGAAGCCCACGGCCAATGCCGCGCCCGCGACCAGCAGTGCGATCACGGAGAATATCGCGATGCCGCCCGCACCGGTCTTGGGCAGATTGGGAACCGTCAGGTTCTTCACCGTTTGATCCGTCCCATTGACCAGACCCCAGATGTCGTTGTTGCCTTTCATGGTGAAGGTGGAATTGTCCGAATCTTCAGTCGTGTTGGTGATCGTGATGGTGAAGGAAGCCATGA
Source organism: Bifidobacterium sp. LH_558 (assembly GCF_056356295.1). Lineage (NCBI taxonomy): Bacteria > Bacillati > Actinomycetota > Actinomycetes > Bifidobacteriales > Bifidobacteriaceae > Bifidobacterium > Bifidobacterium sp. LH_558. The sequence goes on along the minus strand of NZ_JBKETZ010000004.1, from coordinate 229,531 downwards.
TGCCCAAGAAACCTTCCGGCTGCTGGGTTTCGGTCACTACATAGGTGCCCGGTGCCAGACCTTCGAAGGTGAAGACACCGTCCTCGCTTTCGAACTCGTAGGGCTTACCATCACGGTCAATGAACGTCCAGTTGCCGTTGTCATCCTGCTCTCCCAGCCACTTACCGACATTGGCCTTGTCAGCCTCGGTGGAGTTATCCGCAGCATCGGTGAACTGCACCGTGAACTTGGCACCGTTCAGGGTCCTGCCGTTGGCATCGACCTTGGTGAAGCTGAAGTGGCCGGTGTACACCTTGTACTTGTAATGAGGGGTTTTACGTCCGCTGTTGTCGAGCCACGCTTCGTTCTCCGCGTACTCGCCACGGTTGCTGCTGATCTCATCATTCACAGTACCGGTGTACGTGATGACGATCGGTTGGCCTTCCAGATTATTCGACCAGTTGTTAAACAAGTAAGTGGTCAGATCGATGGTGAAGTACGCGTCCGCCGACTCTTTGACTTCGGCACCGACCTCACGGGTGCCCACGACGTTGGCTGGGGTCACCCAGTACTCAGTGCGGGGAAGCTCCTTACCGTCGATGAACACCTTGACGGTGGCAGTATCCACGGTCAGGCCCTTAGACGGGTAGTCGTAGATGCGGTAGAAGAAATCCTGCTCAGCCACACCGGCAAGATTCGGTACATTGAAGTTCTTCAGCGTGTAGTGGACTTCGTCGCCCACGCTCACGTTCAGACGATCGGCGGTTTTCACAAAGTCCTCGGCCTTGAGATTCACCGTTCCGCTGTCAGCCATCTTGTCCCACAGCGTTCCCACAATCATGGCCTGAGACGGGGTCTTACCTGCATCGCTGTTATTATCCACGAACAGGTACCAGCCAGCAGGCAGAGTCACCGTCGACTGCCAGCTGTTACCGCTTCCTGTTACGTTGGATAACGTCACCGTTGTGGCGGTACCCAACAATTCGACGTCTTCTTCCAACGCGTTCGCAAGCTGACGCATCGCCGCATCATCGAGCTTGCCCTTCACCAATACCCACAGCAGCGGATCAGAGACATCATCCGACTGCAGTGTTTTGGCATCATCCGGGAAGATCTCCGACAAAGCTAACGTGATGGCCGCTCTGGCATTGTCCGAAACGCTTATTTTGTTCGAGCCCGTCGTGTAATTGGCCAGCTTATAGGCGCTCAACGTACGGCCCGACAACTGATCCGCGCTTGAAGCGGTGAACGTCACGGTCTGCGAATCGTTCAATATTTCGTCGGCGGCGTTGGCTGTAGTGGCCCCCACCGCCAGACCAGCAACCGTCATGGCCACGGCAGCAAGGCTGGCCCACAGTTTTCTTATCTTCATTGGAATTTTCCCTTTCCTACTCTTTCGGAGCACATGGGTGTGGACCGAAAAATCAATCAATAATCCGATTGTTCTCTCGCGAACGCTGCAATATTCCAATCGGTTCCAGCTGCAATCGCCATAGGCGACCGCGAACGACATAGCTCAGATACGACCGCCTTTCGATCGTGTGGTAACCACCCCAAGCGCCAAGGCGGCGACCAACAGAATTCCCATCGCAATATATGGCGTGGCTTCAAAATCACCACCGGTCATCGGCAGAGATTCAATGACAATGCGATCGTTGCTGATGACTCCAGAGTTCACAGTCACGCAGTCGGCGGTCTCAGTTGTGATGTCCTCCGATATAACGAATTCGTATTCTTTCGAGGAATCCTGATACCCATCAGGGGCTTTGGTTTCCACCAGACGGTAGGTGCCGGTCTTCAAGCCGGTCACATGGATTTGTCCCGCAACAGAATCTTGGTCATTCGTTCCGTTGTCCACAACCTCAATCGAGGCTTCGGTGACGTCTTCACCTTGCGCGTTTTTCACTCGGGTGATGGTCCATTCCGATTCACCAATCGGCTTGTTGCTCGAGGAGTCGACTTTTTGCCACTTCACGCAACCCAATGGATTGGAGATCGGCCCCACTTTCACTTCACTATCGGAACCCTCGCCAGTGATGGTGAAGGTGTAATCCTTGGCATATTTCCGATAGCCGTCGGGGGCTTTGGTCTCGCGCAACTGGTAGGTGCCGGGATTGAGGCTTCTGACCAAGAACTGGCCGGCTACCGGATCCTTGTCGAGACCGGTGCATTCATCCTCAGACGCGGCGGCGCAGTCTTCGACGGTCTGCTGTTCCTTGGTCTGTTCCGACGTGATCGTCCATTCCGACCCTCCAAGCAACTCCTCAGTGCCTTCAGCGACCTTGGACCAGGTCACACCTTGGCGGGTGTTCACGAACGTCGGCTTGTCCTCCGACTCCGTGCCGTTGCTGACTTTGTTGCCATCCTCATCCACAATCTGGGTGTATGTGACGGATGAGGCCATCTGTCTATCAGCCTTGGAATGACTAATGGTCACCGAGACCGTGTACTTCGATGCGTCATATACCACACCGTCTTTCACATACGACTTTGTGCTCGTCGTGTCCCACACGTCCGTAGCATCTGCCACACACGTCTCGACATCACCAGGCGCCTGTTCACATAAGGTGTATGTAAACGTCACCGGCTCATCATGCCACTGTTTGTAGAACCAGTCGAGGTATGAGAACGGAATCGAAAAGTCACTCGATAACGTATTCGAGATATCATCCTTGTTCTTGTCCGTGAACGCGCCCGACACGGTACCACAGACGGTATTTTCCTTGCAGGAATTCCACTCATCTGATGGACTGGCTAATGAAAAAACCAACAGTTCTCTATCCTCATCGTATCGATATTGAACGTCGTAGTAGCCGTCTGCGGTATAAGGAATCCCTCGTGTGCCTCCGGGCATTGGATTCGAGGAATCGTCTCGTTGCAGCAAAAGCGAAAACCGTCCATCTGAGTCCTCTTGCGCAACCTCGCCCTGAATTTGTTTTTTGGCACCAATTTCCACATTTAATGACGGGAAAGCATTAAACGTTAAATTCCAGCTGTCTGCCGTTCCAAAACTGCCCGTCCCTGAAAGAGTTTCGTCCGACAAAGCGTTCAGAGAAAACGCCGAACTGTATTCATCATTGCCCTTATCCACAAGCACCCGAGAAGTTAACAATGACCCCGTTTCGTTGGTGATGATCTCGTAATCAGCCCAGGAGTTCCAGAGCACAACATCTAGGTAAACCTTTTCTTTGATAAGAAAGACGCGCATAGAATTGGTAACGCCATCCCTATCCGATTTCTTTACACTGACCAAGTAGTAATACGTGGCCTCACGATTATCGAACTCGAACCAGCTCTCGCGTCCTCCAAACACCGCCGTACTGGAAGCAGCATATGTCGTTGTCACTTCGCATGATAGGCCTTGCGAGATTGGGCATTCCGTGGCGCCTTCGCCATTGCGCGGCATAGGAACATCCTCTGCGCTAATCTCCCCGCCGGCCGCATCATTATAGAATCCCATTATCGGCGTGAGTTTAAGCGTCACATTATAATCCGGAAGATAATTCATATAGTCGTTCATGAAAGTGATCTGGAGAAAATTCGGCTGACCTTCACCGCTTCGGTAATTCCAAGAAGGCAGAATCAGCTTCTCACCCCCATCATCGGATGTCGTTTCGAGAAGTCCTGATTGGGATGGCGTTTCGATAGTCACTTCGTCAGTTTTCGTGTCATCGGCTTCAACCGTCGCATCCTCATCGACGAAATCATCATCAGCGAAATCTTCATCGGACAACGCATCGTTGATTGATTCAAGCAACTTGTCAGAATCGCTTTGTGTCATCGTCTCCGACTCGGTCGTTTCCGACTGAGTCGTTTCATAGAGGGTTTCTTCGCCGGCGGTCTGAGCGGATGCGATGCCGGCGCCTACGCCCAAACATGCCACCGTCGCCACGGCCACAACGCCGCTCATCAGACGAGACAGCCACCGCTTTCCTTTATCGCGATTGTGTTGAGGCATCGCTCATCCCTTCATCACCTATGACAACTACTCCTTAGAGTTTTAGCTGCAAATGCCCCCCCCCCCCTATAAAATGCACCCGCATCCCCAAAAATCACGTCACCACCCTTGGTGACGAATACCCCCCAACATGGCATTCGTTGCGCTGCGGGAGTCCCCAAACCGACCATTCCCACCAATGCCGAGCACAAGCAAGATTGGGGTTTCCCCCGAAATCACATAGGCCGAGAGCCTGCCCCCGTAGATAATTCAGCCACTTTGGCTTGTAGTTCGCGAACCTGATCCTCCAGCTCGCGAATACGCATCAGCTGCCTCACAATCAGCGCATCCCTCACCGTCGCGGACTCCTCCGCAACGGCATCGCCGTCCCCATACGCCAACAATTCGCCGCGGCGAGACTCCTGTCGATCACGCTCCTGATTGCGCCATCGGTCCACGCACCGTTCAATCCTCTTACGTCCGATCAGGCGGTGATCCAGTCCCACATCGCGGAAAATCTGTATCGCGGACTCGCCGTTCTTATACCGCCGCATACATTCGCGTCGAAACTCATCGGTATACACAATTCGAGTCTCAGAAGCCGATTTCACCACGGGTAAAGCCCGTAAATACGCCAATTGCTGCTGATTGAACCCCCGACGTGCCATCCCCCGCAAACCTTTCCGACATCCAGAACTACAGTCTTCGTCAGAAAAATACGCGCGAAATACTCCCCCTTTCAAACCCCTTTCCAAACGTATTCGACCTCATTCCAGTCTCTGATGCCCCGCATTCCCATACGATTGGCCCCGTGAGGGCGCGCAACCGCCCACCACGCAATACGCGTTTCGCACGTCCCCAAATAGGGAACGTGCGAAACGCGCGAATGACCAATAAGCGATAAAGAACGGCTCTGCGTTACGCGAGCGCGATGCGCAGCGTGTTCACCGAAGCGGGAGCCAGCGAGACGACCAGTTCGGTGCCGGAACCAGCGACGGTCGCCTTCACCATGCCCTCAACCGGCACCGCATGGGCGCGGACCAGATCGGACTGTTCCGCGGTGTTGCAGTCGTGCGGATCGGCGGCGGTCAGCACGGTCGCCTCTTCGACGCGCGCGGCGGCCGGAATCACCACGGTGACCTCGGCGGCATCGTTCATATGCGCGTTGGTGAGGTTCACGAGCAGCTCCTTGCCATCCGCCGACTTGGAGGCGAAAGTGTAGACCGACTCGTCCGCGGCGTCCTGACGCGGCACGTCGAGTGCGACGGCACCGCGGTGGGCCTTGTACATCATGAACACGTCGTAGTTCGGCGTGAGGATGGTGGCCTCGCCTTCGGTGAGCACCAGCGAGTTGAGCACGTTGATGGTCTGCGCGTTGCAAGCCATCGACACCTTGTCGCAGTTGCGCTGCAGCAGGTCGAGCGTGAGCGCGGTGGTGACCGCGTCGCGCATGGTCACTTGCTGCTTCAGGGCCGGGCGGGCGAAGAACGCGGTCTTATGCCAGTTGCCCCATTCGCCGATGATCAGGTCGACATGCTCGAGCTTGGTGTCCATGGCGACTTCGGGCTCGTGGATCAGCGCCAGGCCGTCTTGCATAAGACGCCACTGGTCGCGCAGAATATCTTCCAACTCCAGGCAGCCGTCAATCACGGTGTTCCAGCCGGCCTCGTCGAATTCGGTCGGGGTGTCGGCGTCATTGTCCACATTCCAGTTGTAGAAGTGCAGGTCGTAGCCGTTGATGGGCGGCTGGCGGTATTCGGCGAGCGCACGGAAGAAGTCCTGCGTCCACGCCTCGCGTTCGCGCGGCTTGTTGCCGTCGGGACCGCAGGCGATGGCGTACATCGGCGAGGGGGCGAAAACGTCGGTGGTGAACTTCGGCATCGCGGAGGCGAAGCGGCGGTATTCGTCCATGTAGGTGGACGGGGTCATGGTGCCGCCGCCGGCCCACACCTCGTTGCCGATACCCCAGTATTTGACGCCGTACGGCGCCTCATGGCCGTTGCTTGCGCGTTCGAGCGCCACGTCGGTGGGCTGTTCGCGGTTGCAGTATTCCATCCATTCCTTCATCTCCGCCACGGTGCCGGAGAGCATGTTGATGTTGATCCACGGCTCCGCTCCCAGCATCTCGCACAGGCGCAGGAATTCGTCGGTGCCGAAGCTGTGGTCGTCGAGCTCGTAGGTGGCGAAGTTCTCGTTGAAGGTGGTTTTGCGTTCGGACTGCGGCCCCACGCCGTCACGCCAGTGGTAGGTGTCGGCGTAGCATCCGCCGGGCCAGCGCAGCAGCGGGGGTTCGAGGGCGCGCAGGGCGTCGAGCGTGCCTTTGCGGTAGCCCTGTTCGTTCTCGATCGGCGAGTCCTCCCCCACCCACAGGCCTTCGTCGATGCATTCGCCGAGGAATTCGATGAACTGGCCGTGCAGCTTGGGGTCGATGCGTCCGATTTCGCGGTTCGGGTCGATGAAGGTGGTCATGGACGTGTCCTTTCTTGGGGTGGGGTGTGGGCGTGTGTTGCGGGACTGGTAAGACGGGCTTGCGGAGGTTGCGCGGCCGGAATCCGCCTGGGTATGGCGTCGGCGACTCCGGCCGCGACTGTGCTGATGAGGCGGGAGGCTACTTGACCTTCTTAATCATCATAATGAAGACGCAGGCGAGGGTGACCAGCACGATGGCGGTCGGGAACACCAGCTGATAGGAGCCGGTGGCGACCACGATGGCGGAGGTGACGATCGGGCCGACCATCTGGCCGAGCGTGGTGGCGATGTTCAGGATGCCGAGGTCCTTGCCGGCTTCCTCCTCGTTGGGCAGCACGTCGACGTTGAGGGCCTGGTCGACGGAGCCGTACATGCCGTAGCCGAAGCCGCCGATGGCGCTGAACAGGATCATGCCGAGCGGGCTGTGCATCAGCCAGGGCAGGGCGTAGCCGATGGCGAGCAGGATGCTGGCGACCACGACCGGCACCTTGCGCAGGCCGATCTTGTCGGAGATCGGACCGGCGGAGAGGGCGGAGATCAGGGAGACGACCATCAGCACTAGGCTCATGGTGGAGATGGTGACGGCGGAGTCCTCGACGCTTTGGCCGATGTAGTCCTGCAGGATGTAGAGCTGGTAGTTGAGGATCATGTAGTAGCTGAACAGCAGCAGGGAGCGGCCGGCGAAGGCGAGCCAGAAGTCGCGCGCGCCCTTGGTCGGCGGGCGGAAGCTGACCAGCAGGTCCTTGAGGCTGCCCTCCATCTTGGGCATGTCCTTGCTGGAGGCCTCCTTGGGCCAGAAGATGACGGCGAGCACGCCAGAAAGCGCCATCACCACACCGGAGACGATGAAGCCGGGCAGCTGCATGGTGATGAACTGCGCGCCCACGATCTGGCCGAGGGCGGAGCCGAACAGAGTGCCGGCGGAGATGAACGCGCTCATGGTGCCGCGCATGCTTTCGGGCACGCGGTCGGAGAGGGAGGCGATGATCGGTGCGATCATCATGTTCAGGCCCACCATGGCCAGGCAGTAGCTCACGCCGATAAGGAAGCCGTTGGGCAGCACGCCCACGCCGAACAGGGTGACGCCGGCGAGGATGCCGCCGGAGGCGATCCACGGGGTGCGGCGGCCGAAGATGGAGCGGGTGCGGTCGGAGAGGTTGCCGACCACGAGGTTCGAGATCAGTGAGGCGAGCGCGGTGGCGGAGTTGAGCACACCGAAGATCGCGTCTTTGGAATCGGGGGCGATGTCGGCCAGACGCTGCGGCAGCAGCACCGCCGCCACGACCTGAAGGGCCAGCATCCAGCAGAACGAGAAGACGAAGAACGCGATGCAGAAGCGCATCTTGTTCGCCTTCGAGAGCGTGCCGGCACCCGAAGTGGTTTGTTCGACTTGAGACATGGTAATCTCCTTGCTTCTTTCTACTTCTTGCGAACCGTGTGCGATGGCGACCATGCCGTTCTCGCGAGGCGGTTCGTCGGGAGCTCAGCCGCTCCCCTAGTGGCAGGCGATCCTTGCTTGCCACGGTCTTATTTTATATCTTAGATATATAAGATAGTGATTCGGCGTGTCGTGTCTCGAGCGGCATCCAGCACCGCGTTCTGCTACCCTCGGTAGCGGAAGGGGACATAGGAGGTTCATCTGATGAACGAACAGCGCAGCGAGTTCCGCCCCATCGGCAAGCGGGTGCGGATGAACGCCGAGGAACGGCGCGCGCAGATCATCGAGGCGGCCATCACATTGATCAGCCGATATGGATCATACGGATTCTCCATGCAGTCGCTGGCCGACGCGGTGGGGCTCACACTCCCAGGGCTGGGGCATTATGTCAAAAGCCGCGAGGAACTGCTGGCGCAAATCATCGAAACCTACTACGACACCAGCACGGATTTTCTCAAAAGCCCCGACGGGCACAAGCAATCTCAGTCCAACGAGCCGGACGAACCCAACTTGCCCGACGAATCCGACGAGCCTGACGGACATGGCGACTCCGAGACGAACGACCATCAGCTGCGGAATTATCCTTCCGCCATCCGCGAGGTGGTGCGCACCAACGCGCAGCGACCCGAGCTGGTGTCGCTGTTCATGCGTCTGGCGATCGAGGCGTCCGACCCGCACCATCCCGCGCATGATTTCTACGTCAACCGCCACCAAGCCGTATTGCACGACATGATGAGCGGCTCATGGAATCTGCCCGAAGAGTATCGCAATCCCGAACGCCTGCACGACCTGATCGTCACCGTGTTCTTCGCGATGGACGGCGTGCAGATTCAGTCGCTGACCAATCCCAACGAGACGATGGTCGAACTGTGGGAGCGGGCCGAGCGGGTGCTCTTCCCCTCCCCCACGTGGGACGGATACCGGTAACGGTTACGACTGGAACACGTCCGGATGGGCGGGATCACCGGGGACGTCGGCGAGAATGCCTTCGAGATTCAGGAACTCCTGCCAGAAATCGAGCGGCTGGCCGTAAGGGTTGGCGTCGCGGCCATGCGCCTGGATGTTGGCTTTGGCTTCGAGCACATCCACCTCGCGCAGACCGTCGAAGTAGCTTTCCAAGCGGATGCGGTTGGCGGGCACATAGAACAGCGAGGCGACGATTTCAGTGAGCCGTTCGGCGCGTTCGACGGGCAGCGAATCCCAGTGGCGCAGTTCGATGAAGTTCTTCAGCCGCACATCGTTGAAATGCGTGGAGATAATGTGGTTGATCTCGTAGGCGTTGAGCTCGCGGTCCGGATAGACGTCGCCCGCGTTCTCATGGAAGGCGGCGCGGTGCAGCTCTTTGCCGCTCGCGCCGGATTCGAGCGCCTCCGGAGTGTGCGTGAGGTCGGCGAACATCAGCGGCGTGGACAGCACGTCGATGGCGTAGTCCTCCCAACCGAAACGCTGGTCGAACAGTCCGGGAATCACATTCGTGCGCTGGAAGTCGAGATAATCCCACATGCGCTGGCGCAGCAGCGGATAGGGGTTGATTCGCCCCTCGAAATACGGCGAATTGCGGAAGAACCAGGCGAGGATCGGGCCGATGGCGGTGCCGATGCGCATTTTGGCGACGGCGTCGCGTTCGTCCACGAAGTCGATGCTCACCTGCGTGGAGGCAGAGCAGCGCATCATGCAGGGGCCGAACTGGCCCACGCGGCCCAGATACGCGGTCATCGCATCATAGCGGTCTTTGGGGTTCACCGGCACGTCGGCGAAGCTGGATTTCGGCTGGTACCCGTAGGCGACGAATCGCCAGCCCAACTCGGCCACGATGGGGTCGGCCTCCGCGCGGAACCGGGAGTACAGGGCGTTGAGTTCCTCAGGCGCATGCAGTACGCCGATGGAGGTCTCCACCTGGCCACCGGGCTCGAGGGATACGGACACGCCCTCGCGGGCAAGCCCCACCAGATGGCCGTTCTCCCAGTATTCCTTGGATTCGTCGTAGTACGGGCGCAGCCGCTGCAGCAGCGTCTCGACGCCGTTCGGCTCGTAATAGCTCACGGCGGTGTCGTCGGCGTTATGCACGGGCAGATGCTCGATTTCGACGCCGAAGCCGCCCGTGCCGCGCTGGGCGCGGCCGTTCTCGAAGAACGCCAACAGACTGTCGACATGCTTCGGATTGGGCGTGGCCAACAGGTGCGCGTAACTAATCCGTGGAGTAACCATGCTTCACCATCGTATTCGAGTGCGCATACGGGCTGGCCGAACGCACCCCAATCCGCTATACGAATAATCGATAGCCTCCTATCGCATACCCAGTGCTATGTCATCGATGAATTCATCGATGTCTTATCGATGAATTACAGTGGAAGACATAAATAAGGTAAGGAGGCCACCATGACCCTATTGCGGGAGAGTTCCACGGTTGAGCTCAAAAGGCAGCTTACCGAATGGACGAAAAAGGAAATCATCGCATTCGCCAACTGTGAAGGCGGCGACCTCTATATCGGATTCGACGATGACGGCAATCCCGTCGGGCTTGACGATCCAGACTCCGTTATGGGCGCGGTCGGAGATATGATTCGCAACGCCATCAGACCCGATCTCACGGCATATACCGACATCACGCGCGAATGCGTGAACGACGAGGAGGGACGCCCTCACGAAATCGTGCACGTCACTGTGTTGAGGGGCACACAACGCCCCTACTATCTGCGAAGCAAAGGACTGACGTCTCCCGGAGTGTTCATCCGACATGGTGTGTCTTCGGTGCCCGCAAGCGAACATCAGATTCGTCGTCTGCTTCGTGAAAGCGACGATATGGCGTTCGATTCGTCGCCCTGTCTGCGGCAGGAACTCACCTTCGAATATGCGGCCGCGTATTTTCACAAGCATGACGTGCAGTGGGGAGACAAGCAGCGGCGCACACTCGGACTGGTGAACGAAAACGAGCTGTACACGAACACGGCATTGTTGCTTTCGGACCAATGCAACCACACCATAAAAAGCGCGGTGTTCTCCGGAACCACCAAGGCATCCGCGTTCATCGACAGACAGGAATTCACTGGCTCGATACTGCGGCAGCTGGAGGACGCCTACCGATTCTTGGAACTGAACAACACACAATCGGCCACATTCGACGGACTCTACCGCAGCGACCATCACGCGTGGCCTCCAAGTGCCTTACGCGAAGCCTTGCTGAACGCCATCGTGCACCGCGACTACGATTCCACGGGAACCACTTTCATCAACATCTACGCCGACCGGGCGGAGTTCATCTCACCGGGCGGACTCCCGCTGAATATCGCACTCGCCGATGCCCTGAACGGCATGTCCATGCCCCGCAACCGCACGCTTGCCGACGTGTTCTACCGTCTGCGGCTTATCGAAAGCTACGGCATGGGTATCCCTTCGATAACACGCCAATACGAGGGATATGGCAACCAACCTTGGATCCAAACATCTCCCGCGTTCTTCTCGCTGACGCTCCCCAAACAAAGCGGACCGTCAAGTTCCGGAGGAGAAACCGCCTCCCAGCCCAACGGTGGGGGCTCTCCTTCGCGCCCCTCCGCCATCGCGAGGAAACGCGGAGAACAACGGCATTCCTACACCCAATTCGCCACATTGGGAGGGGACCTCGCCCACGCAGATGAAGCGGACGAACTCATCGTCGAAACGGTCGCGCAGCAAACGTCTGCGGACGCACCTCGCAACGACGCTCCGGACGCAGTGATTCTGGCACCGGTGCAAGGCAATGCGCATATCGTTATGCCGGATGGTTCCGTCCTTGACCGTATGGAGTTGCGTGCAGTCAACCAAATCACATACGACGGTGCGCAGCCGCAACATCATGCGGGTACATCTCGCCAAAAAGCGCAGTCAGAGGAAGTGGCCAGCTCTGCTGCCCCGAGTCCGACATCCAGCGAGTTGGAGCGGCTCACGCTCGAGCTGATCGCCAAACGCAATGGCCCTATGAGCCGACTGGAGATAGAACGGTCGCTGGGCATCAATAAGAACAGGGCCGCCTACGTGTTGCGCAAACTCGAGAAGGAAGGCAGCATCGTCTCTTCCGGCTCGGCACGCAGCACCAGCTACGCTCTGGCCTGACGCGCCGGTCCAGCCGCGCTGAGCCGTCGCGTCCACCGCTCGGCACGCGATACCAGTTGCACGCTGGCATATCTCCCTCATCGACCCTTATGCGCGCCAAACGAAGGATGCCGCCTTCGCACAGGCGGCATCCTCACTGAAATGGCATCGTTCCGACGTCAGGAAGCGGCGGCATCCACTTGATTGGCGGCGGCTTTTTTGGCGGCGGCAATCATCAGTTTGATGCGGTTGAGCTGGTTCGCCTCGCTGGCGCCCGGATCGTAGTCGATGCTCACGATGTTGGCCTCGGGATGCAGTCGGCGGATTTTGCCGAACATGCCGCGTCCGGTCACATGGTTGGGCAGGCAGGCGAAGGGCTGCGCGCACACCACATTCGGGCATCCCTGTTCGATGAGCTCCAGAATCTCGGCGGTCAGCAGCCAACCCTCGCCGGCCTGCACGCCGATCGACGTGACTTCGGAGGCCTTCTTGACGAGTTCGGGCATCGGTTCGTCCTGCTGGAACTTGCCGTTGGCCGTGGCGATCGCGGCACGCACCGGATTCATATACCGGTCCAGGCCCCAGCGCATCAGCGCATAGCCCAGCTTGCTGCCGCCGGTGCCGAGGTTACGCTCGTTCCAGTCGGAGATGTAGGGACGCGTGGTCATGAACTCCATGATGCCGGGCACCACCGCCTCGCAATCCTGCGATTCGATGACGTCGACCACATGATTGTTCGCGTCCGGCTGGTATTTGACGAGAATCTCGCCCACCACGCCGACGCGCACCTTGCGCGGGATATCCTTCAGCGGCAGCGCGTCGAAGGACTTGACGATCTCCTTGACGAGCTTGGGGTACGGCAGATAGCCCTTGCCGATGCCCAGCACCTTGCGCGCAGTTTTGGACGTTCCATGATGCTCGAGCGTTTCGCGCACGATGGTGTCCCACTGGCGGTACAGCGCGTCCGCGGAACCGGGTTCGGCCTCGTAGGGGCGCACGCGGTACAGACATTTCATCAGCAGATCGCCGATGATCAGCGCCTTGACGGCGCGATGCAGCAGCGTGGGCGTGGCGGTGAAGCCGGGATTGTCTTCAATGCCCTGCGTGGAGATGGCGATCACCGGAATCTGGGGATAGCCCGCGTCGACCAACGCCTTGCGGATCAGGCCGAAATAGTTGGTCGCACGGCACATGCCGCCCGTCTGAGTGATGGCCAGAGCCGTGGTGTCCGGATCGTATTTGCCTTCGATGATCGCGTCCACCAGCTGTCCGATGACCATAATGGCCGGATAGCAGGCGTCGTTGTTCACGTATTTGAGGCCGGTCTCCACATCCTCATGGCTGGCATGCTCGAGGATGTCGAACTTGTAGCCGCCGGAACGGATCACTGATTCGACCAGCGAGAAGTGGATCGGGCTCATCTGCGGCGCCACGATCGTGTAGTCCTTCTTCATGGACTTGCCGAAGGGCACACGGTTCGCGTAGCGGCTCATCGTCGCGTTGTTGTGGCTGGAGCCGGACTTCTTCTGGGCGGCGTTCTCCGAGGCGCGCTTCGAAGCGTCCTTGACCGCTTGGGTGAGCTTCGGATTGGCCTTCATCGTGGCGTCGAGCAGCACCTGGCGGCCCGGAGTCGGCGCTTCGGAGCCGGTTTTGCGGAATCCCGTGGATTTCGGGGCCGTACGGGCGGCGAGCTTGGCTTCGGCGGCGTCGACCGCGGCCTGGGCTTTGGCGAGCTCGGCCTTGGCGGCAGCGAGATCGGCCTGGGCTTGGATGGCGGATTCGTCGGGGGATCCCTCGACTTCGCTCGGGATGACGGAGGAAGAGGTCGGGTCGACGGAGTCAACGGAGATGGGCGCTTCGGTGGTGTCGATGGCGGACTTGTTGCGTTCGCGCTCTTCGATGGCGGCCTTCAGCGAGCGCAGACGAATCTTCGCCGCGCCGAGGTTGGAGACCTCGTCGATTTTCAGCAGCGTGTACACGTCGGCCTTGTCGGCGAGGATCTCGGCCACCTGATCGGTGGTGACGGCGTCGAGGCCGCAGCCGAAGGAGTTGAGCTGCACAAGCTCCAATCCCGGGTAGGAGGCGACGAAGTTGGCTGCCGTGTACAGGCGCGCGTGGTAGGCCCACTGGTTGGTGACGCGCAGCGGCATCGTGGTGACCTTGCGGTCGCCGACATGGCGGAATCCGTTCGCGTTCTTGGCGCGCGGGTCGGTTTCGTCCTGGCCGAGGAATTCGGTGAGGTTGAGCTTCTCCCCCGGCTGCAGTTCGCACACCGAATCCTCGGACAGCACCACCATGCCCAGCGAGCAGATCGTCTCGGGGATGCCGTGGTTGATTTCGGGATCGATGTGGTAGGGGCGGCCGGCGAGCACGATGCCGCGGCAGTCGTGCTCCTTCATGTAGGCCAGGGCCTTCAGGCCCTCCTGCTGCACGTCGTGCTTGAACACCTTGTCTTCCGCGTAGGCGGCTTTGACGGCGGTTTCGGCCTCCTCGCGCGTGACGTTCGCCCACGCGAACTCGTCGACGATGCGGTCGACCATCAGCTCGTGGTTGGCGAGATTGAAGTAGGGGTGCATGTACCGCACGTTCTCGTCGCGCAGTTCGGGCATGTTCGCGCCGATGACCAGCGGATAGTTAGCCACCACCGGGCAGTTGTAGTGGTTGTCGGCGTTCTCGACGAGGTTGTCCTCATAGCTCACGCACGGGTAGAAGATCGTGGTGACGCCCTTGCCCAGCAGCCATTTGATATGGCCGTGCACCAGTTTGGCCGGGTAGCAGATGTTCTCGGAGGCGATCGATTCGATGCCGGTTTCGAACAGTTCGTGCGAGCTGCGGCCGGAGATCATCACCTTGAAGCCCAGGGTGGTGAGCAGCGTGAACCAGAACGGATAGTTCTCGTACATGTTCAGGCCGCGAGGAATGCCGATTTCGCCGCGGGCGGCGTTCTTGTCGGTGAGCCTGCGGTAGGCGAAGCACCGCTTGTACTTGTAGTCGTACAGGTTCGGACGGTCGGAGCGCTGCTTTTTGGCGTCGCCGCCGCGCTCGCATCGGTTGCCGGTCACATAGCGCGAACCGTCGGCGAAGGTGGTGATGGTGAGCTTGCAGTGGTTCTGGCACAGCTTGCAGATGTCGCGTTCGGAGGTCATCGACAGGTTGTCGAGCGCCTCGCCGGTCAGAATCGACGAACAGGTGTGGGTCACGCCGTCGACGACCACCGTATGGGAGACCTCGCCGGTGGCGCGGAAGCCTTCGGACGGCTGCTTGGCGGGTTCATCAACAGGCGCTTCCGCCTGGGGTTCCGCCGCGGCCGCGGTCTGGCCGTCCATCGCGTCCGCCTCGTCCGTGTAATGCATGCGCGCGGTGAGGGCGGCGCCGAACGCACCCATCAGGCCGGCGATATTCGGTCGGGTCACTTCGCGTTCGGTGAGCAGTTCGAAGGCACGCAGCACGGCGTCGTTGAGGAACGTGCCGCCCTGAACGACGACGGTGTCGCCGAGTTCGCCCGAGTCGCGCAGTTTGATCACCTTGTACAGGGCATTGCGCACCACCGAATAGCACAGGCCGGCGGCGATGTCTTCGATGCTCGCGCCCTCCTTCTGCGCCTGCTTGACGGAGGAGTTCATGAACACGGTGCAACGCGAGCCCAAATCCACCGGATGCGTGGAGTTGAGGGCCTTCTGCGTGAATTCCTGAATGGTCAGGCCCATCGACATGGCGAAGGTCTGCAGGAACGAGCCGCATCCGGATGAGCAGGCCTCGTTGACGGCGATCGAATCGATCACGCCGTCACTGATGGCCAGATACTTCATGTCCTGTCCGCCGATGTCGATGACGGCGGTGACGCCCGGGCTGGTCATTTCTGCGCCGCGGTAGTGCGCCATGGTTTCGACCACGCCCTCGTCGAGATGCAGGCCGGTGGTGATGAGGCCTTCGCCGTAGCCGGTGGCGCAGGAGCGGGCGATCCACGCTTCGGCCGGCAGTTCGGATTGGATCTGCTTGACGATGTTGATGGCGGCGGTCAGCGGGCTGCCTTCGTTGTTCGCATACGACGACCAGACGATCTCACGGTCGTCGTTGACGAGCGTGGCCTTGATGGTGGTCGAGCCCGCGTCGATGCCGAGGAAGTGCGGGCCGCGCGCGCCCTCAAGCGTGCCGACGTGCACATGCTCGCGGTGATGGCGGGCGTTGAACGCCTCGCGGTCGGCCTCGGTGGGGAACAGCGGCGGCATGGTGGGAGTGTTGCTCGGCAGGTTCTCCAGCTCGTCCAAACGGGCCAGAATATCGCTGCAGGGGCGGGATTCGAAGTGGTTGCCTTCGTCGTCGGTGTCGGCTTCGGCGAGCAGGGCCGCGCCGTACGCCACATACAGGTGGGCGTCGGTGGGCACGATGAACTCGTCGACCTTGCCTTCGAGCGCGCGCTGGAAGGCGGCGCGCAGTTCGCTCATAAAGAACAGCGGTCCGCCGAGGAAGATCACGGTGCCGTGGATCGGGCGGCCGGAGGCGAGGCCCGCAATGGTCTGCGTGGCCACGGCGGTGAAGATCGAGGCCGCCAGAT
Source organism: Bifidobacterium sp. LH_558 (assembly GCF_056356295.1). Classification (NCBI taxonomy): domain Bacteria; kingdom Bacillati; phylum Actinomycetota; class Actinomycetes; order Bifidobacteriales; family Bifidobacteriaceae; genus Bifidobacterium; species Bifidobacterium sp. LH_558. The sequence goes on along the minus strand of NZ_JBKETZ010000004.1, from coordinate 213,085 downwards.
CGGGCTTGGCCGCGCCGTCGTTGATCAGCGGCTGCAAGTCGGTTTTGGCGAATACGCCGCATCGCGAGGCGATCGGATAGAGATTCTGGTATTCCTTCGCCATCTCGTTAAGGCCGGCCGCGTCGGTGTCGAGCAGGGTGGACATCTGGTCGATGAACGCGCCTGTGCCGCCCGCGCACGATCCGTTCATGCGCTGTTCCGGCGTGGGCTTCAGATAGGTGATTTTGGCGTCCTCGCCGCCGAGTTCGATGATCACATCGGCCTGCGGATACTCCGCATCGATCGCTTCGGTTTCGGCGATGACCTCCTGGACGAACGGCACATGCAGACTGTCGGCGAGCGCGAGGCCGCCGGAGCCGGTGATGGCCAGGCGGATGGGCTCGTCGCCTCGGCCGAGCTCGGCCAGCGCTTTACGGATGTCGACCAACAATCCCGCCACGGTGGCGCGCACGTTGGCGTGATGGCGGCGGTAGTCGGAGAACAGGGTATCGCCGAGCGCATCGGACTGGTCCAGCACCACGGCCTTCACCGTGGTCGAACCAATATCCAATCCCACACGCAGCGGCTTGACCTTGCGAGTCGTCGCGGAGACGTCAACCATACTTGTCCTCATCTGTTCTGTTTCTGGGATGCCATACGGGCCCCGCGGGGCCGATTGGGCATGGCTACGCCCAGCTACTCATATAGGTAATGTAGTCGGTCGTCTCGTCAGACAGGTCGCGGTTTGCGCCTTTTCGCTCACAGAATGCGCACAACACGACACTTTTCCCGTTTCTGTCGAACGCATCGCCCATCGCCTTGCCGCGCCTAGGCTCCGGCTGCATCGGGCGGCGACGTATACTGGAGCGCATGAGCAACGCTTTCATCATTCGTGAACTTGTCAACGACGACGCCACCGCGACCATCAGCGATTACGGCGCGCATGTCCTCTCCTACGCCCCCGCCGGCCAGCAGCCGGTGATTTGGCATCCCGCGGCGGTCCAACTCGCCGACGGCACGGCCATACGCGGCGGCGTGCCCATCATCTTCCCGTGGTTCAACACCGGCTATGACGGCGGCCGCCCCGTGAGCAAGACGCCGAAGCACGGGTTCGCCCGCGTGGGCTTCTGGCGGTTCGACAGCGAGGGCAGCGACGACCGGACCGCGCGTTACACGCTTGATTCCGCCGATTTCGGCGCTGAACTGCTCGACCAGATCGCGGGGGATTCCCCGCGTTTCCATGCCGTTTATGAGGTGAACGTCGGCGAGAAGCTGACGATGGCGTTAACCGTCACGAACGAGGCTGATGCGCCGCTCACCTATGAGGCAGCGCTGCACACGTATCTTCAGGTGGGTGATGTGGAGCGCATCACCGTGCGGGGATTGGAGTCGGCCGACTATCTCGACAACACCCAGGCCGGCGTGCCCCATGTCGACGCGACCGGAATGCCGATCACCTTCGATGGCATGGTGGACCGGACCTATCTGGCCGACGGCACGGTCACGATCGACGATCCCGTGATGGAGCGCACTCTTATCGTGGAGAAGTCCGGCGCGCCGCAGGCCGTGGTGTGGAATCCCGGCGAGACGGCGGGCAATGCGATCGGCGACATGGCGGCGGGCGAGTGGCGCGGATTCGTCTGCGTCGAGGCGGTCGCCCGTCTCGACAGAAGCGTCACGCTGGCACCGGGCGAATCCCATACCCTTTCCCAGACGATTTCCATCGCCTAACAACAACCCCAACAATCATTTCGCCGGCGCTCCCCCGCTTTGCACAGTGGAGCGCCGGCGAAATCGTATTCTGCGGCTTGGCGGCTAGCTGGCCTGCTGGCCCTCACCGGCGGCGCGGTCCTTGGCATAGATTTCGGGAATGAAGCGCTCCTGGTCGTGCAGTTTGGCCCAGATCACCGGCTCGCCCGCGACCAGAGACTTGGGCACGTCGAGGATGCGCTGGTTCGCGGAGCCGCGGAACTGCAACAGCGAGTCATGCTGGGGCTTTAAGTAGCGGCCGTCCACGAGGATGTCGATGAGTTCGAGCAGTTCGCGCTTATCAGGGGTCTCCCCCTCGCGCATCAGCTCCTCCCACGTGTAGCCGGTCCAGCTCCAAATATCCTTGTCATGACCGAATTCACGGCGGATGCGCTGCGCGAGCGGCACCAGCACCGGCGTGGCGAGCATGGGTTCGCCGCCCAGGAACGTGATGCCCTGCACCCACGGTTGGGCCAGGTCGGCGATGATTTTGTCTTCAAGCGCCTGCGTGTACTCATGCCCCGCCTGAAAATCCCAGATGGAGGCGTTGAAGCAGTCGACGCAATGGAACGGACATCCGGAGACGTACAGCGAATTGCGCACGCCTTCGCCGTCGGTGACGATGAAGGTTTTGTAGTCGGCGATCATGCGTTTGGACATGCGCCGACCATCCCATTGCCCAGCGCGCGGATCGTTGGCGAATCCGCCGCTGGGAATGGAGGGGCCGCGGCCCGTCTCGCCGGCCGCGAAGTCGCGGCGAACGGTCACTTGGTGTCCTCGAACCATTCGCGGGTGTTGCCGTCGTCCAGCACCACCTTGCCGGTGGAGCCGCTCATATGCTTGACGCGATGGGCGATCTCCTCATGACGGCCATGCACCATCGGACGCTGCACCGGGGAGCCGAGATAGCCGCAGGTGCGCTTGGTGACGTTGCACTTATCCGGGTTGGAGTTGCCGCACTCCGGGCACTTGAAGCCCTCTTCGGTCGGTTCGAAGTCGCCCTGGAAGCCGCATTCGAAGCAGTGGTCGATCGGGGTGTTGGTGCCCAGATAGCCGATGCCGATGTTGTAGGCGTAATCCCACACGGCCTCGAGCGCCTTCGGATTGTCCTGCAGGCACGGGTACTCGCAGTAGTTGATGAAGCCGCCGGAAGCGTAGTACGGGAAGTCCTTCTCGTAGTTGAGCTTCTCCATCGGGGTGGGCTGCAGCCACACGGGATAGTGGAAGGAGTTGGTGTAGAAGTCGTGGTCGGTCACGCCAAGCACCTTGCCGAACTTCTCGCGGTCCATGCGGTTGAAGCGGTCGGTCAGAGACTCGGCCGGCGTGGAGTACACGGAATAGTGGTAGTCCTCCGCATGGCTCCACTGCTTGCACAGTTCGTTCATGCGCTTGACGATGGACAGCGCGAATTCCTTGCCTTCCGGATCCCAGCCATGGTCGCGGATCCAGTTCTCGCCGTAGAACACGGCGGTCGCCTCGGCCAGGCCGATGTAGCCCAGCGACACGGTGGCACGCTCGCCGCGGAACAGCTGGTCGATGTTGTCGTTCGCGCCGAGACGGCCGAAGGCACCGTAGCGGAACAGGGTGGGCGCGTTGACCGGCGTGGCCTGCTTGCAGCGCATGATGCGGAACTGCAGGGCCTGGTGCGCGATTTCCATACGCTCGTTGAACAGCTTCCAGAAGCGTTCCTTGTCGCCGTGGGATTCCAGGGCGATGCGCGGCACGTTGACGGTGACCACGCCGAGGTTCATGCGGCCGTCTTCCTCATCCTGGCCGGTTTCGGGGTTGATCCAGCCCTGCAGGAAGGAACGGCAGCCCATCGGCGCCTTGAAGCTGCCGGTGATCTTGACGATGTTCTCGTAGAACACCACGTCCGGGTACATGCGCTTGGTGGCGGATTCGAGGGCGAGCTGCTTCAGGTCGTAGTTCGGGTCGCCCGGATCGGCGTTCACGCCGTGCTTGACGGTGAACACGAGCTTCGGGAAGATCGCGGTGTGATGCTCCTTGCCGAGGCCACGAATGCGGTTGAGCAGCATGGCGCGCTGGATCTCGCGGGCGAACCAGTCGGTGCCCAGGCCAAAACCGATGGTGACGAACGGGGTCTGGCCGTTGCTCACACGGTTGGAGTTGATCTGGTACTCCATGGTCTGCATGGCATCGTAGATGGCCTTGCGGGTGCGGATCTTGGCGAGGATCTCACGCTCCTGCTCCAGCTCGTCCACATCCGTATGGAACGGCGTGTCCATCGGCAGCGGCTCACGGGAGCCGAAATGCAGCTTGGAGGGCTCATTGCGCTTGGCGTTCTCCACCTGGCGGCGGGCGAATTCCACCGGCATGCCGTCGGGGATGGTCTCACGCGCCTCCTCAAGGAACTTCTCGTAATCCTTGCGGGCGTAGCGGGCCAGATGCTCGTCGGCACGGTTGGCGGTCTGGCCGCCGTACTGGCTGGAGGCCACATCCTTCATGATCTGGGTGATCTGCGTGGCGGCAATGGCGATGGACTTCGGGGAGGCCATGGGCGCGTTGCCGAGGGTGAAGCCGTTGGCCAGCATATCCCAGAAGTTCGGCAGCGAGCAGTTGGACTGCGCGGTGAACGGGGAATAGTCGGCGTCGTGGAAGTGGATGTCGCCCTTCATATGCGCGTTGGACACGGCCGGGGGCAGCATGTTGAACGCGGCGGCCTTGGAGACGGCGCCGGCCAGCAGGTCGCGCTGGGTGGCGTAGACGTTGGAGTCCTTGTTCGCGTTCTCGTGGATCAGCGTCGGGTCATGGTTGATGAAGCGGGAGACCGCCTCGTTCACGTCGGTGGCCTTGGCGCGTTCGATGTCGCGGTCGAGACGGTAGTTCGTGTAGTTGCGGGCCACGTCGTACAGGTGGCGTTCGATCAGCGCGTGCTCGACGAGGTTCTGGATGTCTTCGATTTTGGCAGGGCCGGCGTAGCGTTCCTTGATCTCGCCTTCGATCTGGTCGGAGATGCCGCGGATGAGCTTCTCCTCCTCGGGGCCGATGCGCTTGTCCAGATCCTCGAACGCGGACTTCACCGCGGAGATGATGTTCAGCGGATCGAAGTCGACGATACGACCGTCGCGCTTCTCCACCAGCACCACGGAATGCCTTGCTGCCTGCTCGGTTTTCGCGGTGTTCTCCAGAACATGTGCGCCCATCGGTCGTCCTTCCTAGTGCCTCGAACCGCCCCTGTGGCGGTCGTACGTGCTGCCTTAATTACACACGTGTGATTCAATCAGCTTTATGAACTGTACGGCAAGGGCACCCCTATATCTAGTACCGCGATGCGGCGTGTCTACTATTTATAGTGGTTTTTGGCGTATTTCCGCCAAAACTACATGTGTGTGATTAAGGTAACGATTTCGCCCCAGCGTGTCGCGCACGGCCTCTTCGCGGACGCATCGCGAGCACAGATCCTTCGACTCCACTTCGTTCCGCTCAGGATGACGAAAAGAGAAAGCCGCACCCTCTCGTCATCCCGAGTGTCCCCTCTCGTCATCCCGAGTGTTCCCTCTCGTCATCCCGAGCGGAGTCGAGGGATCCCAGTCCCGCATGAAGCAACACCGCCATGACGCGCATGTCCTTTATATAGAGGAATCTTGAAGGCTATGACATCGTTTATGGGAACCGTGAATCCGGGCGCGCCCGCCGCTGTGGATGTCCCCGCCGAACCGCGGCCGCTGGACCAGCTGCCCGCACGCGCCGGCGACACCACCGCGGACAACCCGTGGCCGGTGAGTATCCTCAGCCAGAAGTTCTACACGGCTGTGGACCGCTGGCCCTCGGCCTGGGTCTGCGGGCAGATCACGCAGATCAACACGCGCCGCGCCGGCTCCGCCTACATCACCCTGCGCGACGACTTCGAAGACATCGCGATGGAGGTCAACGGCTTCGGCCAGTTCGCCGCCGCGGCCTCGCAATTCGCGCAGGGCGACCGTGTGGTGATCCATGGCAAGCCGAACCTGTGGATGAAGCGCACCTCGCTGTCGCTGCGCGGCGACACGATTCTGCGCGTCGGCGCGGGCGGCAGTCTGAAAGCCATGATCGACGAACTGCGCAAGAGACTCAAAGGCGAAGGCCTGTTCGACGAGGACCATAAACTCCCCCTGCCCCAATTCCCGCGCCGCATCGGTTTGGTGTGCGCGCCGCAGGCCCGCGCCGAAGGCGATGTGATCACCAATGTGAATCTGCGTTGGCCGGCCGTGGAGTTCTCGGTCGTGCACGTGCACGTGCAGGGCGAGCAGTGCCCCGCGGATGTGGTCAAAGCCATCGAACAGTTGGACGCCGACCCTCAGGTGGACGTGATCATCGTGGCCCGCGGCGGTGGCGCGTTCGAGGATCTCATCGGATTCTCCGACGAGCGCGTGGTGCGCGCCGCCTACGCCTGCGCCACTCCCCTGGTCTCCGCCATCGGACACGAGGACGATTGGACGCTGCTGGATCTGGTAGCCGACATGCGCGCCTCCACACCGACCGACGCGGCCAAGCGCGTGGTGCCGGACGTGCGCGAGCAGCAGCAGCTTATCGAGAACGCCATCGGCCAGATGCGTCTGCGCGTGCGCTCCCGTGTGGAGAACGAGATCCGACTGGTCGAAGGCTATGCGAACCGGCCGAGCCTGACCCAGCCGCTGACCATGCTCGAGCCGCACCAGCGCTTCGTCACCGAGGCGCTGCAGCGACTGGACATCGGTCTGCGACGCATCGCCGACGACGCATCGCTCACCATAGAGAAAGCGCACGCCTCGCTCACCGCGCTCAGCCCGCAGTCCACGCTGAACCGCGGCTATGCCGTCGTGCAGACCGCCGACGGACACGTGCTTGACGACGCTGCCCACGCTCATCCCGGCGACGAGCTCACCCTGACCCTGAAGCGCGGCGTCCTCACCGCCCAAGCCACGTCCTCATCCACCGACTAATCCACCCATCCGTCATCCCGAGCAACCTACCCGTCATCCCGAGCGAAGTCGAGGGATCTCACAGAAAGCACAGTCACATGACCGAGAACACCGACGCCCAGCCCACCCCCGCATCCTCCCTGACCGACAAGGAGCGCGAGGCGATCGCGCAGATGCCCTACGAGGAGGCACGCGACAAGCTCATCCAGGCCGTGCAGGCGCTGGAGGCCGGCGGGCTCAACCTTGACCAGTCGATGCGCCAGTGGGAAATCGGCGAGGCGCTGGCCAAACGCGCGCAAAGCCTGCTGAACGACGTGCGCGCCAAGCTGGACGCCGCGCAGACCGCGCAGTCCTCCGGCGCGGACACGGCGGGAACCCAGTCGAATCTCAACTGAGCCCCGCCCCTCGCGGCAAGCCGCTCACCTCGCCCACACACGCCTCACAGGAGCCCGCGATTCACGAACCACCCCAGTGATTCACTGACTCCTCCGCCGCATCCATCGGACTGCGCGACGTGACGGCGACATTGGTCGAGCTTGGCGCGCAATCCGTGTACAATATCAACTCGTTGCCCCAGTAGCTCAGTGGATAGAGCACATCTCTCCTAAAGATGGTGTCGTAGGTTCGATTCCTATCTGGGGCACGATTATTCTTTCCCCTATTCTTTCTCCTTCTTTCTCCCCGCGTTTCCTTCGAACAGTTCGTGCCGGTTTGGTGCAAACCGGCGAATCAGCCTGACGAACGAGTGCGCACGCCAAGCCCCATGCGTTAAGGTGGCAATTCGCGGATCACGCACGCGATTCGGCGACATACAGGAGGCACTATGGCGGCATTGGCAGGCAAAGGCAGAAAACGGCACCGCATCCTCGGCGCGTTCGCCGGGATCTTCGCCGTCGCGGCGCTGCTGGGAACGGCCGCGCGCGAGCTTCCCGCGGATCTGCAGGAGCTCCCCTATGTGCCGATCGTCGTCTCCGCCACGCCGTGGTTCACGTTGTTGGCATTGCTCGCGTTGCTGCTCGCCATCATCTCCCGCCGCGTGGTTATGGCGCTGATTGCCGTCGCCGCCATCGGATTGAACGTCTATTGGCAGCTGCCGTTCTTCCAACCGTCCGCCACACTGCCCGACGAGGCGCAGCAGGCGGTGGCCTCGGCCTCGGCCGACACGTCGGACGCCTACGCGCGCGTGATGACGCTCAACGTCTATAAAGGACAGGCCGACGCGCAGGAGATCGTTGATTTGGTGCGCGACCAGCGTATCGAGGTGCTGGCCTTGCAAGAGACGACCGACGATTTCGTGCAACGGCTGAACGAGGCCGGCATCGAGCATTATCTGCCGTATGCCAATGTCTCGTCGTCAGACGGCGTGTACGGCAACGGCATCTGGTCGGCCGCGCCACAGTCCGATCCGGCCGACGACGATGTGAATTCCAGCGCCTCGTTCATGCCGGGCAGCACCGTGGACTTCGCCGGCACCGGGGTGCGATTCGTCTCCGTGCACACCACCGCCCCGGTTCCCGGCTATTGGAGCCAGTGGAAGCGTTCGTTGGACGAGCTCGCCCTGATGCGCGCCGACACCGACACGCGATACGTGTTCATGGGTGATTTCAACGCCACCTACGACCACACGCCCTTCCGCAACTTCCTCGGCTCCCGCTTCACGGACGCGGCCCGCCAGTCCGGTCATGGATTCACCTTCAGCTGGCCTATGGACCGAAAGTATCTGCCCGCGTTCGCCGGCATCGATCATGTGGTGCTTGACCAGGGCATGACGGCCGGCCAATGCCAGACGGCGGAGGTCACCGGCTCCGATCATGCGGCGCTGCTGGTCACCATCGCGGTGCAGTAGAGCGGTGAGATAGGCGGGTGCGGTAGGGCAGCGCGATAGGCGGCGCGGCAAGGCGGCCCACACGATAGGCCCGCGACGCAACACACGCGGCGCAACCGCCCAAACGGATTCCTCACACCCGTACGTCTAGACTGGAAGCGTCTCATCGGGCAGCCAAAGGAGTCCACCGTGACCGCATCCATCGCCCATACCTCGCCCTCCTCCCAGCCTCCGGCCATCGAAATCGACCATCTGACCAAACGCTACGGCGCGGCGCGAGGCATCGACGACGTCAGCTTCAGCGTTCACCCCGGCGAGATCTTCGGATTCATCGGACCGAATGGCGCAGGCAAATCCACCACCATACGTACCCTGTTGGGGCTGATCCGCAAAACCTCCGGACAGGCGCGGGTGCTCGGCTTGGACATCGAACGCGACCATGTCAACATCATGCGCCGTGTAGGCTATCTGCCCAGCGAGGTGTTCTACTACGACGGCATGCGGGCCAAGGATCTGCTGGCTTATGCGGCCAGCTTCCATCCGGGGCGCGACTGCGACAGGCGCATTCGCGAGCTCGCCGAACGGCTCGACGTGGACCTGAACCGCAAAATCGAAGACATGAGCCTTGGCAACCGCAAAAAGGTGGGCATCATCCAAGGCCTGCTGCACTCCCCCGAAGTCATTATGCTCGACGAGCCGACCAGCGGCCTCGATCCGTTGATGCAGCGCACGTTCTTCGACCTGATTCGCGAAGAGGCCGCCCGCGGCGCCACCATCCTGTTCTCCAGCCATATCCTCAGTGAGGTGCAGCGCATCTGCGACCGCGTGGCCATCATCAAAGATGGCCGGATCATCGCCGTGCGCTCCATCGACGAGATGCGGCGATCATCGGTCAGACAGGTGCGTCTGACGATGCCGCTCCCCACCGGCTCCGCGGGCTCCTCCGATATCGACCGTCTCTCCGCGTTGCCCGGCGTGCGTTCGTTTGAGATTCTCGAAAGCCGGGGAGGAAGCACCCCAGACACCAACGGACAATCCTCCTCGCAGCGAAACGCCACGGCGACGTTCCTGTTCGAGGGCGAGGCGAACCGTCTTATCGGCCATCTCGCGTCGTTCGACCTGACCGATGTGGAGATCGCCGAGCCGACGCTCGAAGAGGTGTTCATGCACTACTACGCCGGCGAGCGCTCCGATCCCGACCAAGCCGAGGCCGAGGACACCAACGGAATCTCCGAGGCCGCGCGATGATCCATGTGTTCCTCTTCGAGTTGCGTTCGCTTGTACGCGGTTTCGCCGTGACTGCCGTCGCCCTGCTGGGTGTGCTGGCATTGTTCGTCGGCGGCGCCTATCCGATCTACCGTGACGCCAAACCGCAGGTTATGGCGATACTCGACAATTTCCCGCCCCAATTCGCGGCGGCCTTCGGCGTGAGCGACGACATCTTCACTTTCGCCGGCTTCTACCGGTTCAGTTACCTGTATCTCGCCCTGATCATCGCCATCGCGGCAAGCGCATGGGGATTGGGTTCGTTCTCACGGGAGCGGCGCGCGAAAACCGCGGATTTCCTGCTCACCATGCCGGTGAGCCGCACCGGCATGTTCACGGCCAAGCTGCTCGCCTGCCTCACCGGCGTGGCTGCGGTCGGAGCGCTGTATGTGGGCGCGGTGCAGCTGGTGGCGATGGTCGCGGATGATGGGACCGGCGTCAAGGCCGGCCATCTCGCTGTGGCCTCGCTCGCCATCCCCGCGCTGGCCGTGGTATTCCTCGCGTTCGGCGCGTTGCTCGGCGTATCGCTACGCCGCGTCCGTTCGGTGGCCGGCATCGCCACGGGATTGGGCATTATGGGATTCGCCACGGCCTCGCTGCCCGGGCTCACCGGCGAGGACGCTTGGCGCGCGATCGCGCCGTTCCTGTATTTCTCCCAAGACACGGCGCTGAACGAGGGACGGTTCGAAACCGGCTGGCTGGTCGCAGCCGCCGCGCTGGCCGCGCTCTGCCTCGCCGCATCCTGGCTGCTGTTTGTGCGAAAGGATGTGCGCGCGCAATGAACGTGTTCATTATCGAATGCAAAGCCAACGCCAAAACACTGGCGGTATGGTCCGCCGTGCTGGTGTTCTTCGACATCGTCGGTGTGATGAAGTTCACCGGCTTCGACGCCGGCGGCGCCGAAGCCACCCAACAGGTAATCGACGCCTTTCCGCCCGTCGTGCTGGCCGTATTGGGACTGTCCGGCTTGAATGTGGCCACATTCCCCGGCTTTTACGCCGTGCTTATGTTCTATATCGGCATTATGGCGGCGGCATACGGCGTGCAATTGGGCCACGGGGCCGTGGCCCACGAGATCACCGACGGCACATGCGAATTCCTGTTCACACGCCCCCGCTCGCGCGCGTCGATCCTCACCGCCAAACTCGCGGCGGCATTGGTGTGCGTCATCGTGTTCTGCGCGGTGAATCTGCTGTCGTCCGCCGCCGGATACGCTTTGATGGGCACCTTAGCCGCCAAGACTATTCCATGGCGACTGCTGTCGGCATTCGCCGCATGGACGGGTCTGATCGCGCTGGTGTTCTGCGCGCTGGGTGCCATGCTGGCCGCCTGCTGCCGCCGCATGGACCGTGCGGCGCTGGCCGGCAGCGGCGCGGTGGTGCTGTGTTATCTGGGCGCGGTCATCTACGACATGTTCCCGGACCAGGCCGGCGTATCGCTGATCGCCCGCCTGTGCTCCCTCATGCGCTACTGGCCGCCCGCCGATCTGGTGGACGGCACCTTCCCGCTCCCGTTCGCGTTATTGGCCGCGGCGCTGGTCGCAGTCGCATTGACCGTCGCGTACACGTCGTTTGGACGGCGCGATTTGGGTGAGTGACCGCGCGGGGTCGCACGGGCGCTGCCGCCCGATGTGACCGTGCGATATCACCCCACGAACCTGCCCAGACGCTCCAATCCTTCCGTCAGCGCCTCGCGAGAGGCGGCGTACGACAGACGCACATGCGTGTCGGCGGTGGCCGCGCCGAAATCACGACCGGGAGTCAGGGCCACATGCGCCTCCGTCAACGCGCGCTCGCAGAAGGTCCACGCGTCCATCCCGGTCGAGGCGATGTTGAAGTAGGCGTAGAACGCGCCGTTCGGCTCCACCTCCACGGGCAGGCCGATGCGCTTAAGTCCTTCGACCACGATGGCGCGCCGGGCAAGCAGCTCCTGACGGCGGCGCTCGCATTCGGCGAGACTGTCGGGGGTGAAGCAGGCAAGCGCAGCATGTTGGGTGGGCGTGTGCGCGCACAGGTAATAGTTGGTGGCCAGGTCGTCGACCGCGGTGAGGACGGCGTCATCGTCGGGCATGATGGCCCAGCCGAGCCGCCATCCGGTCATGCCGAAGAATTTGGAGAAGCTGTTGCATACGATGGCGCCCGGATCGCAGGCAAGCACGGAACGCACCTCCGTACCGTCCGGCTCGCGGTCGGCCAGGTCGAGGTAGGTCTCGTCCACGATGCGCCATGCGCCGCGGCCGGCGGCCAGCGCGCAGACGCGGGAGAGCATATCGAAGTCGATGGTGGTGCCGGTCGGATTCGAGGGCGAGGTGATCATCACGGCTTTGGTGCGTTCGGTCCAATACCGTTCGACGAGCTCGTCCGTCAGGTGGAAACGGGTCGCGGCGCTGGTCGGCACATCCACGACGTTGCCTTCGAAGGAGCGCACGAGTTCGCGGTTGCACGGATATGAGGGGTCGGCGACCATCACGTCGTCGCCCGGGTCGACGGTTAGCGCGGTGGCGAGCAGCAGCGCGGCCGAACCGCCCGCGGTGATGACGATGCGTTTGGGATCGATGTCGAGGGCATGCCGTTCGCGGTAGAAGTCGGCGATGGCGCGCCTGAGTTCGGGCAGTCCCATGGCCGCGGTGTAAGGCAGGGCGCGGCCGTCGTACTGTTCGCGCATCGCGTCACGCACGGCGGGCGGCGCGCCGAAGTCGGGTTCACCGAGACTGAGTTTGATCACGTCGATGCCGTCCGCGATCATACGGTCGGCTTTCTCGCCGAACACCATCGCGCGGAAGGGGTTGGATTCCGCCGCGCGCCGCGACATCGCGGGCATCGGCGCTGGGCCGCCGATGGGCGTCTTGACGGAATCGGAGGGCTGTGACTGCTGCTGTGCTGCGCTTTCCATAATGTCGTTGTAACCGCGATTCGGGACATTCATCGACCGCCCTCCCCTCGTATACTGGGGTGGAACGAATCACACCGATGTTCAAAGGAGAACCATGAGCAGGCTGAACGGCACTCGCGCAGCATTCGACACCAATGATGAGAAGGTGAACGTCGCCATTCTGGGCGCGGGACGCATCGCGCACACCATGGCCGACACGTTGGTCAAAATGGCCGCCGACCCCCGTTATGCGGATCTGATCCACCCGTATGCGGTGGCCGCCCGTGATTTGGACCGCGCGCAGGCTTTCGCCGACCAGTGGGGATTCGATCAGGCGTATGGCTCGTATGAGGATCTGGTGGCCGATCCGGCCGTGGACTTGGTGTATGTCGCCACGCCGCACAGTCTGCACGCCGAGCATGCGATTCTGTGCATGAAGGCCGGCAAGAACGTGCTGGTGGAGAAGTCCTTCACCGCGAACGCCGTCCAGGCCCGCGAGATGCTGGCCGTGGCCGACGAAACCAGCATGCTGTGCACGGAGGCGATTTGGACGCGCTACATGCCCAGCCGCCAGATCATCAACGAAATCATCGAATCGGGTGAGATCGGCGAGGTCAAGTCCGTAAGCGCGAACCTATGCTATCCGGTGTCGGGCAAGGCGCGTATGACCGATCCGAACACGGCCGGCGGCGCGCTGCTCGACGTGGGCGTGTATCCGCTGAATTTCATCGATATGGCGGTGGGTGCCGACCACGGCCGCGCAATCGACCATATGGACACCTCCATGGTGGCGCATGAGACCGGCGTGGACGCGCAGAACTCCACCACACTGTATTACGACGACGGCGTGATGGCCATCTCCGCAAGCTCGATGGTCGCCGCCTCCGACCGCGGCGGCTACGTGTGGGGCACCAAGGGATATCTGGTGGTGCACAACATCAACAATCCGGAAGGCATCGACGTGTATGGCGCGGACCATCAGCTGGCGCGCCATGTGGAGGTGCCCGCGCAGCTCACCGGCTACGAGTATGAGGTTGCGGACGCGGCGAATGCGCTCCTGGACGGCAAAACCGAATGCGAGGCCATGCCGCATAAGGACACGGTGCGCATTATGGAGCTTATGGATGCGATTCGTGTGCGCTGGGGTCTGAAGTTCCCGTTCGAGGACTGACGCCGGCAGTATCCGGCCCCGGCGCAGTATCCGGCCCCGACGCAGCATCGCCCGTCCCTCCCGCGGTCATGTCGGAAGCCTGGCCGGCAATCTGCTCATAAAGACGTGCAAGCCGCTCCTCGCGAGCGGCTTTCGTCAATTCGCACTCCCATACGGTGATGACATGCCAGCCGTCCGCCTCGAGTTGAGCCCGCTGCATCATGTCGCGTTCGCGGTTGCGCAGCAGTTTCGCACTCCAGAACTCCACATTGGATTTGGGATTGCGCACGCCTTTGGGGCAGTCGTCATGCATATGCCAGAAGCATCCGTTGACGAACACGATGGTGCGCCAGCGCGGCAGCACCACGTCGGGATGCCCCGGATGGCGTTTGTCGTTCTTACGGAACCGAAGGCCGCGTGAGAACAGGTAGCGGCGCACCATCACCTCGATGGAGGTGTCTTTGCCGCGGATGCGCGACATCGTGTACGACCGCGTGCCCCGCTCGTATTTCTCCGTTTTCCGCTCTCGTGCCACCCTCACAGCCTATACCACTGATGAGGGTGGCACGTCGCTTGTGCGTCCGATGCGCGCCCGACCGGCCGCTCTACCGCTCGATGCGCAGTCCGCGGGCCAATGGGGCCTCGCACGGAGTACTATCCGCGATGGAGTCGCCGTCGGGGTTCAGACCGAGCAGTACCGAAAGCACCGCCACCGACGAGGCCGCCGACCACGCCTGGGGATGGCAGGCCGCCGGATACGGCGCGGGAGCGTTCTCCCCCGCCTCGCCCGAATACAGTTCTGGAATCTGGTAGTCGAATCGCTCCGCGGCGCGCACCAATCCTTCGGCGATGGCTGCCGCTTCCTCGACGTATCCTTCGGCTTGCAGTCCGCACATGACGATGGCGCTGTCGTGGGCCCACACCGATCCGCAATGATAGCTGTCGGGAGAGTACCCGCCAGCCGAACTGCTCATCGTGCGCACGCCGTATCCGCTCATCATGTCGTCGCCGACCAGACGCGCGACCACGTCGCGCACGCCCTGCTCGTCGAGGATGCCGGTGCCCAGCAGATGCCCGATGTTGCTGGTCAGCGCGTCGACAGGACGCTTGCTCGCATCCAAGGCGATCGCCGGATATCGGCCGCGCTCGTCCTCAACCCAGAAGCTCTTGTTGAACCGGTCTTTGAGTTCCGCCGCCCACGCGCGCCAGTCCTGCGCGCCGTCGCAGCCGAAGCGTTCCAGCAGGTCGGCGCCCAGCATGGCGGCCTGATAGGCATAGCCCTGCACTTCGCATAGGGCGATCGGCCCCTGCGCGATGGTGCCGTCGTTCCAACGCACCGAGTCGCCCGAATCCTTCCAGCCCTGATTGCTCAGTCCGTGACCGGTTTCGTCGATGTATTCCAGGAAGCCGTCGCCGTCGCAATCGCCCCAATCCCGCAGCCAGGCCAACGCCGCTTCGAGATTCGGCAGCAGCGCGCGCACCTCGTCTTCGGGCGCGCCCCAGCGCGCGGCCTGCGCGAGCAGGATGATCCACAGCGGGGTCGCGTCGATGGTGCCGTAATACAGCGGCGGCAGCGTCATCCCATCGGAGGCGAACGCGCCGGTGGAGACCAGCGGTTCGGCACGCAGCTCATGCATGATCTTTCCGGGGCTTGCGTTGGTCTGCGGATCCGATGTGCGGGATTGGAAGTGGGCGAGCGTGCGCAGCGTGCCCATGGCCGTACGCGTGGTCAAAGGCAGCATGAACCGGGCCGCCCACAGCGAGTCGCGACCGAACAGCGTGAAGAACCAAGGGGCTCCGGCTGCCAGGAACTCATCGTGGGGCAAGGCCGGAACCGACATGCGCAGGCCGTCGAGGTCACGCAACGACACATTCGCCCAGCGTTCCAGACGATTGTCGTCGGCATGCACGCGCACACCAGCCCACGGGCAGGGACCACCCGCCGCCATAACGGCATTGCGCGGGGTGCTGACGTGCAGGTCCAGCGCCACTTCGCGCCCGCCGCGCGCAGGCACCGTCAGATTCCAGACGAACACGCATTCGAGTCCCGATATGAGGACCTGCGGAATCTCATCGCCGGCCGGCGAGGCTCCGGAAGCTGCGGACGCCGCGATAACCGCGGATATCTCGCCGCATTCGACGGCCGTGCCATAGCGTGGAACCACCGTCGAGTCGCCCGTGCCATCGCATGCCTCCAGCGGGCGAAGCGCCACCTTGCCGCTTTGCGCCGCGAAGGATTCAATGCCGCCCTTCACCTCCTGCATCGTGGACATATCGAATCTCATCGATATCTCAAGACGGACCGTGCGGTCCTCATCCAACGCGCTTCGCAGAGCGACACGCTCGGTGAAACCGTCGGCGCGCACGCAACGGTATTCGTGCACACGCATCTGCGGGTCGACCGTGGGGCCTTCGATATTGCGCGCGACCAGCGTGGACCGGCTCTCGCCCTTGCTTTGGGAACTCCAGCTGATGGGGGTCGGCTCCTCGCCGTCCACCCGCAGGCCGATGGCGGAGACGATCCGCGTGTCTCCAAGATAGAATCCTGCTATCGATTCCGCCCCCGCATGGCCCACGGCCGCGTCGACCACACCGTCCGGCGCGCACCATAGCTGGGCGGGCGCATACACCAACGGCTTCATATCATGCATCCAAGGCTGGCGCATCCGTCGCGTCTCGTTGTTCTGCATCGTTATCGCTTCTCCATAGTTTGAGTTGTTCGTATTGCCGTATGCCGTCGGGCGGCGTTTATTCCTTGACCGACCCCTCCGAGCTGTTCATGATCTGTTTCTGGAAGATGAAGAACAGCACGGCCACCGGTATGGTCATCACCACCGCCGCGGCCAGTTTGACCGGGTATTGGTTGCCCGACGACAACTGCCCGCTGGCCAGCGAGGCGACGCCCTTGGTCAGGGTGGTAAGGGCGGAGGATTGCGTGGACACGATGAAGTGGGACAGTTCGTTCCACGATCCCTGGAACGAGAGGATGGAGATCGTCACCAACGCGGGACGCGCCATCGGCAGCACGATCGACCAGAAGATGCGGAACGTGCCGGCACGGTCGATCATCGCCTGCTCTTCGACGGATCGGGGAACCGATTCGAAGAAGTTCTTCATGATGAACACGCCGGATGCGTCGATCAGCAGCGGCAGAATCATGCCCGCGTAGGAATCGTAGATGCCCAGGGTTTTGATGATGAGGAACTTCGGGATGAGCAGAACCACGCCGGGCACGCTCATCACCGCCACCAACGCGGCGAACACCAGATTGCGGCCGCGGAAGTTCAGTCGGGACAACGCGTATCCGGCGAGGGAATCGAAGAACACCCTGCCCAAAGTCACCACGATGGTCACGACGAAGGAGTTCTTGAACCACACGGGAAAGTCCGAGTTGAGGAACAGCTTGCTGTATGCGGCGGTGGTCCATACCTCGGGCACCAGCGCCACCGGATTCGAGGTGGCGTCGGCGTCGGTTTTGAAGGATGTGACCACCTGGATCACGAACGGCATGATGTAGATGAACGCAAGCGCGATCAACAGGATGTACAGCAGGATGCCGCTGTGGACCAGGCGTTTGAGCCATGGCTGGTTTCCATGCCTTACGGCGGCGGACGATGCGCGGGACATCTTATACCCCTTTCCTATTCACGGCCTGCGGAGCGGCGGCGTTCGGCCGTCGGCCCAGCGACATGACCTCATCGCGGCTCATGGAACGGGCCTCGGCCTTCATCGCCTCGTATTCGGCCCGCTTGCGGCGGGACAGTTTTTTGTCTTTCATAATCTGCCGCTGAGCCCAGGTCATCGCGATGATGATGAGGAACAGCACGAAGGCGATGGCCGCGCCCCTACCCCATTCCTGGCTGTTGAAGGCGGCGCTGTACGACAGGTAGGCGGGGGTGAGCGTCGTTTTCGCGGGTCCGCCTTGGGTGCCGGTGTAGATCTGGTCGAACACCTGCCATGTGCCGATGATGCCCAGGGTCACCACGGTGAAGATCGTGGGTTTGAGCTGCGGGACGGTGACTTTCCACAGGCGCTGCCATGTGGTGGCCCCATCCATGATGGCCGCCTCGTCGGTAGCCTCGCCGATGCTTTGCAAAGCGGCGATGAACATCAGCATGAAGGTTCCCGATGTGGTGAACACCACCATCAGGATGATGGCGAACATCGCCACGGATGGTCCGGCCAGCCAATCCCACAGGCTCACGCCGAGGAATTCGGTGCCCGTAAGCGCCGCGGGACCCTGCGTCACGCCCATCGCATCCAACGCGATATGGAGCAGTCCGCGCGAATCGTTGAACCAATTCGGGCCTTCGACGCCGAACCATCCGAGAATCGCGTTGATGGTGCCGGAGGCGTTGAACAGGAACAGCCACAGCACCGTAATGGCCACGGAGCTGGTGACGGAGGGGAAATAGAAGGCCGTGCGGAAGAATCCTCGGGCCTTGAGGATTTTGCGGTTGAGCATCACCGCCAGCAGCAGGGAGATGATCGTCTGCAGCGGGATGACCAGCAGCGTGTACCACAGGTTATTGCGGATGGCGGTGCCGAAATCGCGCTGCGCCAGTCCGGGCGTCGTGAGCACGTCCTGGTAGTTCTCCAGTCCGACGAAGTCCACGTTGCTGCCGAATGGGGTGCCGCGGCCGCTCCAATTCGAGAAGCTCACCCACAGCGCCATGATGATGGGGATGACGAGGAACACACCGAGGATGACGATCATCGGCAGGCAGAACAGCCATCCTGAGATCTCCTCGTTGCGCCTGTTGATACGCTGGCTTGCGGCGGAGCCTTGGCGCTTGGACTCCCGCTTGTTCTTTGGATGCGCGCCGTTGCGCGTTGCGAATGTCATGTCTGGCAACCCTCCTTGCATCACGTCTTCCGTGAGTTCCGCGTCTTCGGCGCGTGCGGCCGCGCCCGCCGGCAGCGCAACCGTGGTGGCTGCGTTGCCGGCGAGGTAGGGCCTAGCCGGCCGACTTGGGCGGATGGCTTACAGAATGGCCTCGAGGTTGGTTTGGGTGTCGTCGAGGATCGACTGCACGTCGCCGCTCTTGAGTCCTTCGATCTGGGCGTTGAATTCGGTGATCACATCGGAGGCGCCCTTGGCCGTGGGAACGGTGACGGAGTAGTCCAGTCCGTCCATGAAGGCGCTGAGCTCGGGGAACGTGGACTTCCAGGTGTCCGCCAGCGTCGTGCTGGCCGGCATGATGCCGAAGGCTTCGGCGAAGTCCATCACCACATCATCACTGGTCAGATATTCGACCAGGCTGACGGCGCCTTCCTGGTTCGGGCTGTCGGCGGCGATGCCCCAGCCGTTGGTGAAGTGCATGGTGCCCTTGCCGGCGGGGCCTTCGGGCAGTTCGACAACCGTGTAGTTCACGTCGGGGTAGTCGGCGGACATGCCGCCGGTGATCCAGTTGCCTTCGATGGCCATCGCGGCGGCACCGGTGCCGAACGCCTCGCCGCCCCAGCCGGTGCCGAGGTCGGCCGCGTAGGCGGCGTTGCCGCTTTCCAGCAGTGTTTTGACTTCCTGCAGGCCTTCGACGGTTTCGTCGGTGTTCGCGATCGCGGTCGTGCCGTCATCGCTGACCAGACCGCCGCCCGCCTGCTTCATGAACACGCCGATGCGCGCGTACTCGCCGCTGAACGCTAGTCCGACGTGGTCGTCCGTGGTGAGTTTGGCAGCGACCTCGGCCAGCTCGTCCCATGTGGTGGGATAGTCGGCTTCGGTCAGGCCAGCCGCCGACCACATATCCGTGTTGATGACCAGCTGCAGGGTGGACACATCCTTGGGAGCGGCATACAGTTCGCCGTCGTAGGTGAACGTCTGCAGCAGATTGTCGTAGAAGCCGTCGGTGTCGATGTAGTCGCCGTACGCCAGCAGCGAGCCGTTCGACGCGTATCCCGCCAGCTGTTCGGGTGCCAGATAGAACACGTCGGCGGGGTCTCCGCCCGCGAATCCTTGAGAAAGCTGCTGGGTCAGGTCGTTGGCCACCTGCACCGTCGCCTTCTGCCCGCTTTCCTCGCACCATGCCGCCACGGCGGCCTTCACCGCCTCCGTCTCGGCGTCGCCGGACGAGCCGATCAGTACCGTCAGCTCCTGCGAGCTGTCGTTGGTCAGTCCGTCGGCGCTGCTGGACGCGTCGTCGTCGAAACCGCCGCCGCAGCCGGCCAGCATGGTCATCATCGCTACCGAAGCCGCCAGCGCGGCCTGTGTTTTACGCCTCATCTTCGAGTTCCTTTCAGCTTGGGTGCTGATTGTTCACCACCTCAACAACCTCTTTTAGAACGTTCTAATTTTTAACCAAAATAAAAACATTCGTAATTACAATCTTGATTATGCATTCCTTGCGGAAACACGCCTGACTGTTCATCACTGAATGTCGACACCTTGGTTTTTACGTTCCAAAAGTGATTCTTATGTTATACAATAACAATCACATCTGTCAAGTCGAGCCGCGCACCGTCGCCGTCGACTGGCAAGCTTGGGCAGGAATCAAGGGGAAGGACGCGGCATGGTCAGCATCAAAGACGTGGCAAGGGATGCAGGCGTCTCACCACAGACCGTGTCGAACTGCATCAACAATCCCGACATCGTCAAGCCCACCACACGCACGCTGGTGACCGATTCGATCGCCCGGCTCGGCTACACCCCCAACGCCTCGGCGCGCAGGCTGCGCACGCAACGCAGCAACACCATCGCCATCGGCATCGCCCCCGTCAGCTATTCGCGCGTCTACGACCGACTGCTGCACGCGCTGGCCACCGAAGCGGACGCCAACGACATCCGCGTCATCCTCTACAAAACCGATTCGTACCAGGATGAGCTCCGCCAGTTCAAAGCGCTCACCTCCGGCGGCGACGTGGATTCGTTCGTGCTGACTGACACGGGCCACAACGATCCGCGCATCGACTGGCTTATCGAGCACCGTCAGACCTTTGTGCTGTTCGGACGCCCGTGGGGACTTGACGACATGTACGACCCCGACGTGCCGTGGGTCGACGTCGACGGCAGGCACGGCATCGCGCGGATGACCAGCCACCTGATTCTGCGTGGGCACAAACGCATCGCCTTCATCGGATGGCCGGGCCTGTCGGGAACGGGCATGGACCGCCGAATGGGTTGGCAGGAGACCATGCTGGACGCCAAAATGGCATCCCCCGAGGAACTGAGCGGCCTGTGCGCCGAAGCCGAGGACGATATCACCGCCGGACAAACCGCCTGCGCGGAGCTGCTGGAGCGCAATCCGGACATCGACGCGGTGGTATGCGTCAGCGACACGCTCGCCACCGGCGCGGTGATGGCGATGCCGGCCGGCGCGAACATCACGGTGACGGGATTCGACAACACCGTCTCCGCGCAATCGCTGAAACTGCCCACCGTCGACCAGCCCCTCGCGCAAAGCGCGAAGGAGATCGTGCGCATCATTCAGGAGCGGCTCGATTCACGAGGCAGCCGAGCCGAGCGCGGCAACAGTCAGGCGGAGAACCACCATATTCTGCTCGCGCCCTCCATTGTGATTCCCGAGTGAGCGTCAGCCCTGCCGTTGAGCAACGCGGCGGTATTGCCCGGCGTGCGATTCCCCGGTGAGCGTCAGCCCAGCAGGTCGAGCAGATCATCCTTGGTGAGGGAGGCGATGGAGGCGACGCCGGGCGCGTCCGAGCCGAGCGCGGAGGCGTCGGTGAATTGGCGTGCGAGCTCGCTTTTCGTATGCTGCAGCTCCAGGATGCGCTCCTCGATGGTGTCTTCCGCCACCACTTGGTACACGCTGACGTCTTGGGTCTGTCCGATGCGATGCGCGCGGTCGGTGGCCTGATCCTGCGCGGCGGCGTTCCACCACGGGTCGGCGTGCACCACCACACTGGCACCCACCAGATTCAA
The DNA here is from genome assembly GCF_056356295.1 of Bifidobacterium sp. LH_558. Lineage (NCBI taxonomy): Bacteria > Bacillati > Actinomycetota > Actinomycetes > Bifidobacteriales > Bifidobacteriaceae > Bifidobacterium > Bifidobacterium sp. LH_558. Next base: position 191,468 of record NZ_JBKETZ010000004.1, on the reverse strand, counting down.
TCCCGTATTGCCGGCCTTCAATGAGATCAGGAACGCCGGCGTATCGTCCGCGTTGAACAGGTCCACCAATTCCAAGCGCCGCTTCTTCGGCGTGGAGCCGGTGATGGAGTAATGGCGGATGCCGTGCGCGTCGAAACGCTCGGCGATCATCTCCAGGAAGCTGGTGAACTGCGAGAACACCAGCACCTTCTTGCCTTCGTCCATGCAGTTGGCCACCAGTTCCTCGATGGCGGCGAGTTTGGCCGACTGGTCTTTGGCGTCGCTGTACAGCAGTCTCGGATCGCAGCAGAGCTGCCGCAGTTTGGTGAGTTCGGCGAGGATGCGGATTTTGGAGGTGTTGAAATCGGCGGTGTCGCTGTGCTCCAGCTGCATGCGCAGACGCTGCTCGTGGGCGGCGTAGAGTTTGCGCTGTTCGCCGGAGAGCCGCACGGTGACCACGGATTCGAGTTTGTCGGGCAGGTCGGTGAGCACTTGGGATTTGAGCCGGCGTTTGATGAACACGCCCACCAACGATTGCAGACGGTGGGCCACACGCGCGGATTCGGGATTGACCTGGGCCGCGGCACGGCCTTCGGCGGTGGCGGAATCGGCGGCGCGACCGTTGGCGATCGGCAGCTCGTAGCGTTCGTGGAAGCGCTTGTAGGAGCCGAGCAGGCCGGGCATCAGAAAATCGAAGATGCTCCACAACTCGCTCAGCCGGTTCTCGATCGGCGTGCCGGTCAGCGCGAAGCGATGGTCGGCCGCGACGGCTTTCACCGCTTTGGCGACCTGCGTGGTGTGGTTTTTGATGTACTGCGCCTCGTCAAGCGCCATCACGTCGAATCGACGGTCGGGCTTCGTGTATTCCTCCACGTCGCGGCGCAGCAGGTCGTATGAGGTGATCAGTACCACGCCCGAAGCGGCTTGATCGCGCTCTTCAAAGGCCCGGGCGATGGCGGCACGACGTTCGGCTTTGCTGCCGGCCACCGTGCGCGCGTCGATGCCGGGCGCGAATTTGGCGAATTCCGCAGCCCAGTTATACACCAACGAAGCCGGACAAACAATCAGCGAAACCACTCCCGTCATCCCGAGCACAGTCGAGGGATCCCTCCCGCCACTCTCCTGCGAGCGCGCCGCCAGCAAGGCGATCAGCTGCACGGATTTGCCCAAGCCCATCTCGTCGGCGAGGATGCCACCGAAGCCTTTGTCGCACAGGGTGCGCAGCCAGCGGTAGCCTTCGGCCTGATAAGGCCGCAGCACGGCGGCCAGTGTTTCCGGCACCTCGTATCGGCTGGGGTCGATGACGCGCAGGTCGTCCACATACTCGCGGAAGGCGGCGTCCTTCACCGCGTCGGAACCGTCGTCGGGCAGTTCGCCGTCCAATAGGAACGCCTGATGCCCGGGCAGTTCGATCAGGCCGGAGTTGAGTTGCTGCTCGTCAAGCCCCAGCTCGTTGGCGAGTTGGTCGACGGCGTCCAGCCGCGCGCCTTGCAGACTGACCAGCGTGCCGTCGGACAACTGGTGGTAGCGCTGGCGGCGTCGGTAGGAGGCGAGCAGCGAGCCCACCTCATCGGGCGGCACTTCGTCGGCGATAGGCGAGATCTCCACAAGGTTACCTTTGATGGAGAGTCCGACTTTGACGCTTGGCGGTTTGGGCGCGAGCAGTCGGTCGAAGGCCGGTGTGGTGTAGACGGTGCCCACGGACCGCAAGGCCGCGAGACCTTCGTCGAATAGGCGGATGAGTTGCGTCGTGTCGTCGTAGTTGATATACGCGGTACGCGGCTCGCGCGTGCGGGACGGCGTGGGCTGGCCGAATTCACGCTGCTTCGCTCGCCCTGCCCCTCCCCGCGCGCCTACAGCGGACGGCGTGGCGAAGAACTGCCGCATCACGTCCATCAGCAGCCGTTCCGTGTCATAGTCGCGCCCGACGGGCACGGATTCGCCGGGAATCATCGGCATCACCGATATGCGATGCTCGCCGTAGCGGGCTTTGACCTCGCACAGCACGCCATGCTCGTCGCGGTCGAGATAGAATTCGCCCACGCATTCGACCGGGCGCAACTCGGCGAGCTCATGGGGCATCTCACCCTCGTCGACCAATCCCGTTTCGATCAGCCGCGGCAGCAGCGTGCGGGCGAACAGCGCCATATCATCGCCGGCGATCGGCTGACCCTCACCGTCGGGCTCGAACAGTTCGCCGATCAGCGAGGACAGCGGACGCGCGCGTTTGGGGCAGCGCATGAACCGGCATCCCGACGCGGGTTTGCGGCGGGTCTCCATCAGACGGCGGTCCTTCAGCGTCAACGCGGCCGCGTATCCCACCGGCTCTTCGGAGGCGAGCAGCAGCCAGTCGTCGTCATCGCCGTGGATCACCGTCTCCACCGCGGGCGTGCCGGTCAGCAGATAGCCGGCGTCGTCGCCGTACACCCGCGTATCGCGCCGGCGGATCGTCACCGACAGTTCCGCCTGCGAGCCGTCCACCCACACGCTGGACGGCTGGTTGTGGAACCATGTGTCCAATACCAGGCCGACTCCCCCGCCTTCGCACAGGTTCAGCAGGGCGGCGACCTCCGGCTCGCCGAGCGTCAGGTGGCGGTCGATGGGGATGTGCCCGTAATACCGGTCCTGCCGTTCGGCGGCCTGGCGCGCGGCCATCGCCGTGGAAAGCCAGCGCATGATTCCACGCGATTCGGCGTCGAACATATTCTCGGTATGGGTGAAGGCGAGTTTCTTGCCGTAGTTCACGTACACGCCGTCGCGCAGGTCGTTCACCAGTCGGGGAATCGATTTGAGCACATACGACGAACCGTTGGCTGGCGCGCCGATCAGGAACTCCACGCTCCACACGCCGTCGATGAAACTCAAAATCGGATGCAGATGCACGCCGCCGGGCGCGACGGTGTCCGACTCGAAGATCAAGGCCCGCGGCGACGTGGAGGGTCGGCCGTAATCCCCATAGGCCCGGCCGGCGTTGCTTCGGGCGGATGATGCGCGGCGTGACGCTGACTCGCTCGACGCCGAGTCGAGACGCGCGAACAGAGCCTCGCGCCGGGCCCGCCGGGCGCGCACCTCACGGTCGTCCTCGCGTTCCATATACGCCATCAACGCTCTGGAAGGGCGGGCCGGGCCAGCAGTGTAGCCTTCGAACAGTCGCGGCTCGTCGCAGAAGACAAGCACCACGGCGGCCATATGCTTGCAGATGCCGTAACCGCGCTGGTAGGCGGGGCATGAGCAGCTGCCGCCGGACATCTCGCCGTCGTTAAGATCGAACTGCACATTGGTGTCGTAACAGTCGGAGGGGCTGGTCGTGCCGCGGACGGACGCGTCAAGCTCGCCGTATCCGGTGTTCTCATGGTACGAGGGATCGATCAGCATGCTTTCGCTGCGGCGCGCGATGCCTTGCGCGCGGGACAGCACGGCCTGGGAGACGGAGATCTCCATATCGGCTTTCAACGCTGCGATCGGCACGGCGGCATGATCCGACTGATGAGACAGGCGCGACAGGGCGCGAGCAAAGTCCGTAGAGCTCTCACTGGCCGAGCCGAACACACGGGGAGCTCCGGTTACGTAGGCGAAGGGGTTGTCGGCGTCAGCGGCTTCGTCGAGGTCGTCGGCGTCATCGGAGTCATCGTAGGGGTATGCATCATCCAGATCGTCGAACCCGCCGAAACCTCCCAGATCATCCAAGTCATCGTCGGTATGGGCGGCACGCCAGGAACGGCCCTGACGCCCCTTGCCACGGGACTTGCCCCTATCGGAGTCGTCGGCGAAGGGATCATCGGGCACATGCCCGAACACTCCTGTGATGCCGCCCATATGGCTCCTTGCCCGCAAACGAATACCGAAATCCCCATCTTAGCCACGCCAGTGACCGTGGACGAGGGGCGATTGCGATTCTTGGCCTCGCCCCAAGCGGAGCGGAATCCACAGCCGAACCATCCCGAACACCCCACGCGCCCGCGGCCGGTCGACGCGACGTTTCCGCCATCGGCGACATTACGGAGTACCTGCCGCTAAGGTGGAGTTGAAAATTGCCCTGCACACACAAGGAGCGAATATGAGCAATGAACGCATGGCATGGGGCTGGGGCCTGGCGAGTGTGGACGCCGCCGGCAACACCCTGGACGTCTGGTATCCGAAGCTGACGCTCGGCGAAGCGCCGGCCGAAGGCTCACGTCCGAACCATCAGTTCGATGCGATGGTCCACGTCGAAACCGACGTGCGCGGCGTGCGCCGCATCCCCGTGTTCACCATCAGCGCTCTCGACGAGCCGATCGTGGATGCCGCCGACGCCTACCTGCGTCTGCATCTGCTGAGCATGCGTCTGGTCAAGCCGAACACGATGAACCTCGACGGCATCTTCGGCAAGCTCACTAATGTGGTGTGGACCAACTTCGGCCCGTTCGCCGTGCCGGACTTCACGCTGCGCCGACTCGATGTGATGGCCGCCGCCGCGCAGAGCGCCTCCCTCATGCCCCGCGCGGATGTGAGCGTGCTGGCGATCGATAAGATCCCGCGCATGGCCGATTACGTGGTGCCCACCGGCGTGCGCATCGCCGACGCCGACCGCGTGCGACTCGGCGCCTACCTGTCCGAAGGCACCACCGTGATGCACGCCGGCTTCGTGAACTTCAACGCCGGCACGCTGGGCGTCTCCATGGTGGAGGGACGCATCTCCCAAGGCGTGGTCGTGGGCAACGGCTCCGACATCGGCGGCGGCGCCTCGATTATGGGCACGCTTTCCGGCGGCGGCAAGCTGCGCAACACGATCGGCGAGCGTTCGCTGCTCGGCGCGAATGCCGGCATCGGCATCTCGCTGGGCGACGACTGCGTGGTGGAGGCCGGCCTGTATGTGACCGCCGGCACCAAGATCACCATCTACGACAAGGCCAAGGTCGAAGCCGGCGAGCCGCTTGAGGTCGTCAAGGGTTCGGATCTGAGCGGCAAGAACAACATCCTGTTCCTGCGCAATTCGCTGACCGGCGGTATCGAGGCCCGACACCGCAAAACCGGCATCGAACTCAACGAGCAACTGCATAAGAACTAAGAACTGTAGTTCTTAATTCTTATGCAGCCGTCGCACGGCCGTCGCGGCGCGAACGAAATTACACGGCAAAAGCGGGACCTCCGTAATTTGCGTCACTGAGATTCAGTCAGTGACGCAAATTACGGAGGTCTTCGCATTGCCGCGTAAAAAGCGCCACTGACGATTCGTCAGTGGCGCTTTTTACGGAAGTATGGCCTCGGAATCCCGTATGACTACCGATCGGCCATCGGCACCCAGTCGCGTTCGACGGGGCCGGTGTAGACCTGACGCGGACGGCCGATTTTTGTGTTCGGATCGGCGAGCATCTCACGATACTGGGCGATCCAACCGGGAATGCGGCCCAGCGCGAACAGCGTGGTGAACATCGCCGGATCGAAGCCAATCGCACGATAGATCAGGCCGGTGTAGAAGTCGACATTCGGATACAGGTGGCGCGAAACGAAATACTCGTCGTTCAGGGCGATATCCTCCAGCTCAATCGCCACATCGAACAGCGCGCGCTCGTCGGCCGGCAGCTTAAGCGTGTCCTCACGGTCCATAATCCGCTCCAGATACTGGCGGGCGATGGCCGCACGCGGATCATACGACTTGTAGACGCGGTGCCCCAGTCCGGAGATGCGGTGGCCGCCGTCCTTGGCCCAGTCGACGAACTCGCGCACGGATTTGCCGGAGTCGCGAATCGCCTCGAGCTGGCGCAGCACCGCCTCGTTCGCACCGCCGTGCAGCGGGCCGGACAGCGCGTTGATGCCGGCCGCCACCGTCGAATACAGGTTGGCGTGGGCGCTGCCGGCGATACGCACCACCGAGGTGGAGCAGTTCTGCTCATGGTCGGCGTGGATGATCAGCAGTCGGCCGAGCGCGTGCACATACAGCGGGTCGGATTCGAACGGCTCGTACGGCACGGCGAAGCACATGCGCAGGAAGTCGTCGACGTAGCCGCGCGCGTAATCCGGGTACAGCATCGGCTCATCGCGGCGGCGACGGAAAATGTAGCTGACGATCGTACGTACCTTGGCCATGATGATTTTGGCGGCCTCGTCAAGCTGGTCGGGATCATCCGGGTCGGTGGTGTTGGGATGGAATGTGGCAAGCGCGTTCACCGCGGAGGCGAGCACGCTCATCGGGTGGGCGGAACGCGGGAACGAGCCCATAAGGGTGCGGAAGTCCTCCCCCACCATGGTTTTGCGGTTCACGTCGGAGCAGAATTGGTCGTATTCGGCCTTGGTCGGCAGCTCACCGTGCCGCAGCAGCCAGGCGACCTCGAGGAAGTCGGACTGCTCGCACAGTTGCTCGATCGAATAGCCGCGGTAGCGCAGCACCGAATTGTTGCCGTCGATGAAGGTGATTTTTGACTCGCACTGGGCGGTGGTGAGGAAGCCCGGATCCAGCGTCACCCAGCCGTCGTTGCGCAGGCTGGAGACGACGATGCCGTCCGGGCCATTGCTGGCCTTGACCACGGGCAGCGTGTATTTGCTTTCGTCAACGTTCAGTTGTGCCGTTGCCATGCAACCTCCTTGAGCCCCGCCTGTCGGGTTACTCCACAAACCATAGGGCACGTGTGTTACCGCGCTTCGCGTCGATACACGTGTGCCGAAGTGCGCCCATACTAACAGACGCGACCAAACGCTTGGCCCCGCCGTTTCGCTCTGCGGGCCGGATATGCGCGCCGCCCGCCGCCTCACGGTTGCGAAGCGGCGGGCGGCATAGCGGAGAAGTCGATCACTCGCCGCGATCGGTCAGGATGATCGGACCGTTGTCGGTGATGGCGATGGTGTGCTCGCTGTGCGCGCCACGCGAACCGTCGGAGGAGCGCAGCGTCCAGCCGTCGCCGGAATCCTGGTAGATCTCATCGGTGGTTTTAAGGAACCACGGTTCGATGGCGATGACCAGGCCCGGGCGCAGCTTGTAGCCGTGGCGGGCGCGGCCGTCGTTGGGAACATGCGGGTCGCCGTGCATGATATGGCCCACGCCGTGGCCGCCGAATTCCAGATTGATCGGGTAGCCGTAGGAGCGGGCCACCTCGCCGATGGTGTTGGAGATGTCACCGAGACGGTTGCCGGGCTGGGCCGCGTCGATGGCGGCGGCGAGCGCCTCTTCGGTGCAGGTGATAAGGCGCAGGTCCTCGGGGTCGGGGTTGTTGCCGACCACGAAGCTGATGGCGGAGTCCGCCACCCATCCGTCGACGCTGATGGCCAGGTCGAGGCTGACGAGGTCGCCTTCCTTGAGGTTGTAGTCGTAGGGCACGCCGTGCAGCACCGCGTCGTTGACGGAGGTGCAGATGTAGTGGGCGAACGGGCCGGTGCCGAAGTCGGGGGCGTAATCCACGTAGCAGGATTCGGCGCCCTTGCGGTCGACGATCTTCTTATGCACGAATTCGTCGATTTCGAGCAGGTTGGTGCCGACATGCGTCATGGCTTTGAGGTCTTTGAGGATGCCGCCGACGAATTTGCCGGCGGGCTTCATCGCCTGAATTTCCGAAGGTGTTTTCAGTTCAATCATGCCTCCACCCTATCGCGTCGGCTCAACAAACCCCATGCGTCACTTGGCGCGGCGGCCGAAGGTGAACGCCCTGATGATGGCGCTGATGCCGATGACCACAAGCGCGCAGGCTCCGAATATCATCAGCCAGGCAGTGGCGCTCAGCGGGGAGAACATCACGATCGTGCCGTCCAAGGCCAGCTGCGCTCCGACGATCGCGTCGACCACTCGCCACCCGCCGGGCGGCTCTACTTCCGCCGCCGGCGCAACCCAGCGCCGCAACTCCAACGATTCTCGCCTCATGCGATTAGGCTGGAGCCTATGAGTGATTCCCTGACATCCGGCATCGATCCGGCATCCTTCTCCTCCGTCACCGGCCCCACCGCCGACCTGTTCCGCTACGTCAACGGACCATGGATCGACACCTACCGCCTTCCCGACGACCGTTCGCGCTACGGCTCCTTCGACCGGCTCGCCGAGAATGCGGAAAACCAGATCCGCGACATCCTCGAAGAAGAGGACTGCCCGGCCGCCAAAGCGCATGCGCTGTACCGTTCCTTCCTCGACACCGAAGCCATCAACAAGGCCGGTTTCGAGCCGATCCGCCCGCTGATCGACGCCATCGACCAAGCCGGCGATAAAGCCGCCCTCACCCGCACGCTGGGCGCGATGAACCCGGATGGCGGCCCCGACCTGTTCGGCATGGGCGTCTATGGCGATCCGGGCGACCCCGACACGAATATCGTGCATATCGAACAGGGCGGTCTGGGCCTTCCCGACGAGGCCTACTACCGCGAGGACCATTACGCGCCGATTCGCGAGGCCTACACCGCGATGGTGGCCCGTCAGCTGATGAACGCCAAACTCGCGGACGATGAGGACGCCGCCGACGAGCAGGCCAAGCGCTTCCTCGACGTCGAAACGCGCATCGCCGCCAACCATTGGGATAACGTCGCCACCCGCGATTCGGTGAAAACCTACAATCCCACCGATTTCAGCGCGCTGGCCGCCTCACTGGCCCAGTTCGACATCGCATCCTGGGCCGCCGCCTGGCAGCAGGCCTATGATGAGACGCCCGCCGCGGCCGCCCAGCCGGTCGATATGATGGGCGCGCTGTCGCGCGTGGTCGTGCATGAGCCGAGCTTCCTGACCGGACTTGACGCCTTCTGGCAGTCCGCCTCGCTCGACGACCTCAAACTGTGGGCTCGCGTGCATGTGATCATCGGCGCGGCCAGCATCCTGAGCGAGGAGTTCGATACGGCGAATTTCGACTTCTACGGCAAGACGCTGTCCGGCACGAAGAAGCAGCGCGACCGTTGGAAGCGCGCCGTCAGCCTGGTCAACGGCATCTGCGGCGAGGAGGTCGGCCAGGAGTACGTCCGACTGCATTTCCCCGAGACTTCGAAACAGCGTATGGAGGAGCTGGTCGCCAACCTCATCGACGCCTACCGCGTGTCGATCACCCATTCCGACTGGCTGGGAGAGGAGACCAAAGCCAAGGCTTTGGAGAAGCTCTCGAAGTTCAAGCCGATGATCGGCTACACCAACCATTGGCGCGATTATGCGGCGCTCGACGTGCGCGAGGAGGCCGGACTGGTGGCCAATATGGCCGCCGCCAACCTGTACGAGACGGGCTACCAGCTGGCCAAGGCCGGCAAGCCGGTGGACCGCGAGGAATGGCTGATGAACCCGCAGACCGTGAACGCCTACTATGAGCCGACCATGAACGTGATCGTGTTCCCCGCGGCCATTCTGCAACCGCCGTTCTTCGACCCGAACGCCGAGGACGCGGCCAACTACGGCGGCATCGGCGCGGTGATCGGCCACGAGATCGGCCATGGCTTCGACGACCAAGGTGCGCAGTACGACGGCGACGGCAAGCTCAACGACTGGTGGACCGCCGAGGACAAGGCGAATTTCGAAGCGCGCACCAAGGCGCTTATCGAACAGTACAACGCCTTCACGCCCCAACAGTTGGTCGACAAGTACGCCGACGAGCCCGAGAAGGCTCCGCACGTGAACGGCGCGCTGACCATCGGCGAGAACATCGGCGACTTGGGCGGCGTGAACATCGCGATCAAGGCGTACGCCTTGGCGCTCGACAAGGCCGCAGGGCGTTCCGGCGACGGTTCGGCCGAAGCCATCAGGGCCTCGCTGAGCCAGGCCCCCGAACTCGACGGCTTCACCGGACTGCAGCGCTTCTTCCTGAGCTACGCCTCGATCTGGCGCACGAAGAACCGCGACGAGCTGGCCGAGCAGTATCTGCAGATCGACCCGCATTCGCCGGCCGAATTCCGCACCAACGGCATCGCCCGCAACGTCGATCTCTTCGCTGAAGCGTTCGACGTGCATGAGGGCGATGCCATGTGGCTCGATCCGGATCAGCGCGTACGCATCTGGTAGTCAGCCAAGCCGGATACGTGTGAATCCGAAGCGAAGGGGAGGTCGTTAGAATTCGGCCTCCCTTTCGCCTATCTCGGGAGCTTGCGCGAATCCATCCGCGTATTGGCCGACGGTTTGCATCTCGGGCGTCTTAGACGAATTGACGGCGGTGGCATCGGATGGCTCATCCGGTGCCACCGCCAGATCGACCATGCCCACCGGCTCTTTGGTCATGGGATGTGGAGCGAAGGGATCGACGCCTGCCGCCGGATACGCCGGCATACCCGGCTCCTGCGGCGCACCGCTCTGCGCACCCTGCCCATTCGGGTTGACGACGCGACGGAATATGGTGGTGCCGAAGTTCAGATCATGCCCGATATTCGTCGCCTCGATCACCGGCGTGATGTGGTCGACGCCGTCCTTGCTCCATCGCTCCGTACGCAGCGTGCCGGTCACCACCACGGGATTGCCTTTTCTCAGCGATTGGAACGCGTTCAGTCCCAATTTGCGGAACGCGCGGACCGCCACCCATGTGGTATCTCGCGTCTTCCATTCGCCTGAGGATTGGCTGTAGTAGCTGGGAGCGAATCCCACACGGAATGAGCACGCCTGTTGATCGGGATTCTTGCCGAACATCACCGGGTCCGCACCCAGATTGCCGCTGACCGTGATGCTGCCTTGGTTCTGCGCCATGATGGCTCCTTTCCTAACGGATACGGTGGCCCGCCGGAGCGCCGTGCGGCAGGGAGCGGCACAACCCCAAGCGGCAGCGTCAATGCTTAGGCGGCGTCTCGGCCTGCCTGCACGGATCCAACGGTATTACCACTGTGCCCGATGCGAACGGAGCCGTACAAGCGTCATCGGGAAATGTGCATCCACAGACGGAATTTGGCGTGTTGTGGATAGCATGTGGACAGACTTCCACTTATCCACCGTTAGTAAACCTTCCAGGCACAAATACCTTTCATGCCCACTGAAAACACATCAGCGTGGCATGGATGCCACATATTGGCATGCATACCACGCTGAGGTAGGTGAAAACCGGCGGATTGCGAATCCGTCAGATTGCATCAGAATCCGTCAGACCACGTCAGGCGACGCGCTTGGCGAGTTCGGTGAGCGCCTCGGCGGCCGGCACGGTCACCTTGTTATCGCCGTTGCGATCGCGGATTTCGATGGTGCCGTCGTTCACGAAGTCGCGTCCGAGCACGGCGATCACCGGCACACCGACCAGCTCCGCGTCCTTGAACTTGACGCCCGGAGACACCTTCTTGCGGTCATCGTAGATGACTTCGATGCCGGCGGCCTCGAGTTCGGCGATCAGCTGCTCAGCGCCTTCGAAGGCCTTCTCATCCTTGCCGGTGGCGACCACATGCACCTGCGCCGGAGCGACCACGGACGGCCACGCCAGACCGGCCTCGTCGTGATGAGCTTCGGCGATGCAGGCGAGCACGCGGCTCACGCCGATGCCGTAGGAGCCCATCCACACCGGAACGGTTTTGCCATTCTGGTCGAGCACGGTCAATCCCAGCGCATTGGAATACTTCAATCCCAACTGGAACACCTGGCCGATCTCCACACCGCGCTCGAAGCTCAACGGGCCGGATCCGTCCGGGCTCATGTCGCCGTGGCGCACCTCAACGGCCTCCACCACACCATCGGCGGTGAAGTCGCGGCCGTAGACGAGATCGTAGTAGTCCACTTCGAATTCGTCGGCACCGGTGAACCATGCGGAGCCCTTCGCCACATGGGCGTCGATGAAGTAGCGGATCGCACCATCCTCAGGAGAACCGATTTCGGCGCCGCCGCGGGCCTGCGGGCCGAGCGCCATCGGGCCGATATAGCCCGTGACCAGTTCGGGATGGGCCTTGAAATCTTCTTCAGTGGCCTCTTCGATTTCGGCGGGGGCGAATTGCGCCTCCAAACGCTTCATATCCACCGTGCGGTCGCCGGGCACGCCCACGGCAATCAGCTCACGCCACGGCTTGTCGTGGGTGTCGTCCTCGGCGTGCTTGACGGCAATCACCACGTTCTTCAAAATGTCGGACGCCTCCCATGCGCGGCCGTCCTCGCGAGGATAGGTCGCGTTCGCGAAGTCGACCATCTTCTCGATGGTGCCCGCGTCGGGCGTGGGACGCTTGGTGGCGGCGGGAGTGACGGAGCAGTCGATCTCGGGCACTTCCGGAGTGGTCAGCGCCTCGACGTTCCAGGCCTTGCCGGAGGGGGCGAGCGCGAAGGTGTCCTCGCCGATGGGCATCGGCGCGAGGAACTCCTCGGAGGCGGAGCCGCCCATCGGGCCGGACATGGCGAACACCGGCACGTACTTCAAATCCAAGCGGTTGAAGATACGTTCGTAGGCGGAGCGCTCGTCCATATAGGCCTTGCGCATGCCCTCCTCGTCGAGGGTGAACGAGTAGGCGTCCTTCATAATGAACTCGCGTCCGCGGATCAGGCCGGCGCGCGGGCGGAACTCATCGCGGTACTTGGTCTGGATCTGGTAGAGCGTGACGGGCAGGTCCTTGTACGAGGAGTACATGTCCTTGACCAGCAGGGTGAACATCTCCTCGTGCGTGGGCGCGAGCAGATAGTCGGCCTGATGGCGGTCCTTCAGGCGGAAGATGTTGTCGCCGTACTCTTCCCAGCGATGCGAGGCCTCATAGGGCTCGCGCGGCAGCAGGGCCGGGAAGTGCACCTCCTGCGCGCCGATGGAGGCCATCTCCTCGCGGATGATCGTCTCGATTTTGTTGAGCACGCGCAGGCCCAGCGGCAGCCAGGTCCAGATGCCGGGGGCGGCCTTGCGGATATAGCCGGCGCGCTGCAGCAGCTTGGCGGAGTCGACGTCCGCGTCGGCGGGGTCTTCGCGCAGGGTGCGCAGGAACAGTGTTGACATACGAAGGGTGTTGGAACTCATGGACTCCAAGATATTCGCGTCAATCGACAAGCCGGCCTATAGGCGACCCTTCCGTGGATACCCGCGCCGCGATCAGCCTTTGGATTGCTCCTCGACCTGTTCCTCGACCAGTTCCTCCAATATGTCACGGCGAAGCGAGGCGGGCGGGTAGACGAACACCGGCAGGATCATCAGGCATCCGACCAGATAGAACACGTCCGCCAGAGGGAACAGGGTAAAGAAGGTGACCGCGTTGGGAATCACGATGCCCACGCATACGACGGCCACGCCGACCAGCGGAAGCGTGGCCCAAATCACGCGGTGCGGCGCTTCGTCGGCGGTTTTGCGCGCCACCGAATCACGGTAGATCGGCGCGATGAACAGCACGCCGCCGATGATGGCGAGCACATCCGTCAGTTTGAGCGTCCCCCACGCCGGAACGACCGGGTTGGTGAACAGAAGAAACGAGACGAACAACACCAGCAGTCCCACCGCGGAGACAACATACGACCATACGTGCTTCATGGCATCCTCCTTCGGATGTGAGGACCCGTCGTGCCGTCGTCATTGGCGGGCGTGCGGCGAATCCGTCTGTGTGCGAACCATCTTACGCCTCCGGCCCGCGCTCCGGCCTCATCCCGCGCCGATTGCCGCAACCAGCCGACCGACATCTTTCATGACTCGGCCGGCATCCCACGAACCGATCACCGGGGCGGCCGCCGCCCGGCCACCGCCCACACGTCAGAACAGCGCCTCCTGCGCGAACTCGTCGTCCGCGCTCCCCCGCACATCTTGAGGCAGGGCGAACCGCGCGAAGGCCTGCGCGCCTTCGTCGGCGAGCCGAGCCGACGCGGCGGCGGACCCGGCCCGCAGATCGCCGTCCAATTGCACCGCTTCGGGCGAAACGAGGAACATCCGCTCGTTGACGCCCGCCAAATACAGTCCATCCAGGGATTCCACGCGGGAGAGCGCCACATAGCCCATACCGGGCGCGAAAGTGCGTTTCAGATCCATCACCGCACGGTCAAGCGTCATGCCTTGGGATTTGTGGATGGTGATGCCCCACGCGCAGCGCAGCGGCACCTGTTTGACCGAAGCGAGTACGGCGTCGCCATCCATCATCTCCCATGAAGCCGGCTTCATAGTGACGATATTGCCGTTCTCGAACTCGACGATCGGCCAGCCGCCTTTGTTCTCCTGCGCGAAGCCGCGCACCGTGCCGAGCGAACCGTTGACGTACTGGCGGTCGGGATCGTTGCGCAGCGCCATCACGGCGGCGCCGGTTTTAAGCACCAAACGTTCCGGGGCGAGCATATTGCGGCGAAGACGGTCCACCAGATTCGCCTGACCTGCGGTTTCGGCGTGGAATTCATGCGTTTCGGCCATAATCGCGGCCAAGCGCTGGTCGTTGAGATTATCGGCCTGACGGTTCACGGGGAACAGATGCACGGCCACCTGCCCCGGTTCGGGGATGCGCCCCAGCCGGGTGACGAGCACGTCGCGGTCATGCTGTGTGACGGCCCCTTCGCGGATGTCGGTGAGCACGGTAAGCAGTTCGCCGGTGTCTTGACGATGCTGTTCGGTCAGGTAGCACACAGCCGGATTGAGCCGATCCCACACCAGGGATTCGGTGACGAAGCCTTCCGGATTCCTACCGGCGCGCGCGTACCGTTCGCGGGACTCCAGAAACTCCGGCGTGGGCGCGATCATATCGTTGTTGCGCCCGGATACGCTCACGGGCGGCAGCTGGAAGAAATCGCCCGACAGCACCACTTGGATGCCGCCGAAGGGACGTGGGTCGCGGCGCACCTCGCGGCACACCTGGTCGACCATGTCGAACAACCAGGCGTGCATCATCGACACCTCGTCGATGATGAGGATGTCGGTGGCTTGGATGCGGCGTTTGCGTCGGGCTTTGATGGTTTTCAGCAGACTGGAGGTCAGGCTGGTGGACACGCCCACGCCGCTCCATGAATGGATCGTCTGTCCGTTGATATGCGTGGAGGCGATGCCGGTGGATGCGGTGACGGCGATATCCGCCCCATCCGCCCGCGCCTGACGGACGAACTCGTTGAGCACGTACGTCTTGCCCGCGCCGGGAGCGCCCGTCAGGAACACGTTCGCGCCGGCGTTCAGAATCGCCAAGGCTTCCGACTGACGCATGTCGTCTCCTTCCGGGTTCGCACGGACGGGTGGTTCCGATCAGTTCGTGCGCAGCAGACTGCTCGCCGTCACACGCTCGGCGACCGCACGGGCGGCGTCCGCGTCGGGGCCGGGGGCGGGGGCCATGAAGGCCGCGCGATAATAGCGCAGCTCGTCCAGGGATTCGATGATGTCGGCGAGCGCGCGATGGCCGCCGTTCTTGGCGGGGCGCTGCTCGTAGACGGCCGGATACCAGCGTCGGGCGAGTTCCTTGAAGGTGCTCACGTCGACCACCCGGTAGTGCAGATGCTCCATCAGTTCGGGCATGTAGTGGTCGAGGAACTTCTTGTCGGAGCCGATGGAGTTGCCGGCGAGCAGCGGCCGCACGCCGTCCGGGGTGAAGCGCTTGACGTAGTCGATCACCTTGGCCTGCGCTTCCTCAAGAGCGAGTCCGTTCTCCCACTCGTTGATAAGTCCGGAGCGGGTGTGCATGCCGCGCACGAAGTCGTTCATATGCTCGACCGCCGCGGCCGAGGGCTTGATCACATAGTCGATGCCTTCGTCGAGCACGTTGAGGTCGAAGTCGGTGGGCACCACCGAGATCTCCACCAGTTCGTCGCCGCCGAAGACGTCGAGTCCGGTCATCTCGCAGTCGATCCAGATCAGACGCGAATCCTGCGCCGTATAGGTTTCCCCGTCGTGGCTATCCACCATCGTATGCCTCGTTTCCTTTGCCGGATGAACAGTTCAGACTATATCGCCGATATGACAATACCCCACCGCAGGCATACGGTGGGGTATTCTCAACGCTTCAGCTTCGCCGCGCTTTAGTTGCCGTGGAAGCCGGAGTAGTTCGGGGCCTCCGAGGTCATCACGATGTCGTGCGGGTGCGATTCACGCAGGCCGGCGTCGGTGATGCGGATGAAGCGGCCCTTCTCGCTCATCTCGGGGATGTTGTGCGCGCCGATGTAGAACATCGACTGGTGCAGGCCGCCGATCATCTGGTAGAGCACGGCGTTGAGCGGTCCGCGGTACGGCACTTCGCCCTCGACGCCTTCCGGCACGACCTTGTCGCTGCTGGTCACGTCGGCCTGGAAGTAGCGGTCCTTGGAGTAGGACTTCTTGCCGCGCGGGGCCATCGCGCCCAGCGAGCCCATGCCGCGGTAGAGCTTGTACTGCTTGCCGTGCAGCAGCACCTTCTCACCCGGGGCTTCCTCGCAGCCAGCGAGCGTGCCGCCGAGCATCACGGAGGAGGCGCCGGCGACGAGGGCCTTGGCGATATCGCCGGAGTAGTGGATGCCACCGTCGGCGATGCACGGCACGCCGGCTGCCTTGCAGGCCTGGGCGGCTTCGTACACGGCGGTGAGCTGCGGCACGCCGACGCCGGCGACCACACGCGTGGTGCAGATGGAGCCGGGGCCCACGCCGACCTTGACGGCGTCGACGCCGGCGTCGATCATGGCCTGCGCGCCGGAACGGGTGGCGATGTTGCCGCCGATGATCTGCACGCCCTTGAAGGCGGAGTCATGCTTGATGCGGCTGATCATGTCGAGCGCCAGTCGGGCCTCGCCGTTGGCGGTGTCGACCACGAGCACGTCCACGCCGGCCTCCATCAGAGCGGAGGCGCGCTGCCAGGCGTCGCCGAGGAAGCCCACGCCGGCGGCCACGCGCAGACGGCCCTGCTCGTCCTTGGTGGCGTCCGGGTACTGCTCGGTTTTGACGAAGTCCTTCACGGTGATCAGGCCGGTCAGTCGGCCTTCGTTATCGACCAGCGGCAGCTTCTCGACCTTGTGCTTGGCCAGCAGGTCGTGGGCGTCCTCCTTGGAGATGTTGGAGGGGCCGGTGATGAGGTTCTCGCGGGTCATCACGTCCTTGACCTTCAGATGGTCGTAGTCTTCGGAGGCGATGAAACGCATGTCGCGGTTGGTGATGATGCCGACGAGCTTGTTGTCCTTGTCGACCACCGGCAGGCCGGAGATGTGGAAGCGGCCGCACAGCTTGTCGAGGTCGGCCAGCGACACCTCGGGGTTCACGGTGAGCGGGTCGGTGATCATGCCGGACTCGGAACGCTTGACGATGTCGACCTGGGCGGCCTGGTCGTCGATGGAGAGGTTGCGGTGCAGCACGCCGATGCCGCCGTTGCGGGCCATGGCGATGGCCATTTCGGATTCGGTGACGGTGTCCATGGCGGCGGAGATGGCCGGAACCTTCATCGTGATCTCGCGGGTCAGATGCGTGGTGGTGTCCACTTCGGACGGAATCACATCCGTCTCGTTGGGCAGCAGCAGCACATCGTCATAGGCGAGGCCCAGCTGGGCGAAAATCGGAGGGAGGGGAGCATACGCGGATTGATTATTCATATCAGTTGTAGCCATGTACCCACTATATGAATGCGTCCTGACGAGCGACACACGTCGGGCGTCGGAACGGGCGCGGACCACACGAAAATCACACGCTCTTCGTGTCGTCTTTGCCCTGCCGTTTGGCGGCGGCGAACTGCGCGTTCTCCTCACGAATGTCGGGCAGACGGCGTTTGAGATACGGGAACAGGGTGGCCGCGGTGAGCAGCGCGACCGCAATCACCATGCCCACCACCACATAGCCGATCGGGAAGAACAGAATCATCAGCGAGCCGAAGGCGATCAGCGCTGCCCACCCCCATAGGGTGAGCACGGCGCCGCGCACGCTATGCCCGATTTTGAGCATGCGGTGATGCAGATGCATGCGGTCGGGATGCATCGGCGACTGGCCGTGGCTGACGCGCCGCACAATCGCTAGGCACATGTCGAGCACCGGCAGGAACAGCACGAGGATCGGCAGCAGAATCGGCATGAAGGCCGGCAGGTAGATGCTGGCGTGGATGGTGGCCGGGTCGAGGCGGCCGGTCATCACAATCGAGGCGCAGGTGATGAGGTAGCCGAGCAGCATGGAGCCGGAGTCCCCCATGAACAGTTTCGCCGGATGCCAGTTGTGCATCAGGAATCCCACGCAGATGCCGACCAACGCCACGTCGATCAGCGTGGCCAGCGAGGCGTAGCTGGGCGAGGAGCGAGCGATGATGTACGAGTAGATGGCGAAGGCGATGCCGCCGATGGCCACGATGCCCGACGACAGGCCGTCCAGTCCGTCGACGAAGTTCACCGCGTTGATCGAGGCGACGATCAGAATCGCGGTGATCGCCATGGACAGGCTTGGCGAGGCGGTGACCAGCGAGCCCAACGGCAGCGAGATGATCTGCAGGCCGCCCCACGCCACGAACACGGAGATGAGCAGCTGCCCCGCGAGTTTGAGCATCCAATCGAGATCCCACAGATCGTCGGCCATGCCGAGCAGGCTGATCATCACCGCGCCGGCGAGGATCACCCACGGTTGGTAACTGTTCACGAACAGTCCGGAGAGGAACGGCAGATGGCTGGCGAACACCATCGCCACCGCGAAGCCGATCAGCATGCCCAAGCCGCCCAGTCGGGGCGTGGGGATGGTGTGCACGTCACGGGCGCGCACCTCCCCCACCGCGCCGATTTCGATGGCGATATGGCGAATCAGCGGCGTCACCAGATAGGTCACGCCTCCGGCGATGGCCGCAAGCAGCAGGTAGATTCTCATGCGCCCAATCCTCCGCCGTTCATATGCAACGCTTTGCGGATCACATGCGAGGCGATCACGCCCTCGCGCAGAATCTCGATGCCGTCGCGCCCGTGCGGGTCGGCGGCGACCACCGTACTGGCCACATGCCCTCGGGTCGGGCCGCCGTCCAAATACAGCGCCACCTGGTCGCCCAGAGCCTCGGCGGCCTCTCCCACGCTTTGCGCGCTGTCTTGGCCGGATAGGTTCGCGCTGGATGCCGCCAGCGGACCGGTCGCCTGCAGGATGGCGAGCGCCGCCGTGGAGTTGGGGATGCGGATGCCTTGCGTGGACGCGCCGGAGGACGTGTGCGACAAGGTGCGCAGGTCGCAGCCCTCGCGGGCCAGGGCGATCGGGGAGAACGCGCCGGGCAGGAATTGCGCGGCCAGTCGGTTGAGCGGTGCGGGCAGCTCCAGTCCGAGCTCGTCGAGCTGGTCGATGGAGTGCAGCAGCACCTGCAGGGATTTGAAGCGGGGGCGCTGTTTGATGGCGAAGATGCGCGCGATGGCGTCCGGATTGCGCGGGTCACAGGCCACGCCGTATACCGTGTCGGTCGGCATTACGATGAGTTCGCCCGCGCGGACCAGTTCGGCCGCCAAGGCGAGCGAGTCGTCGTCGATTCCTCGAATGCGGGGTTCGCTCGTCATTCCTACTCGCTCCTTACCATCTGTTATCCGTCTGCTATCCGTCCGTCGCGTGTCAGCCGCCCAGTCGTCGGTCGCGCCCGGCACGGCGGGTCCATCTCTCCAACCTACCAGCGTGTAGGCGCACACGCGTGCGACACTCCCCGAAAGCGGGCCGCTTCTCGGGGCCGATGCCGTCCGTTCCCGCCCGTGCGCACCATCAGTGCGCCGCCAACGCATCGTTAGTGCGCCGCTACCACACCGTCAGCGCACCGCGAAAAGATACCGGTCCCGCCCGGTCCAATCGCGTTCGGTGCGGGATTCGCCGAAGCCCACGGAACGGGCGTATCCGGCCAGTTGGTCGCCTTGGCTGATGTCGTGTTCCATCACCAGTACGCCACCGTCGCGCAGCAGATGCCAAGCGCGTTCGATGATGCGTTCGGGAATCAGCGCGCCGTCCGCCGAACCGCCGTACAACGCCAGATCCGGATCGTAGTCGCGCACTTCGGGCTGTTCGGGGATCGCCGCCAACGGCACGTACGGCGGATTGGTGATCACCAGGTCGATGGTGCCGTCGAGATGCGCGAGGGTGGTCGTGTCGGTGGCGTCGGCGACTTCCAGCTGATAGTTGGAGGCGATGGAGGGGTATTGTTTCGCCGTGTCGGCGAGGTTGCGCCGGGTCCATTCGGCCGTGGCCTCGCTCAGTTCCACCGCCCACACCTGGCTGCCGGGCACTTCCGTGACGACGGACAGGCCGATGGCGCCGCTGCCCGCGCACAGATCCACCACGCGGGGACTGTACAGTCCTTGCTGGGTGATCCAGTCGAGGCCGGCCTGCACCACGGTTTCGGTTTCCGGACGCGGGATGAACACGCCCGGCCCGACCTTCAGATCAAGGTAGCGGAACGGCGCATGCCCGGTGATGTGCTGCAGCGGCTCGCGTGAGGCGCGCCGCGCGACGAACTCGTCGAACCGGCGCGCGGCGGAGTCGTCGTCCCAGCACTCCCCCATCAGCCTGGCCTTGTCCACGTCGCTCAGCTCGCGCCCGTACGCTTCGGCCAGCAGGAGTTTGGCGTCGTGTTCGGCGGTTTCGATTCCGGCTTCGTTCAGCGTGCTTGCGGCCGCGCGAATGATGTCGGCGACCGGCTGCGGCGTATTGGTCAGATCGCTCATTGCTGGCTGGCGAGACGCTCGGCTTCGTCGGCTTGGATGTCGGAGTCGATCACGGCCTGCAGGTCGCCGTCGAGCACGGCGTCAAGGTTGTACGCCTTGTAGTTCGTGCGATGGTCGACGATGCGGTTCTCCGGGAAGTTGTAGGTGCGGATGCGTTCGGAGCGGTCGAGCGAACGCACCTGGGAGTGGCGCATGTCGGCGGCCTCGGCGGCCTCCTGCTCATGCTTCATGGCCAGCAGGCGGCTTTTGAGCACGCGCAGGGCGGCGGCGCGGTTCTGGATCTGCGACTTCTCGTCCTGCATGCTCACCACGATGCCGGTGGGGATATGCGTCATACGCACCGCGGAATACGTGGTGTTCACGGACTGTCCGCCGGGGCCGGAGCTCATGAAGATATCGATTTTGAGGTCTTTGGCGTCGATTTCGATCTCATCGTCGTCCTCGTCGGCTTCGGGGAACACGATCACGCCGGCCGCGGAGGTCTGGATGCGGCCCTGCGATTCGGTGACGGGTACACGCTGCACACGGTGCACGCCGCCCTCGTATTTCAGGCTCGCCCACACGCCGTCTTCGGGCGCGGGCGCGCCCTTGGCGCGAATCGCCACCTGCACGTCCTTGACGCCGCCGAGTTCGGTGGTGTTCTCGGATTGGATGTTCACGCTCCAGCCGCGCTTTTCGGCATAACGCGTGTACATGCGCAGCAGATCGCCGGCGAACAGCGCGGCTTCCTCACCGCCGGTGCCGGCCTTGATCTCCATAATCGTGTCGCGGGCGTCGTCCGGGTCGCGGGGAATCAGCGCGGTGCGCAGCTTCTCTTCCACCCCGGGCAGTTCGGCTTCCAAACGCTTGGCCTCTTCGGCGAAGTCGGGATCGTCGGCGGCCATCTCGCGGGCCGCCTCAAGGTCGTCACGCACCTGCGTATAGGCCGTGTAGGCAGCGACGATGGAGCCGAGTTCGGCGTGGCGCCGTCCGAGTTTGCGCAGCTGGTCCGGATTGGACACGATCTGCGGGTCGGCCATCTGCTGTTCGATGGAACGGTATTCCTCCAGCGCGTTCACCGCCGCCGGGAACTGTTCGTTTGCCATGCCGTTGTTCTTTCCGCCCGAATGCCGGGGCTTGGGGCTGATTGATGGGTTGGTTGGGTTCTCGCGAATATACAAAAACGCCAGTCCGTTGTTCGGCTGTTCGGACGCGCTTACGCGCGCCATGCCGAGCGGACTGGCGTGAAGTATGCTACTTGGTCTTCTTGCCGTAGCGCTTCTCGAAGCGGGCGACGCGGCCGCCGGTGTCGAGAATCTTCTGCTTACCGGTGTAGAAGGGGTGGCACTTCGAGCACACGTCGGCCGTCATATGATCGCCATTGGCGGTGGAACGGGTGACGAAGGTGTTGCCGCACGAGCACAGAACCTCGACGGCATGATAATCGGGATGAATACCCTGCTTCATGGTGTGTCTCCTAAGGGATACGGGGGACCCGGGTCGCCATGCCCCTATGGCAGGCGTGAACCGGAACCTATGGGATTGTACGCCCACCTCAAGATTTATGCGAGTCGCACAAGAAAAGAAAGAGAAGAGTGGGGCTGCAGGGGCTTGAACCCTGGACCGGCGGATTATGAGTCCGATGCTCTAACCGACTGAGCTACAGCCCCACGCCAGCTGTCTTGGACAGCCAACTCGCCTAGTGTATCAGCCAGCCAGACAGACACGGCGCAACACACGCCTCCCGGACCCTGGACCGGCGGATTATGGGTTCCGTATACTTCCCTCTCACGCCCACGTCAGGCTTCGGGCATGAAGTGCAGCGGGTCGTCGATGAAGCGGCGCAAACCCATTTCGGCGGCGCCGTACAGCGAGGGATGTTCGGCGACCGGCGGCACGAACACGCGCACCTGCCGTTCGGGCGAGCCCAGCACTTCGGAGCGCAGACGGCCGCCGAGCACGCTGGCGAGCTCATCGCCGAAGTATGTCCACAATCCGCCCAACAGCACGGTGTCGATATCGCACAGGTTGATGGCCGAGGCGATGGCCGAGACCAGCGCGTCCACGGCGCGGTCCACCACGCCCGCCACCACGGGGTCGCCGCTGCGCCACCCCTGCAGGAACCGTTCGAGGGCCTCGCTTGAGGTGGCCTCATCCCCTTCGGCCAGCCCCGCGGCCTCGATCAGGGCGCGGCGGCCGGCGAAGCATTCAAGGCAGCCATGGCGTCCGCAACTGCACACCGGGCCGTCCAACGACACCGACATATGGCCGATCTCACCGGCGAATCCCTGCACTCCGGCCACGACCTCGCCGTCGCGCACCACGGCGCCGCCGATGCCGATGTCGGTGGAGAGATAGATGAAGGAATCCGTGCGGCCCACGACGTTCAGGAAGTTCGCGCATTCGGTGGCGTATCCGGGAATCTGCGCCAATGCGGCCATCTTCGCCTCGTTGCCAGCCACCGCGTCGAGGCGGCGCACCACATTGAAGCGGGTGAGGTTGATGTTCTCCCAGCCGAGGTTGCGGGCCACCAGCAGCCACATATCCTCGGTGACGAGGCCGGGCAGGGCGAGTCCGGAGCCGACCACCGTGCAGCCGCGTCTCTTCAGGCGGCTTTCGAGGGGAAAGGTCATCGCGTCGAGTTTGGCGAAGATGTCGTAGGGATCGGTGCCGGTCATGTCGGCGCTCACCCATTCCTGCCCGAGGGTGTCGCCGTTCAGGTCCAACGCCAGACAGCCGTATCCATCGGTGTTGACCTGCAGGCCGATGCCGCAGAACCGCCCGCCGCGCACCACCAGCGGAGTGCTGGGGCGCCCGAAGGCGGTCGATACCGCGGGAGTGCCCTCCTCGATGACGCCGCGCTCAAGCAGCATGGAGACCAGCAGCGACATGGTCGCCTTGGTCAATCCCGTGGCTTTGGCCAGATCCGCCCGGCTCATCGGCTCCTGAGCGCGCAGCAGCGTATCCAGGGTGACGGACAGATTGTGATTGCGCAGATCGTCCTGGTTGATCCTACGTAAAGCTCCCATATCGCTGGCCTCCTTTCGCTCAGTGAACGCCTCCAGCGGTCAATTCGACCACCTTGTCCGGCTCCCTCGACAATTCGACGCGCTCCATCGCCGCGTTTCAGTTGCGTTTTGCCGCTGGAATACAGTATAGTTTATTCGTCTAACTATATTGCTCGCGGCGCGCCGAACACAGCGGCGGGCCCTCACCGAGGAGGAACACATGGCGAGAATTCTTGTGGCTGGCGTCGATACGTCAACTCAATCAACAAAAGTGCGTGTCACCGACGCCGCCACCGGCGAGATGGTCCGTTTCGGACAGGCCAAGCACCCCGACGGAACCAGCGTGAATCCCGAATTCTGGTGGACCGCATTCCAGGAGGCCGCGGCCCAGGCCGGCGGTCTCGACGACGTCGCCGCCCTGGCCGTCGGCGGACAGCAGCACGGCATGGTGCTGCTCGACAAGCAGGGCAATGTGATCCGCGACGCCATGCTGTGGAACGACGTCAGCTCCGCCCCGCAGGCCGCCGCCCTGATCGACAAGCTCGGCGAGGCCCCGGCCCAGGACGGTGAGAGCGAGGATGCGACCGCGCGCGGCAAGCAGCGCTGGGTCAAGGCCGTCGGCTCATCCCCCGTCGCCTCCTACACCCTGACCAAGGTGGCTTGGGTGGCCGAGAACGAGCCCGAAAATGCCAAGAAAATCGCCGCGGTCTGCCTGCCCCACGACTGGCTGAGCTGGCGTATCGCCGGCTACGGCCCCGTGTCCGAAGGCGAGGACGCGCATCTGGAGGCGCTGTTCACCGACCGCTCCGATGCATCCGGCACCATTTACTATGATGCC
This sequence comes from Bifidobacterium sp. LH_558, assembly GCF_056356295.1. Lineage (NCBI taxonomy): Bacteria > Bacillati > Actinomycetota > Actinomycetes > Bifidobacteriales > Bifidobacteriaceae > Bifidobacterium > Bifidobacterium sp. LH_558. Next base: position 167,305 of record NZ_JBKETZ010000004.1, on the reverse strand, counting down.
GCCAGCGACACCTACCGCCGCGACCTGATCGCCATGGTGCTCGAAGCGGCTTGGGGCGACGCGGACGCCGCGAAGGCCGCCGCCGAGGCGATCGTGCTGCCGACCGTGCTGGGACCGCGCGACGCGGCCGAAGTGAAGGCCGCATCCGCCATCGCAGGCAAGGATATCGAAGGCGGATGCCTCCTCGGCCCCGGTGGCGGCGACAACGCCATGGCCGCGCTGGGCCTGGGCATGGCCGTCGGAGACGTGTCCGTCTCGCTCGGCACCTCCGGCGTGGCCGCCGCCATCGCCCAGAACCCCGTCTATGACCTGACCGGCGCGATCTCCGGCTTCGCCGACTGCACCGGCCACTATCTGCCGCTCGCCTGCACCATCAACGGCTCGCGCATCCTCGACGCCGGCCGCGCCGCGCTTGGCGTGGATTACGACGAGCTGGCCGAGCTGGCGTTCCAGTCCGAGCCGGGCGCCGGCGGCATCACGCTGGTGCCGTATTTCGACGGCGAGCGCACGCCGAACCGCCCCGACGCGACCGCCTCCTTCACCGGTCTGACGCTGAAGAACACCACCAAGGCGAATCTGGCCCGCGCTTTCGTCGAGGGACTGCTGTGCTCGCAGCGCGACTGCCTTGAGCTGATCCGCGCGCTCGGCGCCGAAATCAACCGCATCCTGCTGATCGGCGGCGGCGCGAAGTCCGTGGCCATCCGCACGCTCGCCCCGGCCATCCTCGGCATGGACGTGACCCGTCCCGAAACCGACGAATATGTGGCCATCGGCGCCGCACGTCAGGCGGCATGGGTGCTCTCCGGAGATGTTGAACCGCCGGCATGGCAGCTCAACATCGAAGGCACCGACACCGCCGAGCCCACGCCCGCGGTGTACGAGGCCTACGCGGCTGCGCGCGGCTGATTCCGCCGCCCAAGAATTCAGACAGCCAACAATCAGGCCGACGGGTGCGGAGCCCACCTCTGCAGACTCCGCACCCGTCGGCCTTCCCATATCCGCACGCGTGGCATAGATGCCATACACCGGCGCCCACACCACGCTGACACCCCGCCAAGCGTGGCGCGCTTGCCACATACCGACATACACGCCACGCTCACGAGCTTTAACGGAAACGGGGGGCGCGGTCCGACACCACATCGACCACACAAGATCGGCCATATGAAATCAGCCACGCTGAGCCGACCATGCGAGGTCGGACGGCGCGGGGCCTTCCACCTCGGCGAACGCGGGATCGTAGTCGGGGATGGATTTGACCACGCGACACGGATTGCCAACGGCGATGGAGTCGGCGGGGATGTCATGCGTGACGACGGAGCCGGCACCGATGATCGAGTTGTCGCCGATGGTCACGCCGGGGCAGACGGTGACGTTGACGCCGAACCATACGTTGTTGCCGATGGCCACGCGGGAGGTGTGCTCCCATCCTTCGAGTCGGGTGGCGGCGTCGAGCGCGTGGTTGGGCGTGGCGATGGAGCAGCGCGGACCGATCAGACAGTTCTCGCCGATGTCGATATACCCACCGCCGACGATCAGGAAGTCTTTGTTGATGAAGGTGCCTTTGCCGATGGTTAGGCCGATGCCGTAGTCCACATTGAATGGCGGGGTGAACTGCACGCCCTCCCCCGCGCCCGGGATGAGCTCGTGGAACAGGCGGTACGCTTCGTCGGGATCGTCGAAGTAGACGCGATTGATGGCGGCACACGCCTGCATCGCCTGCGCGGTGTACGTAGGCAGCGTTTTCGACTTGCGGTATTGCATGGGGCGTCCTGAGAACAGGCGCTGGATATCCTCGTCCATATCGATCAGGCGCTCGAGATCATCGGTCATGACGGCAACCCTCCTTCATCGGAGATTGATAGTTAGATGATTTAACTATCATAGCGCGGGCCGGCGACCCGCGTCCCGCGCCGCCCATTTCGCGACACGCCGAGAAACGAACACTCATGTTCGATTTTTCTCGAGAGATAACAAAAGTGTTGTTCGATTTAACAGAAAAACGAACAGAATACCAAACAGACCAACAATACGCCCCAGTTTGCGAACAACTTCGAGAATCCAACCAGAAATCCCTGATTTCCGTCATTTTCACCACTTTGACGGTGGTAGGCTGTAACGCAGACGCCACGACGGCGTCGGGAAAACAAAAGAACAATCAGTCAAAAACGAACATCATATGCATCACATAGAGAACATAGTGGATGTTCGTTTACACCATCCAATGGAGAGGGACAGACATGGCAGACAACAAGACCATCACCGTGAATCTGGAGATGTTCGGCAAGGACGCCGCCGCCAAGACCGCCGCCGCGAACAAGGTGGCCAAGGAATTCGGCATCAGCGACGAGGCGCTCGCCCAGGTCGAGGACTTCAAGGCCGAACTCACCAAGCACAACGCATGGGGTCTGCCGTTCATGGGCTACGTGAATGAGGATGGCTACGGCTACGCCTACGTGCCGGACGCCGCCATCACCATGACCCCGTACTGGGACGCCCACCAGGCCTTCCTCGCCCTGCCGGAGGATGTGCAGACCGCGTTCGCGATCCGCATGCTCTTCACCCACCGCGAGGTCGACCGCTACGGCGCCAACATGTTCCTGCACTACCACCGCGGTTTCACCGTCAAGTGGGAGGGTGCCGGCGCCAACCAGTACTGATCGGCGAAAAGCGTTTCCTAAGAGGCGCTTCTTAAGCTGAAACTTACACCCCCATGGAAGAGGTCCGCACAACGGCGTGCGGACCTCTTTCGTTATGCCCTCGCCGTGGTGAAGCTATCGTGCTTACGATTAACTTGCTTACGATTAACTTGTTCATAAGCAAGTTAATCGTAAGCAAGTTATAATCGTTCTGAACGATACCCACGACACCACAACGCCCACGGCGGAGGCACTACCTATGACATTCATCGGACGAGAAGAGGAACTCACCGCCCTCAACGAGCTCATCGATAAGAACAGCTTCCAGATGGCGGTCATCTACGGTCGGCGACGCGTGGGCAAGACGGCCCTTATCTCACACGTATGTGCCATGAGCTCCCAGAGAGCGCTCATGTTCACCGCGCGAGAACAAAGCTCGGCCAACAATCTGGCCGATTTCTCCCAGGCCATATACGAATTCTTCGGCATCCCCGCCTCAGCCGGAGCCATCGGCAACTGGCTCGACGCCTTCACCTTCATCGCCGAACAAGCGCAGGCGGACGCGGAGCACCCCTTCATTCTCGTCTTCGACGAGTTCCCATACGCGGCTGCGACGGAGAAAGCCCTGCCCTCCATCCTGCAAATCGCCATAGATCACTCGTTCAAGCAGACCAACATCACCCTGATTCTGTGCGGCAGCAACGAGGGGTTTATGGAAAGCGACGTGCTCGGCGCGAAAAGCCCGCTCTATGGCCGCCGCACCGCGCAGATACGGCTCAAACCGTTCGATTTGTTCACCGCGGTGAAGCTCATGCCCTCGCACAGCACGTGGGAGGATGCCATCCACTACTACGCGGCTCTTGGCGGCACACCCTACTATCTTGAGCAACTCGACGAGTCGAAAACATTCAGCGAGAACATCGCGGCGCTATGCTTCCGCACCTCGGGAATCCTCTATGAGGAACCGGCCATGCTGATGCGTCAGGAATTACGGGAGCCCGCTCTCTACAATTCCATACTCAATGCAATCGGCGCCGGGCAAACCCGCCCCAAGGAGATCGCCGAAAAAGCCGGGGTCGACTCCAATACCGTCGGAGCGTATCTGAAAACGCTCTCCGCTCTTGGAGTGATTCAGCGAACGGTGCCTTTCGGGGAGGATGCATCGCGATCCAGAAAAGGACTGTGGACGTTCAAGGACCCGTTCTTCGATTTCTGGTACCACTTCGTCAACCCCTACGTTTCGCTGATCGAAAGCGGCACCGCCTCCGGTGCCGTACGATACGCCACCTCCGGAGGAGTGTTCGAAACCTATGTCGGCACGCAGTTCGAGAGCCTATGCATGCAATGGTTGCTGCGTGAATGCCGCGAGGGACGATTGGACTTCCAGCCCACGGCTTTCGGCAAATGGTGGGGCAATGATCCCGTGGCGCGCGAGCAAACGGATATCGACATCGTCATGACCGATTCGTTCGACCATAAGATGCTGTTGGGCGAATGCAAGTGGCGCAACACCTTCGACGAATCCGAAGCGATCGACAAGCTCAAGCGGCGCACCGCGCTTATCGATTTCAAAGGTGAGACGGCCTACTACCTGTTCAGCAAGCAGCGCGCGTCCGAAGGCACCCGCGCGAAAGCCGATGGAGACCCCTCGCTCACCCTCGTCGATGCCCAGACCATGCTGGAGGGATGAACCGCATCCGTCATGCGATACGGAACGCAGCGGCATGTCGCCATCGGCCCGTCGAAGTAGACGCGGCTGATGGCGATGTGCCACTTCCTTAGGTTTTTTGCACGACACGCTGAAATATTCGTCAGGTTTTTTGCACGACACGCTGAAATCTTCCTTAGGAAAATTGCAATCTCATGAGCGTCCCGGCAAACTTCATCCCTCCCGAACTGCGATAACGACCATCGCGCCTTCCTCTGAAGCATGAATCGACAGTCCGGACACGAGTTCGAAGAAGCTGCGGACGACCGCAAACACATCAAGCATGTCGACCGGAACCAACGGACAACGTTTTCGAGAACACCATTGATCTTGCGGAATCGGTTTTGAATCTTTCCCATTGAGGCAACGGGTTACCATCCATATCTGAACCATTAGGGTCTCCCGAAAGAGCAAAATTCGTCCAATATGAGCACATCATGCGAGCCAGATCATAATGCCAGCCGACAAATGGACGCCAGCACTTCGAAAGCGTTCCGAATGTGAACCACAAGTCGCTCGAATGGAAAGCACCGGCATCATCGCCAGGCATGGGGACGTCGAACCGATAGTAGAACGGCGCTTTGCCGCCGGCTTCCACCCATAGACGCCCAAGTTCTCGATTGCCTTCCTCGCCTGCGGCGACCAGCACCCCGTCTCGCTCTTCATTAAATTCGTTGGTGGTGTTCCCGAATAGCAAATCAATGCCGCCGCATGCACCGGACTCGATAGTCCTCGCATACTGATCAGTCAGAAAACGGCCATCAACGCATGGAATCCAATTTTCCACCATGGACCAGCCACCACTCGATTCCGCAGGAGGGGAAAAGGATTCCGCCGCCGCAAGCAAATCATGCGCTGGTATCGCACGAGCCTTGTCCAATGAGTCCACGCCAAGATGGCGCAAGAATCGTTCACCGTTGCGCTGGGCCTCGCTCAACGACCATATATGAGTGTTAAACACCCCAACGCCGCCGCTGCTTTGCATAATGGCCCGCTTGAACATGCCTCGACTCATGGGCGAACATACCTGCGCAAGCACGCTTGCACCCCCTGCGGACTGTCCGAACACCGTGATGTTGTTCGCATCCCCGCCGAAAGCCGCGATGTTGTCACGCACCCACTGCAACCCCATACGTTGATCAAGGAATCCAAAATTCGCACACGGCAATTCACAACCGTCGCCGTATCCATTGTTCAAATCAGGGTGGGCAAAGAAACCAAATACGTTGAGCCGATAAGTCAGACTGACAACCACAACACCCCGACGAGCCAGTTGGTAGCCGTCGAATTCCTTCTCCGCAACGCTTCCGCACTGATAAGCCCCACCATGGATCCACACCATAACCGGTAGACCCTTGACATGTGAATCAGAAATTATGCGAGTTCGATCCCCGACGCCGCAAAGGGCCGGGGTCCAAATGTTCAGGTAGAGGCAGTCTTCGGACATCGGGGTTTCCAAATCCATCTGCCACTCTTTACCATAGAAATCATCGGGCGATCCCACTGGCTGCATCGCCATAGGCGCGAATGCATGAGCGCAGCGCACTTCCTGCCAAGGAGAGACTGGCTGCGGAGGCATCCAACGCAGATTTTCCACAGGCGGCGCGGCAAAGGGAATACCGCGGAACACCGTGACGCATGGGTCGTCTTCGGATAGACCTTCAACCGGACCGCAACCTGTACGCACAAGACGGATAACCATAGATTCCTCAGTTCTTACGTATTACAGTGAACCATTACTGGACCGAAACGATATCTTCACCACGCATAACGGTATTCACCGCTCAGGGCGAGCATGGCGAAGGCGTAGAGGAAATTGTCGTAATAACGACGGGACCCCACGCGCATCGGAGTGTTCCAGAACATGTCCACCCAAATGCGGGCGTTGTCGCGCGCATCCGGCGCATCCGAGTGCCACGAGGCCAGCGAGCCTTCGGCGGTGGCGGCGATGAATCCCACCGGATGCAGCACCGTCTCGTCCACGGCGGTGCCGTCGACCGCATATACGCTGGTTCGGTCATGGGTCAGGAAGAATCGCTGCAATGCCGCGACACGATCGCTCAGCGCAGGAACCGGATCACACCACACCGCGTCCAATCCGATATTTCCAGCGGTTCGATAGGCATCGGAATAGAAGTTCCAATGTCCGCGCTCGCACACATGAGGAGACCCATCGTAATTCGAATATTCGGGATTCAGTCCGGTACGCTCATCGCACGCCTTCACCAGATAGTCGCGGCTGGCGCGGGCCGCCGCCTTCCAGAACGCGCGATCCTCTTCATCAGCCTCTTCAGCGAACACCTCGTAGAAATGCGGTAAATGGTACGAGGGATCCGTCCATTCGGTTTCGGGGATGAACTTGATAAGTTTGTTCTCCGGGTTCCACATCGACTCGCCTGCGAAATCCTCCCCGCGATCCGGTTCGCCTTTGTGCACGCAGTAGCGCAGAATCTCCCGCGCCTGCGCCGCATACGCGAAGATGCCACTCCCCTCGCCCCAGCGTCGTGATGCGAGGAACAACGCCATCGCGAAGTATTCCTCACCATCGGGGGCGGGGCCGTCCACATTGGGTACGCCGTCGGGACGCACCGACCATGCGAAATAATGCGCATGATGCCCTTGCGGCATATACATATACCGCATCACCCAGCCCCAGAGTTTGTCGAACACGTCCTGACGGTCGTATTGCACGGCGATCATCATCGCGTAGCTCATGCCTTCGGTGCGCACGTCATGGTTTCCGGTATCCATCACATAGCCCAGTCCGGTCTCATTCTCCCAATAGAACCGGTTCGGGCCTTCAAAGATCTCGTACCAGACCTGCGCCACACGACGGTCAACCGCTTCCTGCTCATAACCGCACTGCTCTAACAGCGATGCGCCTGTGTTCCGTTCAATCATTCCTGGTTCTCCTTTCCATGAGTGATGTGCCGATCCCAATACAAGCCGGTCAATCCATCAAGGATGGACCCGATGGCCCATGGCATCAGCGCGAACCATGTGCTGGATACCGAGCCGTCTTCGTATCGCTCTTCCAACAGTCCCTGGCTGTGGCAGAAACGCTCCGACATCCACCCCACCTTGCCATAGTCGTATTCGCCGTCGAAGGTGTTATAGGTCTGGCAGCTCCACAACACGGCATCCTCCATACGGGAGCGAACATAACCGTCCTCGCGGCGGTCAAGGTAGTAGCGCATGTCGCCGATGATGTTACTGGACATCGGATGGATGTGCGGATTGCAGGTGGATGTGACACTTCCGCCGCAACTCGACCAGCCAACCTTGCTGAGTGGCGGCACCGTGATGGGAGAGTTCCAGCAGAAGCGGAACGTGGATTCGTAGGCGAGCGCGTCGGCGAGATGGTCGAGGTAGAGGTCCTCGCCGGTGATTTCATGAAGCAGGCGCGTCGCCTTGACGTAGGACAGCACTCCTTCGCTATCCACCGCTTTCGAGGTGTCCAACGGAGCTCCATAGCATTCCATATGACGCACGTACGCGTCATAATAATGCCGTTCCGACGTCTTCAATCCGTCCAAATCGGACATATCGCCACTGATTTTCGACCAATACACGCTCGCAGCCAGGCACCAAGCTCCCGCGAACGCTCCATAATCCAGTCCCGCCCCCGTTGCTTCACTGAAGATGAAGGGATATTCGCCGTCACTGTTACGCTGCGCGGCGAGCCTCGGAACGACATCTCCGACCATATTCAACCAGTCGTTGTGTTCCGTATTCGCCAGATCACGTTCGCACTCATAGGATTGCAGCACGTAGTACAACATCTGACCGACCAGATAGGCGCTGTGTCCCGGTTCGGGGATACGGTCCCGCCACCAGCCGCGGTTACTCCAAACGCCATCATGCACAGCATCGAATGGCAGACCATTGCCGGGGTTGACGCAATAACGCACGATATGGTCGATGCAATCCAACGCCTGCGCACGCATCCGCTCGTCGCGGAGCCTTAGACCGCTGGCCAGCATAGGGGCGGCCGCGGCCATGCCGTTCGTCCAACTGCTCGAGCCCAGTTTCTGATACAGATACGGACCATCGTCGAGCCGTGTTCCCAGATCACTGGGACGGTCGAAGACGAATCCGGCATACATGTGGTCATCGGACAGCCACGCGTCGCGGCTCACCGCTCCGGCAAGATCGACCACAGCGCGTCGGGGGTCTCCCACAGCACGGGGAGATTCATGGAACCGTCGATACACAGTCTTCAACGCCGGGATGATGCCGCGCTCGTCTTGGGACTCATAATCGAACACGTCCACGCATACGACGGCGCGGCCGCCTGCGGGCAATACGAGACATTGGTCGTCGATTCCCGCTCTGGACTGTATGTTGGCGGAGCTGACGAACAGCCAGGGCGCATTCTCATATCCCAATGTCACGCCGACCAAGGCGATCCCACGCACCGGCGCGTCCTCGGCATCGGTGGGCAATGAACAGGTATACCCCGTGTATTGCACGAAGTCGCCGTCATCACCGGTCTCGTGGCTGATTACTAAACCGTCTTCGCCCCGGACCAAATACGCGCCCGTCGCAACGCCCTGGACTCTGCCGGCGGCTACGGCCAGAGCGCAAGGATTCGCCAAACGATCCGCGCGCACCATCCACCATGGCGAAGCCGGCAGTGACACCTCACCTTCACGCATTCGCGGAAAACGGTCCGGCGTCGAAAGCGGCGCCTTGCCGCGGTTGCGCCCGTACATGAATCCCGGTAGAAAGAACCGTGGCTCATCGCCTTCCACAGGCAGATCGACACGAACCACGCCTCGAAACGTCACACTCGAAATGTTCGTAAACGTCAAGGTATAACGCCATGGGGTGTCGGCACCACCGTCGCCGCTCCGACGGACTTCATCGACGGCAAGGCCGGCCTTGTCAAGTGACAGATATCGTAAGGATTCGCCGTCAATCGGACACGCACTGTATCGCAGCCTCATCGTCGCTCACCATGCCCACACCACGACGCGGTTCTCCCCATCCGACAATGACTCGATTGGACCGGGAACACGCGTCTCTCCGCAGGACCTCCCAAGCAGATCAACATCCAGTACGACTTCGGTTCCATCCGGCTGTTCAAAACGTTCTTCGACGATGCGGGGCACACCCAGATCCTTCGAAACCGTCACGGGAATCTTTGTCTCCATCAAGCCATCGGGCACGTCGCATACGAGGAGCAACGTCTCGCCGTCCTCTTCAAGTCGTACCGGCATCGATTCGATATGGACGGCGTCCTGCTCATGACCGCTGTCGCCCGCACTGCCGCAATACACGTTATGCGCGGCATACAACGGCTGTAGCGGATTGCGCTCTCCCCCACCCTGGGACGGGTCGGCCCACATCGCGTGCAGTGCATCCAAATAGCCGGTCATATCGGTCGGATGCTCGGCATAGGATTCAAGCCCGAACAATCCGACAGCCGATTCGTTCCATTGCGGAGCGAACACGTTGCCGCGATAACGGTCGTCGCCTCCGGAAACGACCGCGCAACCAGCCACCTCGGTGCTGTGAGGGAAGTGGTAGGGCGTGGAACGATCCGGCACCGTATACAGGTCGATGGTGCCACAGACGAGGTTGTTGACGAAGGCACCGCCCTGCGACCAGTTTTGGAACATCACCGGCGAGGCGAAGATGTTGTTGTCCACCAGATAAGGACCGTGGCTCACTTCGATCATCACGTCGCGCACGTTGCGATGCATGATATTGCGGCTGATTCTGGTGCCCTGCGTCTGCCAGTCCATCCACAGTCCCAAAGAGCAGTCGGCGATGTCGTTATATTCGATCACGGTGTCAATGGCGGCATGGAATTTGATGCCCGCCACCTCCCAGCCGAAGAATTCGTGCTTTTGCGCGATACGACGGATGCGGTTGTGTTCGATGCGGCTGAACGCGCATCCCATATGGCCGACGATGGCGTTCTGCCCGCAGTCATAGATATGGTTGTTCCGCACGATATGCGAGCCGACCATGCCTTTGCGCCACCCGATGCGAAGCGCTTTGAACACGGATTCCAACTGATATTGGTAGCCGGTCTTACGCTCGGTTTTGGCCCATTCGTTGTTGCCGCTCGACAATTCCTTGCCCAACGACACCGCAGAGAACTTGGCGTCGTGAAGTACGTTGTCTTCGATAATCCAACCGTATGCCCAATTCGGACCGACCATGCCCCATTGCTGCGCGGTGGGAGGCGCCCAGTCTCCGGTGGCCTGAGCCATCTCGAAACCTCGTACGGTGATGTAGTTGACATGATTGCGGGATGGGAAAAAACAGGTGCGGCGCACACTGATTTCAACAAGCTCATTATTGGGATCGGCATCTTGGAAATTCGCCCAGATGGTGGTGGCTCCCTCAATATCGTCGACTTCGGCATGCCATACGTATCGCGTTTGATCAGGGTCAAGCACCGGTCCGATGGTTTTCAGCGCATAATCCTCGACCTCGGTACGTATCTGTGGATCATAAACGTCTTCCACAGCCGGCACCTCATAGAACGAGCGACCGTTGAGATACACGTCGCCCAGATGCTTGTCCGGCTCTTCGCCACGTTTGGGGGATTCCAGCCAGTCGCCGAAGATGATCTCCTTGAACGGATTGAAATCACCGAACAGCGTGTTCGCCACCGTGACCCGCCACACCGTGGGATATCCGTCAAGCGGCTCCCAGCCTTGGATTCGTTCCGAACCTTTGATGACGGGGCGTCCTTCGCCTTGCGCCGCCCGGTAGACGATGCGTTCATTCTCGCTGAGACCCCCGTTGCACGGGTCGACCTCTTCGCGGTACACGCCTTCATGCACGGTGACGATATCGCCGGGCTGGGCGATGCGGGCCGCGCGGTTGATGGTGGCAAAGGGACGGCCAACGCTGCCGTCGCCGGCATCCGCACCTGCGGAAGAGACATGGTATTCGGTCATCGCTCAGACTCCTTTGACTTCTATGACACGATATTGACGATGCAACAGTAACGGGATTCGCTTACTCATCGCGGTCTATCCCAGTCAGTCGCGAGGGAACGCCACACGCAGCGGCGTGAGCAACGAGCCCTTCTCGTTGCACAGCAGTCCGCGTTCTGGATTGTTGCGCCATGCGTACCGAATCTCATCCGGCCGGCGATCCGGCCGACGCAATCGGATATGGCAACCGTCGATGCGCGCCTCCACGGGCACGTCCAAGCCATCGGCCCAATGGAATGAGAATTCGCCCGGAGATTCGCCATCGATGGTCGAAAGCGTTATCGAATCAAGCAACGCCCCATCCGCCTTCATCCGTGAAATATGCTGATTCGCGAACGACAACACCACATCATCGCCTTCCATGCGTACGCCGGTCAGGCAGGGTTGAGGGCAATCACTGTCTCTCTCGTACACCAGCTGCATCGCGGCGTCGCACAGGCGTTCTCCGACCGGACGCTTGCGTACCGGATGCAGATCATTGTGCTCGCCAGCGTCCAAGGTCACCACCGTGGCGACATCGTCCACATCGCATGACACCTGCCATTGGGCTTCGCGTACCACCGGCCAGCCGCCATCTTCGACGCAATCGATATCGATATTGGGCAATTGGACGATCAGGAACGGCAAACGTTCCTGATTCCAACGACGTCTCCATAGGCCGATCATGGCGGTCAGCATGCGTCGATATTCCGCCGCACCATCGCCGGTGTTCGACTCGCCTTGATACCACAGCACCGCCCGGAGCGCGTATCTTGTGCAGACGGACAGCATCGCGTTATATAGGCCGATTGGTTTCCAGCGGACGAAATCCTCGTACGGACATTCCTCATCCGCCTGCGCCACCACGGCGTACCGCCATGCGCCGGACAGATCCACGCATTCGCCGCCCACACGCAGTTCCAAACGTTTGTCCGGCGTCACTCGGCCAAAGCCATGTTCGCAGGTCAATCTGATGCGAATCTCATTGGCACCTTCCCGCAGCACATTCTCGCCGATCCGGTAATCACGCAAGTCGTACCGGTTGTCACGTCCGCCAAGATGATGTCCATTCAGCCAGGTCTCATCGGCATCAACCATCGTCCCCAGACGCAGCATCGCCGGCAGTCCAGCCTGATCCCGACGCAGATAGATGGTCTTACGCAATTCGATTATGCCGCTCCAATGAGTCAGTCCCACGCAATCGAAGTTATTCGGCAATTCGATGTTGTTCCAAGACAATTCATCTTCCGACTGTGCCCGAAGCGCGAGTTCACGATGCCATTGCTTGATTCGAGCGATACTGCACGCGCTTTTCGCTTCGGCGACCCCCTCACCCAGATACGGGTTCAGCGCCTCCACCGCGGAAGGGAACGATGACAAGGTGTCACGGTCCATCCAACTTTCGATGGGCGACCCACCGAGCGACACATTCATCAGCCCAATCGGAACGTTAAGACGACGACGAAGTTCACGACCGAAGAAATAGCCGACCGCGGAGAACCCTCCGAGATGGTCGGGATCGCTGCCGGACCACGACCCCTCTTCATGGTCGGTCACCGGACCTTGGAAATCGTAGTGCGGAGTCACTTTGTACTGGCGTAGCAGGGGATCTTCCAATCGAGAGAATTCCTCCGGATATTCCTGGCGCACCCACGACATCGGCAATTCCATATTGGACTGTCCGCCACACAGGAACACTTCTCCCACGTAGCAGGTTCGTCGCAGGGAGTTGCCTGCGCTATCCGATACCGATAGTTCAAACGGCCCGCCGGACGCCAACGGTTCCACTATGGCTTGCCATGAACCGGTTTCGTCAACGCGTGTGGTTGAGCGTCGCCGTTGCAATTCGACGACCACTTCGCTTCCCGGAACGCCCCAACCCCAAATCGTCAACGGCATGTCGGACTGCAGCACGCAACCATCGCCAAACAGTTTCGCAAGCGCGAGTTCCATTCCACCCACTCCCTTGTAGGACATTGACACAGTGAATATCTATATGTGAGGGGCGGCCGCACAACCGCCCCTCCACGTTTGTCGAATCAACGAACGACGCCCACCTCGCTTTAGCCGAGGCTCGGCAGCTCCTTGTAATCGAAATGGTCGAACGTCGCTTCGGCACCGTAACCGGCCACGTCCACGCAGGCCATGCCGACGAACGCTCCGGTGAAGAAGCCTCCGTAGCGCTGGTTCACGTAGTCGTCCGACAACAGCTTCGCGTCGAGCTTGACCGGGATCTCATTCCAGTGCTCACCGTCGAAGGAGTATTCGTATGTGTAGAAGCGCGTACGCACCTTGGTGCGCAGCCACACCGCATCCACATCGTCCGGCACCACGATGGCGTCGTCCTTGAGGAACGAGGTGTAGACGCCGAAGTCGTTCTGCGCCACTTCGATCACGCGGGTTTCGCGCTTCTCATCCCAGGTCACGTACACCCACGACCAAGTCACGTCGGAATAGTAGTTGGTCAGACCAGCCATGGCCATGTAAGTGGTCGGGCGGAACTCGACCTTGGTTTCGGCATCGAAGTCGAAAGCCTGCCAGCGGCGCGCCACCAGCGACAGCTCATGCAGGTTGCGCAGCGATCCCTGCCCTCGCAGCGTCAGTTTGCCGCCGCCGACCCGACCCATGGCTTCGGTGAACGGCACACGCAGCGTGTTCCAATCATGCCCCAAAGTGTCGGATTCGAACTCGTCGCACTGCGAATGGTCGGCCGGAGCGATGGTTTCGATCGCATCCTTGGGCGCGTCGACATACCGTTCTCCTCCATGGCCGCCGACGATATGGGGCCAACCGTCCTCGTCCCATTCGACTTTTTGGATCGAGGTTTCGCGCCCCAACGTGCACCAGCCGCGCGGATCGTTGGCGGCTTCGGTCTCGTGATGCCACGGACGGGCGCACAACGAGGCGTAGTACCACTCCCCCGACGGCGTCTCGACCAGCGAACCGTGGCCCTGTTTCTGCAGGTAGGAGCGCGGGGTGTCGAAGTTGGTGATGAACGGATTGTCGGGCATGCCCTCGAAGGAGAGCGCGTCCAGCGTGCGGGATCGGGCGACCGACTCCTGATGCGCGTACACGGTGCCGCCCTCGGCCGCGAATAGATAGTAATAGCCGTTGATTTTGTACAGATGCGGTCCTTCGACAAGCTTGGCCTCGGTACCCGCCCAGATGGTGCGGGCGGTTTCGGGCTTGAGCCGCATCGTGTCGACGTCGAATTCGGTCAGCGTGATGCCGTCGAAGGGATGACGGTATTCGCGGAAATCCCAGGTCTGTTGCACCAAATACTTGCGGCCGTTATCGTCATGGAACAGGCTGGCGTCGAAGCCCACGCCGTTGAGGCGGATCGGCTCGCTCCATGGACCGTGGATGTCTTCGGTGGTGACCAGATAGTTGATGCAATCCTTGAAGGCGCCGTCAACCATTTTGACGTCGGTGTACACCAGCCAGAACTTGCCGTCGGCGTAGCTGAGATCGGGTGCCCATACGCCGCCGGACGAACAATTGCCTTTCATATCGATCTGGATGGTACGGTCCAACGCGCCGGGCAGCGTGTTCCAGTGCACCATGTCTTTGGATTCGTGCAGACGCACGCCCGGGAACCAGTCGAATGTGGAATTGGCGATGTAATAGGTGTCGCCGACGCGGATCATCGAGGGATCGGCGTGGAAACCGGTCAGCACCGGATTCGAGATCTTCATGTCTTCTTACTCCTTGCAGAACGAAAAGGAATCCGGGGAGACGGAAGAGGGAATCTCCCCGGACCACAGTGAGACGGTTGAAACGCGCCTCAGCCCTTGACCGCGCCAGTCAGACCGCCGACGATCTTCTTCTGGAAGATAGTAAAGCAGATCAAGGCGGGCAGCATCGCCAACGAGGTGAATGCGAGCACACGGGCGGTATCAACGGAATGTTCGGAACTGAACATCGACACACCAAGCGGCAAGGTGTAGTTATCGGAGCTGCTGAGCACGAACAGCGGCAGCATATAGCCATTCCAGCTGCCCACGAACTGGAGGATGCCGACGGTGGCGACGCCGGGCATCGACAGCGGGATGACCATGCGCCAGAAAAAGCCCAGTCGAGAACAGCCATCCAGCAACGTCGCCTCTTCCAATTCCATCGGGATGGATTGCAGGAACGGCACCAGAATGATGATGGTCTGAGGCAAACCGAATGCGATTTGGGGCAGAATGATGCCCGCAAGGGAATTCGACAATCCCAGGTTGCGAATCATCAGATACAGCGGCGTGATGCCAACCGTCATCGGGAACATCAGGCCGGCGGAAAACAGCGCATACATCAGCGGCGCATACTTAAAACGGTAGCGGGCGATGACGAAGCTCACCATGATGCCCAGCACAACCACGCCGACCATGGTGCAAATCGCCACGATCAGCGAGTTGCCAAGCTCAGTCCAGAACACATCGCTGGCGACCACCGCCAGATAATTGTCCCATACCCACGGATTGGGAAGACCCGACGGATTGACCGTGATCTGCGAATTCGTGCGGAAACCGCCAAGAACAATGTATAGCACCGGCGTCACGCAGACGGCCACCAGTATCAGCGCGAAGAAATACACGATGGGATTGCCCCACGGGGTTTTCACGGACACACGATAGCCATTGGCGGCTGAATACTTACCTCCGCGAGCTTTACGTCGCGCGGTCACACTTACGGACATGGTTACCTCACCTCATTGATCGCAACGGCCTGGCGACGAGCTTCTTCCTTCACTCGCTTCGCGGCACGTTTCTTCTGCTGCTTTTGCTCAAGAGCTCCATCAAGGTCACGGTTAAGAACGAAACGCTGGTACACCAACGCGATCACCAGAGAAATCAGGAAGATGATGATTGCGACGGCCGATCCATACCCGTAATTGCCGGAATCTCGTCCCTGACGCACCATGTAGGTGGCCATGGTGGACACACCGGCGGTCTCCGAGATGAAGCTGCCCCAAATGATGTACACAAGATCGAACAGCTGCAGCGAACCAATCATGGAAAGGAACACCCAGATACGCAGCGTCGGAGCCAGCAGCGGCAAGGTGATACGCCACTGCATCTGCCAGAAGCTCGCGCCGTCGACCTTCGCGGCCTCATACAATTCCTCCGGAATCGACTGCATGCCGGCCAGCATCAGGATGACCGCGAAGCCGATATATTTCCAGCTAATAAGCAGCAGCAGCGTGATCATCGCCAGATTGGGATTGGCCAGCCAATCAGGCCCTTCGATGCCCAGATAGCTCAGCAGTTCATTCACAGCGCCGGTCTTTTGCAGCAACAGGCTCCAACCGGTTCCCACGATGACCTCGGACACCACATAAGGAACGAAAATCAGCGTACGAATCAGACCGCGCCCTTTGAATTTCTGATTCAGCAGAAGCGCGAACAGGATGGCGAGCGGCGCCTGAATCACCAACGAACCGACAACGACTTCGAAGGTATGCAGCACCGCCTTCTGGAAGCTGGCGTCAGACAGAGCGGTGATATAGTTCTGCAGTCCTACGAATTCGCCGGTTTCCGAAGGCTGACCGAATCCCTTCCACTTATAGAAGCCGTAATAGGCACCGAAAAGAAGAGGCAAGATCACGAAACAGACGAATAAGGCAATCGCCGGTGCTGAGAGAACGGTGATTTCCACATAGCGACGGAGTTTGCCATCGCTTGGCTTTGAAGTGTTGCGAGACAGCCCCCACCGCTTTTTCGTCGCAGCTGTATTTGTCATTGTTGCTCCATCAGACAATCGTTACATATAAGGTTGGGCGGCTGGGTTGTGGGGCGGTTTGCGTACCACCCCACAACCCAGACCTCAGACGGGCGATCAGCCCTTCGCGGCGGCGTCTTCCATCGCGGTCACGATGTCTTCGGCGGAGCCTTGTCCCGACAGCAGGTTGACGACTCCCGTGTTCAGAGCATTGCCGATGTTGCTACCGAGCGCGGTATCCATCCACAGCTGCATCTCGGAGGACTCGTTAAGATACTCAATGATCTGCAGCAGGTTCTCATCGGTGGCGGCACCACGAGCTTCCTCGGAAGCGGGAATGGTGGAGAAATCGGTCGCATACTTCTCCTGCCATTCCTTCTCAGCCATGAAGTTCACAAAATCGACGGCGATATCGCTGGCCTCGGGATTGACGGAGAATCCGGTGGCGGCACCCATCAGCGCGCCATCCTCACCTTCGCCGCCGTCAACCGAGGGGAAGGCGAAGAAGCCCAGATCTTCCATCGCTTCGCCATCCTCGGTCAGGTCCCTGACCACACCAGGCTCCCACGTACCCATAAGTTCCATAGCGGCCTGATGATTCGCCAGCAAGCCGGCGGAAGAGCTGGCACCCTGCTGGGCGGTGGTGGTCAGATAGCCCTCATTGAACACATCCAGATCGGCAAGCTCTTGGAAATCCTCACCGGCCTTCACCCAGCATTCATCGGAGAAGTCCTGGTTTACGGTGCCAGCGGCATACGCCTCAGACGAGCACTCGCGCAGCGACAGCCAGTAATACCAGTGAGCGGCCGGCCAAGCATCCTTGGCGCCAAGCGCGATGGCGGCGATGCCCGCCTCCTTCAGCTTCAGGCAGGCTTCCTTAAGCTCTTCGAATGTGGTGGGGACCTCCGTGATGCCCGCCTGTTCGAACAAATCCTTCGAATACCAGATACCACCGGGCTGAACAGTGACCGGTACACCATAAATCTTGCCGTCATACGTGATGGACGACAACGACGAGGCCATCTGCGTGGTCACGGTGTCCGAAAGCTTATCTGTAAGATCCATCGCCTGGCCGGCGTTGACCATGTCCTGGGTCTTCGCGCCGCCAAGTGCCATGTACACGTCTGGACCGGAGGAAAGGTCCTGCATGGCGGTGGTCAGCTTGCCTTCAAAATCCTCGTTCTGAATCGCCTCGATATTGACCGTAACGCCAGGATTCGCCTCTTCGAAAGCGGCGGCAAGATCCTCCCAATACTGCTTGCCATCGCCGGCGGTGGCATTATGCCAGAACGTGATGGTCTGATCATCGTTAGCGCCATTCGAGCTACCGCAGGCGCCCAAGCCCACCACCGTGGCGGCTACAAGAGCGGCGGCTGCCAGAGACTTCAACTTCATCGTCTACTCCTTACCTTGTCTCGCGACGACTATATCTCGT
The DNA here is from genome assembly GCF_056356295.1 of Bifidobacterium sp. LH_558. NCBI lineage: Bacteria > Bacillati > Actinomycetota > Actinomycetes > Bifidobacteriales > Bifidobacteriaceae > Bifidobacterium > Bifidobacterium sp. LH_558. The sequence continues at coordinate 148,885 of NZ_JBKETZ010000004.1, read as the reverse complement.
CACGAAATCCTTTTGTCCTGTGTCATAAACTTTCGAAGGCAGAGATACAGGGAAAAACTGAATTCAACGAATGCCCAGAAGGATTTCCATCATTGATCCGCCGGACTTCCGCTCATCAACCTCCGAAATTCATTTCACTTCTTTCGAAAACTTCTACTTTGTTTTCGATGCCTTTAAGAATATACCCCTTTAGTACAATCGTCAAATTAATTAATCAGAGTAGAGCTGATACAAGAAAATGCTGATATTCCAACGTTTTCAAGCACACCATCGCAACAAATACGACACGAAAAACACCTATTTGCAAAAATCGAAACTTTCGATATAAGATATGCTTATCACTCAAGGAAGGATCGCTCATGCCAGCCAACGCATCCCATAACGCCCGTCGCCAATCGGTCCGACTTAGCGACATCGCCAAGCAGACGGGATATTCTCTGGCCACGGTATCGAAGGCCCTCAATGGACGCGCGGATGTCTCCGAAACCACTCGGCAGGCCATCGATGCTGCGCTACGCGACAGCGGCTACACTCGTCGCCCCACAACGCCCAAGCAGCAGCGACTGATCGAAGTGGTGTTCGAGGACTTCGAAACGGTCTGGGCTCTGGAGGTGCTTCGCGGCGTCATCGCCGAAGCCAAACAGCACGACCTCAGCGTTACCGTCACCGAGGGGGGCACCAAGCAACACCCCGACCCGTCATGGCTCGACGGCATGCTCCGCCGCCAACCGCTCGGCGCGATTCTCGTGTTCTCCAATCTCTCCAAAACGGAACGCACCAAACTCAAAGCCCGCAATATCCCCTTCGTGGTGTTCGACCCCTCCGGCGACCCTTCGGCCGACAGCCTTTCGGTGCAGGCCGACAATTGGACCGGCGGCGTCATCGCAACGCGCCATCTGCTCTCCTTGGGGCATACCCGCATCGGCATCATCACCGGACCGGATTACATGATGTGCTCGCGCGCCCGTCTGGACGGCTACTCGTCCGCACTGGCGGAAAAAGGCATACCCGTGGATCCGGTGTTGGTCACCGAGGGTGATTTCACCACTCCCTGCGGATACGCGCAAGCCATGGCGATGCTTGAGCACCCCGACACCCGCCCCACCGCCATCTTCACCGGCAACGACCTTCAAGCCATGGGCGTCTACGAAGCCGCCAGACAGCTTGGGCTGCGCATCCCCGAAGATCTTTCCGTCGTCGGATTCGACGATGTACAGACTGCCGCGTTCATGGGGCCGGCGCTCACCACCGTACGCCAGCCCTTGCAGGAGATGGCGAGCACCGCCACACGCATGCTGATACAAGCCACACGCGGCGAGACGCCGTCAAGCGTGATTCTGCCCACCAGTCTGGTCGTCCGCAACAGCACGCGAGCGCTGCACAGCTGAGAGACCGAACGTCTGAGACACAATCACGCGCCGCACCGCACAGAGCGGAAACACGCCGCTGACACCAGAGCGCACAATGCACCGAACACGAACACATAGGCGTATCCAAAGCGGCCGATCACGGCGGCACCGAGCAGAGACCCGCAAACGCCTCCCAAGGTGTTGGCGAGGTTCAAAAAACCCAGGTCCTTGGCGGCGGCGCTCGGATCCGGCAAAGCCTGCAGACTTATGGTCTGCACCAGCGCCGAATTCGTCCCCTGTCCCACGCCGACGATGCATGCGAAAACCACCAAACCAACAGGCGTGGGAATCAGGAACGGCACGATGATACCGACCGCGACCACCACCATAGTCGCAACGGTCAGTGAGCGGGTATGCCCCAAGCGGTCCACCACGGGCCCAGCCGCCACGCAGCACACCAGCCCGATCACCAGCATCAACGCCGAGTTCAGCGACAGCAACGCGGCCGCCCCCGCACGGTCCAATCCCAGATAATCCTGCATCACATACAGCATGTATCCGGTGGCCATATTCGAAGCGATCACCATCGCGAAACGTCCGGCAAGCACCTTGTAGAAATCCGACGCATTGGACGTGGGGAACATCAACACACGCAGCACACCACGCAACCCCAACGATTCACGGGGTTCATCCGCGTTCCCCGTCTCTCCCGCCAGCCATGCGGCGCACAACCCGCCAACCAGTGCGATCATAGCCAGAAGATCAACCCCAAGCCGCACATCGCCTAGGAACTGCGCGCTCATCAGCACACCCAATTGGGATCCCGCCATCTGCCCGATGCCATACGCCGACGAGGCCGTGCCGCGCCATCGTTCAGGCACCCGATCGGACATCTGGGCGATCATCGCGGCCGCAACCCCATTGACCACCAGCTCATACAAACACCATGTCACCAACATGCCGGCGATGGTGGAACTTCGTGCGAACGCGAGCAATACCAAGCAAGACAGCACCGAACAGGAAATAATCCACGGCCGGCGTTTGCCGAACCGCGAGCGCGTGCGGTCGGAGCATGCGCCCAGCACGATATTCGACAGCAACGCCACAATCATCGCCGTGGATGAGAACACCATCATCAGCGGCACTTTGTCGGCCGGAGCGATGTCTCCCACACGTTGCGGAAGCAGCGTCGTAATCGCCCCTTGATGAGGCATCAGCCAGCAGGCCGGGCCGATCACCAGCGAGACGGTGAACCGTGCGGATGGCCGGCCGACGTTCGTTTCGACATGCTGTTGCGTGACGGACCCGTTCATACGCCGACCATGCAGCCTACGAAGCCGCCCGACCACTCGGTGCTGAGGAATCTCGCATCGAAGGAGGCGAGCACGGTGGCGCTATGCGGCAGGCCCTGCCCCACACGCATCGGCAGCGATGGGCAGGCGAGGCCGAACTCCGAGATGGAATCCTCCACGGCAGCGAGGCACGACACCATGTTGTTATACAGCCGAACGCCGATCCACGCCGCATCCGTCGGCATCTCATACGAGGCCGCGGTGCTTACACCGGCGGTCAGCGTCTCGCAACGCAGCATCCCATTCTCAACATGGATGAGAACATGATTCCGTGAATCCTGGAACAGCATCAGCGACGAGTCGGCATCGCGCGAGACGCGACGCATCGCGGTGTAGTCATAGTCGTTCACACGCACGAACCGTTTGCCGGGAGCCTTGCCGATGGTCAGCATCTCGCTGATTGCCAAGGGCACCACGTGGTTCTCCTCCGCACTGTCATCCTCTGTTGGAGATGGATGGCTTCCGGGAATCTCCATGGTCTGCGGCAGGCGGCCGGATCCATGAGCGAGCACCGGCCATCCCGGATCACTGGCATCGCGGCCCGCTGACGGATCGCCTCCGGCGGAGAGTTTCCAGTTCGCCGGATCATGCCGCCAAGCCACCGGAGCCACGAAAGTCTCACGGCCGAAATAACTCAGCAGCTCCCCCTCGTTCTCTCCCGCGGTCTGGCGCACCCCCAAGCAGGTGAGCCACCAGCCGAGCGTGGGATGATGCAGCAGATCGGCATGTCCGACGCACTGCACCGGCTCGGACAGGCCCAAATGCCGATGGGTGAGGAAGGGATTCTTCTTGTCGGGATGGAAGAGTCGGTGGTATTCGCCGACCGCGGAACGCTCGTCGTCGCGCCCAGCATCGGACCACACCGCGCTCCCGTTCACATCGTCGCGGAACACGCGCAGCGCGGAGGCGAAGCCTTCAGGCGCGTGCACGCGCATCATCATCTCGCTGTGGTCGAAACTAGTGCCGCCTTCGGCCGTCATCAGATACAGATAATCGCCGATGCGATACAGATGCGGCCCTTCGGCCCATACCGCCTCAATTCCGTAACCACGCCAGATCACGGTTTTTCCGTAGTTGCCTTGCGAGTCGGAACTCTCCTCCAACCGCCATGTTTCAGGATTGATGCGCTGCGTCCAGATCTCGGTCTGTCCCTCCCACCGGGGTTGCAATGCGGGGCGCGTCTGCGCCCACCATACCGTGCCATCGACGTCCTCAAACACATCCGGATCGATGCCTTCCGCGCCGGCGATCCAATAAGGTCCCTCCCACGGACCTTCCACCGTATCCGCGGTGATGATGAAGTTGCCTTGCGCGGCCTGAACCTCATCCAATACAGCCTGTGGGACTCCAGCCTTTGCGGCGGCGTCGCGGTTCAGGCGGGCGACGGTGCATGCGATCACGTATTTGCCGCCGATATACCGCAGAGTGGGCGCATATACGCCACCGGAGTCCTCCATGAAATTCAGTAGCAGGCGATCGGCCATATCCTCATCAATCGCATGCGCGACGAGACGCCAGTGCGCCAGATCGGATGAAGCATGGATCGGCAGTCCGGGCACGAGTTCGAACGACGAATTGACCAGAAGGGCCTCGCCTCTTGACTCGCTCCATATCCAGCTGGGATCGGGATACATACCGGTCAGAATCGGATTGGAAAATGTTATCGCGTCGCTCATAATCCCGCCTTGACAATATACGCGGCCGTTTCTTCGCGCAGCATCGTGCGAAGCGGCAGATTGAAAGTTTCGAAGCCCTAATACTGGAAAACCGCCCGCAGCGGAGTGCTGCGGGCGGTTTTCCGGAAATGAAAGGAAAGAAGGAGATGGAAGAATGTGCGCCGGTCGGCGAACTACCTGTTGTTCGTCGACCGGCTATTTAGTTATTGGCTCGATCACAGCATTGCGCTGTGATCATCGCTCAAAACTCACGCGTTGCCCCGCAATTGCGGAGCGCTGCGCGCGCCCAGCGTCTGCTCGACTTCGGCTATCGCCTCAGTCTCGCCCAACGCTACTCAAAAGCCCACAGGGCTTTCGACTCACGCGTTGGCCAGGGTTTCGAGCATGTAGTTGTTGATCGTGGCCTTGACGGACTCGAGGTGATCGGACTTGGTCGCGGCGATGAGCTCGGACTGCGGCTTGTCGAGGCTGTAGGTCTCGAGGTCGGCCAGGGTGACCTTGCCCTCGTCGATGTCCTTGCCGATGCCGGAGTCGTAGGAGCTGTAGCGCTCGGCCTGCAGGTTCTGGATGAACTTGTCCTCGTGCATCTTCTCGGCGATCAGCAGACCGGCGGCGAAGGTGTCCATACCGGCGATGTGCGAGCGGAACAGGTCCTCCTCGTAGAAGGAGGTACGACGCGGCTTGGCGTCGAAGTTCAGGCCGCCCTTCGGACCGATGGAGCCCTCGTCGAGCACCTCCCACATCACGGTGGTGGTCTCGTACAGGTCGGTCGGGAACTCATCCATATCCCAGCCGATGAGCTTGTCGCCCTGGTTGGCGTCCAGCGAGCCGAGCACGCCGGCCTCGCGGGCGGTGCGGATCTCGTGCTGGTAGGTGTGGCCGGCCAGGTTGGCGTGGTTGCCCTCGAGGTTGAGCTTCATGAAGTCGATGTCGTAGGTCTTCAGGAAGGCGATGGCGGTGGCGGCATCGAAGTCGTACTGGTGCATCGTGGGTTCCTTGGCCTTCGGCTCGATCAGGAACTGGGCGTCCAGGCCGATCTCCTTGGCGTACTCATGGCACATGTGGAAGAACTGGGCCATGTGGGCCTGCTCGCGCTGCATCTGCGTGTTCCACAGGTTCTCGTAGCCTTCGCGGCCGCCCCAGAACACGTAGTTCTCGGCGCCCAGGCGCTTGGCGATTTCGAGGGAGTGCTTCAGCTGGCCGCCGGAGTAGGCGTAGATGTCGGCGAACGGCGAGGTGGAGGCGCCGGAGACGAAGCGCGGGTTGGTGAACAGGGAGGAGGTGTTCCACAGCAGCTTGACGCCGGTGGCCTTCATGTTCTCTTCGATCTTGTCCACAACCTTGTCGAGGTTGGCGTTGGTCTCGCGCAGGGTGTCGCCTTCGGGAGCGATGTCGCGATCATGGAAGCAGAAGTACTCGGCGCCGAGCTTGGTGAAGAACTCGAAGGCGTAGTCAACCTTGGCGAGGGCTTCGTCCATCGGGTTGGAGTACTTGCCGTACCACGGACGGTGCGAGGTGCCGGTGCCGAACGGATCGACCAGCTCCTGGTCGAAGGTGTGCCACCAAGCGACGCCGAAGCGCAGCCAGTCCTTCATCTTCTTGCCGGCGACGACCTTATCGGCGTCGTAGTAGTGGAAGGCGAGACCTTCCTGCGGCCCCTGCTCGCGGCCGACGTACTCAATCTTGTCGATATCCCACAGACCCATTTGGGCGCTCCTTTGCAGTAGTGGTTGCTGGAACTTACAGGTACATAATAAAACGAGCTAACTTAGTTTGTCAAATGATTTAATTTACTCGCGTGTGTCACGCGTGTTGCCTTGCAATCATTGGGATTCGCGCCCTCACATCAGACCGCGGGAAAGCTTGGTCCAGATGGTTTCGACGCCGTGGGCGCGCTCGTAGTCGCGCAGCGCGTCATACGCCACATGGCGGCCCGCGTCCCGCCCATGGAAGAACCGCACCAGGTCGGCGAACTGCGGCTGCCGCACATTCAACAGCTGGCAGAACCGCACATGCGCTCGATTCGCCTCCCCTCGGCGCAATATATGCAGCGGCTCCCCCACCAAGCGCCATACTCCATAAGACATGGCGATCCGCGCGACCAATGCGCCGCCGCGCACGCCGTCGAGTTCGCCTGCCAACCGGCGGTCCCTCACCTCATACAGCTGATCCGAGGCCAAATCCTCCAGCAGCAGCGTGCCGCGGACGGCCTCGGCGTTCAATACCCTGAACCACGACGCGCGATTCGAGGCCGAGACACGACGCAGATTCGCGTATTCGTTTTTGTCGATGTCGCAGGTCACGTTGAACCGGTACCGAGCGGCGAGATCGAACGGCGTCTCGCCCCGCTCGTCGATCTCGCAATCGAAGGCGAACCATTCCTCGAACGCGCATTGCATACGCGACGCGGCGTCACCGTCCGCCCCATGGGTCGTACCGATATTCGCCCACAACAGGAAGTCGCGCCAAGCGTCGCCATATAGCGCAAGGTCGGCGCGTTGGAACAGCACAGCAATGGCGCGTGGGGTCATCGTCGCGGGCAGCACCTCCAGAGATTCCTCGGAACGGCTGGAATCAATGGCATCGGCGCATACGGGCATGGTCATGGGTTCTCCCTTCACAAACGTGCGGACGGCGTCGTCACCGTCCGTTCGCCCGCAACCATAAAGCGGTCCTGTCAACCGGCGCAAGCGCTTCCGAAAAGCTGGGGACAGCGGTGGATAACTTTTGCTTTTCCACCGTTATGCACACCAGCGTGAGGGGCGCATCTACGACAAATGACCGATGGCGGGAAGCCATCGGCCATTCGAATCGATATCGGTTCACACATGCGCACGGGCAGTTCACTGACCGCCAACTTATGCCTGCGTGAGTATCAGTTCACGCAGGTGCGCGCACGAAATCAGCGACCGGCGCGGAAGGGTGCCGCGGCGCGCTTGCCGGAACGCGACGAGCGGAATCCGGCGGCGGAACGACGCCCGCCACGACCGCTTTCGCCGCGCGATCCGCGCGAGTCGGTGTTCCAATCGTTCCACTGCTGCGAACGCTTGCCTTCACGGCGCTGCTCGGTGCTCGCGGTGGACTTGCGGTTGTCGTACTTGCCGACCTTGCCGCCCGTGGCGCGCTCGTCACGCGACTTCACGCCCTCGGCGGAACGCTTGTGTTCGGAGCCAGTCGTTTTGCGGTACTGGCCGCCGGAGTTCTTGCCGTACGAGCCGGAGCCCTTGCGGCGGCGCGAACGCCCCGCGGAGGGATTGACCACCGGCACGCTGAGCGTCCAGCCATGCACCAGCGGCGCATGCTCGCCGACAAGCTCCTCAAGAGCCGGCGAATTCGGGGTGATCGTCTCGCACTGCACCTGGATGCCGGCGCGGCGCATCATCGAACGGGTGCCGCGCTCCTGGTTCGGCAGCACGAGCGTGACGACATCGCCCTTCTCGCCCGCACGCGCGGTGCGGCCGGAACGATGCAGGAAGGACTTGGGATCCTCCGGCGGCTCGGTCTGCACGACCATCTCCACATCGCTCACGTCGATGCCGCGCGCGGCCACGTCGGTGGCAACCAGCACGCGCACCTCGCCGCTGGAGAACGCAGCCAGATTGCGGTCGCGCTGGTTCTGGTTGAGGTTGCCCTGCAGGTCGACCGCGGGAATGCCCTGGTCGACGAGCTTCTTGGCCATGTTCTTGGCCTGGAATTTGGTGCGGGTGAACAGGATGCGCTTGCCCTTGCCGGAGGCGAGCTCGCGGATCACCTCATGCTTGTTGCCTTGGGAGACGGCGAACACGTGATGGGTCATGGTGTCGACCTGCGCGTCGGCGTCGTCGACCGCGTGCACGCGCGCGTCGGTAAGGAAGCGCTTGACCACCTTGTCGACGCCATGGTCGAGCGTGGCGGAGAACAGCATGCGCTGGCCGTCGGCGTCCACCTGTTCGAGCAGGCGGGTCACCGCGGGCAGGAAGCCCATGTCGGCCATCTCATCGGCCTCGTCAAGCACGGTGATCTCCACGGACTCAAGCGAAAGCGCGTTCTGGCGCAGCAGGTCCTCGAGTCGGCCGGGGCAGGCGACGATGATGTCGGCGCCGTTGCGCAGGTCGGCGATCTGTCGGCTGTACTTGACGCCGCCGTAGATGGTGGCGGTGCTCATGCCGTAGGCGTCGGCGAGCGGGCGGATCACCTCGTCGATCTGGTTGACCAGTTCGCGGGTCGGTGCCAGCACCAGGCCGCGCGGATGCGGCAGCATCGCCTTGCGGCGCGCGTCGTTGTCCTTGATATTGCGCAGCTGTTCGAACTCCTGCATGGCCAGTTCGGTCACGCTGGTCTCGTCGTTCAGGCGGGCGACCAGCGGAATCGCGAAGGCGAGCGTCTTGCCGGAGCCGGTGCGGCCGCGGCCGAGCAGATCGCGGCCGGCCAGCGAATCGGCCAAAGTGTCGGCCTGAATCGGGAACGCGGTGGTTTTGCCGTCCGTCGCGAGCACGCGCACCAGCGGCTGGGGAACGCCCAGCTCGGCGAAGGTCTTCGCGGGAGCGTCGGCGGAGTTCAGATTGCCGGACACGGTCGCGGCATTGTTGGAGAAGTCGGCGGAGAAATCCTCACGCACCTTCGGCGAGCGCGAACGGTCGCGGGAGAAATCCTTGGAATACGAACGGGAATTCGCTCCCCTGGAGCGCGATCCGTACCGTGAGCCGGAACGTGAACCGGCATGCGAAAACGACTTGGATTTGGATTGGTAATTCGGCACAATAGCCTTTCAGACTTCGAAGCCGATTACTTGTATCTTCTTTTCACCTGCGGCTTCGTAACAGACACTTCACTCTTTCAGTACCGCTCGACATTGGTGTGTCGCCCTTGCCTGCGCATCGCGCTTCGCCGCTGAGCGAAGCGTGGCCGCGCACGTAGACCCCTCAAGGAATAATGGGTGATGTTTTATGACCGAAACCCATTCCAAGAGAACGGAACAACGTTGGCTGAATTTGTGTATCAGATGATCAAGGCGCGCAAGGCCTTCGGCGACCGCGTGATCCTCGACGACGTGACCCTGAGCTTCCTGCCGGGCGCGAAGATCGGCGTGGTGGGCCCCAACGGCATGGGCAAGTCCACCCTGCTCAAGATCATGGCCGGCATCGAAACCGTGAGCAACGGCGAGGCCTCCCTCACCCCCGGCTTCACGGTCGGCATCCTGCAGCAGGAGCCGCCGCTGGACGACACCAAAACCGTGGGCGAGAACATCAAGATGGCCTTCGGCGAGATCGCCCAGAAGGTCGCGCGTTTCAACGAGATCGGCGAGGAGATGGCGAATCCTGACGCCGACTTCGACGCGCTGATGGACGAGATGGGCAAGCTGCAGAACGATATCGACGCGGCCGACGGCTGGGATCTCGACTCCCAGCTCGAGCAGGCGATGGACGCGCTGCAGTGCCCCGACCCGGATACTCCGGTGAACGTGTGCTCCGGTGGCGAGCGCCGCCGTGTGGCCCTGTGCAAGCTGCTGCTCGAAGCCCCCGACCTGCTGCTGCTCGACGAGCCCACCAACCACCTCGACGCCGAGTCGATCCTGTGGCTGGAGCAGTTCCTGCACCAGTACAAGGGCGCCGTCATCGCCGTCACCCACGACCGCTACTTCATGGACAATGTGGCCGAGTGGATCTGCGAGGTCGACCGCGGCCACCTCTACCCCTATAAGGGCAACTACACCACTTATTTGGAGACCAAGGCGAAGCGTATGGAGGTGCAGGGCGCCAAGGACGCCAAGCTCGCCAAGCGCCTCAAGGACGAGCTCGACTGGGTGCGTTCCTCCCCCAAGGCCCGTCAGGCCAAGAACAAGGCCCGTCTGGAGCGTTACGACCAGATGGAGCAGGAGGCTCGCAACAACAAGAAGCTCGACTTCTCCGAGATTCAGATTCCGGCTGGCCCGCGTCTGGGCTCCATGGTGCTCGAGGCCAACCATATCCACAAGGCCTTCGGCGACCGCGTGCTGATCGACGATCTGAGCTTCACGCTGCCGCGCAACGGCATCGTGGGTGTGATCGGCCCCAACGGCGTGGGCAAGTCCACGCTGTTCAAGACGATCGTCGGCCTGGAGCCACTGACCGGCGGCGAGCTGAAGGTCGGCGAAACCGTGAAGATCAGCTATGTGGATCAGAACCGCGCCGGCCTCGACCCGAACAAGAACCTGTGGGAGGCTGTCTCCGACGGTCTTGACTTCATCGAGGTGGCCGGCGTCGAAGTGCCGACCCGCGCCTATGTGGCGAGCTTCGGCTTCAAGGGTTCCGATCAGCAGAAGCTCACGGGCGTGCTCTCCGGCGGCGAGCGCAACCGTCTGAATCTGGCGCTCACCCTGAAGCAGGGCGGCAACCTGCTGCTGCTCGACGAGCCCACCAACGATTTGGACGTCGAGACGCTGGAAAGCCTGGAGAACGCGCTGATGCAGTTCCCCGGCTGCGCCGTGGTCGTCTCCCACGACCGTTGGTTCCTCGACCGCGTCGCCACGCATATTCTCGCTTGGGAGGGCGATGACGAGAACCCGGCCCGTTGGTACTGGTTCGAGGGCAACTTCCAGTCCTATCAGGAGAACAAGGTGGAGCGTCTGGGTGAGGAGGCCTCCCGCCCGCACCGCCTGCACCGCAAGCTGACCCGCGTCTGAGCGTTCGGCTGACCGGGCCGCCCGCCCCAACAGTCGGATGGCCCCAAGCCTGGCGATCACACGCTAGAGAAGGCCGTCGGAACCATCTTCCGACGGCCTTTTCGTATCCTCTTCCCCGGCCGAGTACGCACGCCGAGAAAATCTCGCCGAACCGGCAGCGCACAGCAGGCGAAGAAATGACGGATGATGACAATTCGTTACATTCCCTGACGAATACGGTTACTTACGGGCGCTAAACTGCTCTGCAGGATCAGAACACCACCGGCGCTCCCGAAGCGAGCCGAGAATCGAGGAATTATGACCGACGCCGCCGCGACCACCCCTCTGGATCATCTGGTGAACGTGCTGCGGTTGGGAAGGCCTTCCGATTACCGCAACCACACGTATATCAACGGCGAAAGCCTCTACTTCCCCACCGGACGCGTCTACGGCGGGCAGGTGATCGCGCAGGCGATGATGGCCGCGGCGAAAACCGCCCCGCCCAGCCGCCTGCCGCATTCCATCCACGGCTATTTCATCGCGGCCGGCGACATCCGCCAGGATCTGCTGTTCGACGTCGAAACGTTGCGCGACGGCCGCTCGTTCTCCGCGAGGCGGGTGAATGTGACGCAGGCCGAGGGGCCCATCCTCACCGCGATCGCCAGCTTCCAGGAGAGCGGTCAGTCCGGCGTCGAATTCTCCGACCCCATGCCCGATGACGTGCCCGCGCCCGAAACCCTGACCAGCGCCAAGGAGCTGATGACCCCGTACGCCGAGCGTTCCCCGTTCGCGAACTATTACGCGCAGAAGTCACCATTCGATATTCGCCATGTGACGCCCACGATTATGCTGGGTGCTGATAATGAGTCCGCCAAACGTGATTCCGGCAAGCAGATGGTGTGGATGAAGGTGGACGGCACGGTGGACGCGCCGCAGGTGATGCACCGCGCGATCCTCGCGATGGAATGCGACCAGGTGATGATGGAGCCGGTGCTGCGCCGCGCCGGACTGAGCATCTCCACGCCGGGCATCTCCTACGCGTCGATCGACCATTCGATGTGGTGGTACCGCGACATCGACATCAACCAGTGGCATCTGTACGTGCAGGACACGCCGACCGCCGCGCACGGCCGCGGCTTGGGCACGGCGAAGGTCTATTCGCAGGACGGCGAACTCGTGGCGGTGATGACCCAAGAAGCCATGATCCGCGTCCCGCACAAGTAACGCGAGGGGTTATTCGGCGGATTTGGAGACGGCGCCGGCCATTTGGCGGCTTCTGGCGGCCTTCTTCATTTTGGGGTGCTCCGCGCCTTCGCTGGGCGGCAGTTGGCACAGCCACTCCCCTATGATGCCGACCACCATATCGGCCAGGCAGACCACCACTGCGATCGCGCATTCGAGCACGACCTGCGAATAGTAATCCGCCTCCATATGCGAGATGGACAGCAGCGCCTGGCCGCCGTACCATCCGGCGAGCGCCGCGCCGGCAAGCCCCAAGGCCTTGGCCAGCACCAGCGTGTACACGGCCAAGGTGGGGTTGACGAAGGTGTTCGGGCGCTTGCGGGGGTCGGTGGTGGCGTATTTGTGCACCTGCAGGGCCAGCACGAGCACGATAACCCCCAATATGGCCAGCAGTACGGAGACGAACCAGGGCGCGCCGAGCATCGACGTTCCGCTCCGCTCGTCGTAGACGGCGATGCCTGCGCCGCCCAACAGGCCGAGCACGATGGCGATGAGGTAATACCACCATGAGGTGCGTCGTGCGTTCATGTGTTCTCCTTAAAATTCAACGCCTCGCCTGTCCGTGAAGAGGGGCTGCCGAGCGGGAGCCCCGCGGGCATGCGTTCAGTCGATCAGTCCCTGCGCTCCGAGAATCCAATTGTCGCTCAGCATGCCCACGAATCCCGCATCGGGGGCCATCGCCAGCAGGAACGAAACCGGGTCGCCTCCCAATTCGGCGTCGGGATCCATATCGAGCCACGGTGCCAGCACGCCCGCATGCTTGCGGGCCGAGGGCCACGGCACCCGGCAGTCCGGTTCGTCGGCGCGCACGCCTTCCATATCCACCAGATCCAGGTCCACCGCCCCTTCATGGGAGGCTTCCACCGCGCCAAGCACGCTGATGAGTTCGCGCGCGCTCATTCGGGTGGTGATTTGGATGACGGCGGCCATCGCGTCCGGTCCGGTGACGCTGCTGACATGGTAGAGCGGCGAAATACCCTCCACCTGATTGCCGGGGATGCCGTCGATCGCGACGATCGCCGCGCAGAATATCGCCTCGGCCCGTTGCGACACACTGTCCAAGGAGATGACGGCCCTGCGGGAGACGACAGCCGCGCCATCGTTCGGAAGGCCGCTTTCGGCGGGGGCAGCCGCGGCATGGGTATCGAAGCTGCGCACATTCCGGGCCGCGTCACCGCCATCGATACGACCGACACTGCCGGCATCGTTGAGTCCGTCAACACCATCGATGCCGTCAGCACCGTCGACGACGTCGACCCGCACATCGACGTCATGCGCGAAGGCCACGAATTCGCCGTCGGCGTCACGCACGATAACGTCCACATGCGCGCCCGAGGCGAGACGCTGCGCCTGATCCTGCGTCAGACGCAGCGTCACCTCGGCGTCGAGCTCCTGATGTTCGGTATTCGTCACGGTCTTCTCCGCCTTCTCTCCCATATGGCAGGGGGCCTGCCTTCCGGCACGCCCCCTTGGTTTGTCGCTTGCGGTCACTCGCCCGGCTTCATACCCACCGAGCGCTTCAGGGACTCAGGGATTTCGACCGGCGGCTTGTCCGAATCGGGTCGGCGCTCGTCGGAGAGCCACACCTCACGCTTCGGAGCCTTCTTGATATTCGCGAAGATCTCGGCCAGTTCCTTCTCGTTCAGGGTCTCCTTGACGAGCAGCTGACGCACGAGTTCATCGAGCACGTCGCGGTTCTCGTTGATGATGTTCCATGCCTCGGTGTGCGCGGTCTCCACCAGCTTCAGCACCTCGTCGTCGATGATCTCGGCGGTGCGGTCGGAGTACTTGCGCGGGGCGAGTCCGTCCATCACCGTGGTCTGATCGTCGTCATCCGCCCACTTGATCGCGCCGAGCTTCGCGGAGAAGCCGTATTCGACGACCATGGTGCGGGCGATTTTGGTGGCCTTTTCGATGTCGTTCGACGCGCCGGTGGTCGGATCGTGGAAGACGATCTCCTCGGCGGTGCGTCCGCCCATCGCGTAGGCCATCTGGTCGAGCAGCTGGTTGCGCGACTGCGAATAACGGTCGGCGGTGGGCATCACGGCCGTGTAGCCGAGCGCGCGGCCTCGCGGCAGAATCGTCACCTTGGTCACCGGATCGGTGTCGTTAAGCGCCGCCGCGACGAGCGCATGGCCGCCCTCATGGTAGGCGGTGTTGCGCAGCTCCTCGAGCGCCATGCCCTTCGACTGCTTCTTGGGGCCGGCCTGCACGCGGTCGATGGCCTCGTCGATGGCGCGGTTGTCGATGAGCTGGGCGCCGGCGCGGGCGCACAGCAGCGCGGCCTCGTTGAGCACGTTGGCCAGATCGGCGCCGGTGAAGCCCGGCGTGCGCACGGCGATCATATGCAGGTCGACGTCCGGCACGAAAGGCTTGCCCTTGGCATGCACCTTCAGAATCGCCTCGCGGCCTTCCAGATCGGGGGCTGCGACGCCCACCTGGCGGTCGAATCGGCCCGGACGCAGCAGGGCGGGATCGAGCACATCGGGGCGGTTGGTCGCGGCGATGATGATGAGGTTGGTGTCGTTGTTGAAACCGTCCATCTCGACGAGCAGCTGGTTGAGCGTCTGCTCGCGCTCGTCGTGGCCGCCGCCCATGCCGGAGCCGCGCTTGCGGCCGACGGCGTCGATCTCGTCGATGAAGATGATGGCCGGAGCGTTCTTCTTGGCCTCTTCGAACAGGTCGCGCACACGGGAGGCACCCAGGCCGACGAACATCTCCACGAAGTCGGAGCCTGCCATCGAATAGAACGGCACGCCAGCCTCGCCGGCGATGGCTCGCGCGAGCAACGTCTTACCGGTGCCGGGAGGGCCGTACAGCAGCACGCCGCGCGGGATGCGTGCGCCCAGCGCCTTGTACTTGGACGGGTCCTTCAAAAAGTCCTTGATCTCCTCGACCTCGGCCACGGCTTCGTCCTCGCCGGCCACGTCGGCGAACTTGGTGGTGGGGGTCTGGCCTTCGAGCAGCTTGCCGGCGTTCTTCTTGCCGCCCATGCCGAACATGCCGGAGGCTCCGCCCATACGGCTCATCAGGAACCAGAACAGGCCGAAGATGATGAGGAACGGCAGCAGCGAGGACGCCAGATAGCTGAGCATGCTGGTCTGCGCGATATTCGAGGTCCAGCCCTTCGACAGGCTGGCCTCCTCCACCATCTGCGCCAGCTGGCCGCCTTGCGCGAAGGTGTAGTAGAACTGCACTTCCTTGCCGTAGTTCACCACACGGCCGGTGTCGGGATCGGTTTTGGTGAAGTCGTCGCTCAGCTCCAACCGCACCTGCTGCCGGTTGTCGGTGATCTCGGCGTAGGTTGCCTGCCCGCTTTGGATCAGTTCGAAGCCGTCCTTGGTGTCGATGGTGCGGGTGCTGGATCCGGCGAATAGCTGGAACATGAGCACGCTGAGCATCACCAGCACCACGCCCCACAGCCACGGGGACTGCCAGAAAGGCTTGGGCTCGTTCGAATTGCCCCGCTTGTTGCCGTCGCCGCCACGATTGAACGGATTGGTGAACGGGTTGCCGTTATTGCGGTTGTTGCCGCCGTCGGGCGAGTTCCCGTTACCCGACTGGCCGGGTCCTTGAGGGAAGGTCATGCTTATTCTCCTTGGTATACGGACGGCTTGAGCACCGCGATCGAGTCGAGGTTGCGGAATCGCTCGTCATAGTCGAGACCGAATCCGACCACGAATTCATCCGGAATCTCATAGCCGCTGTATTTCACGTCCACGTCCACTTCGCGGCGCGAGGGCTTGCTCAGCAGCGCGAACACCTCAACCGAGGCGGCGCCGCGCGATTTAAGCTCATCGACCAGCCAGGCGAGCGTGCGTCCTGAATCCACAATATCCTCGACAATCAGAATGTGCCGGCCGCGAACATCGGCGGACAGATCCTGACGCACGGTGACGGTTCCGCTCGATACGGTCCCCGCACCGTAGCTCGACAGACTCATGAAGTCCATCTCAGCCGGGATGGTCATGGCTTGGGAGAACGCGACCAGCGTGTTCACGGCCCCCTTCAACACCGCCACCAGCAACGGATCCTTGCCACGGTAGTCTTCGCTCACGCGTGCCGCGGCCTGTCGGATTATGGTATCAATTTGCTCCGCACTGACCAGTTCGTGGTCAATGCATTCCTCCACATCAGCGATTCGCATGCGCTCCATCTTGGCATATACGAATGACGTGTTTCTTGCGGTTCGCTGAATATCCTCTGGGAAGAGACACACCCCTCTGGCCGTGCCAGTCGCCGATCAGCGCGTCGATGGCCTCGACCTGTTTCATGGAGCAGACGATGCCGGCCCGCGACAACGCGTGCGCGATCACACGTCTGCGGATCGCCGGATGCGCTTCGGCGAGCACGCGCGCGTCGAAGCGCACCGCCTCGCCTTCTGCGGCATGGTGCAGCACGCTCCGGCCCGCCAACAGCTCGGCCTGTCCGTCCAGAAAATCCTTGTCCAGCCGCGCCTGATCCGCGCCCACAGCCAAGTGGCTTACGATGTCGGCGTCGGCGAAGTGTTCGATATAGGGGATGAGGTCGTGACGCACGCGCGAACGCAACGGAAACTCACGCGGCAGCCCCTCGCCGCCGCTCCCCCGTTCCGCCGCAGCGTCGCCGTTGGTCGGATCATCCCAATACTCCAGTCCCAAATCCGCGCAGATGCCGGTGGTGTCCGCACGGGACAGACCCAGCCACGGACGCAGGAAGGTGACGCCGCCGCGTTCGAACCGCGGGGGCATGCCGGCGAGCGCGTCCACACCACCGGAACGCAGCAATCCCATCAGTACGGTTTCCCCCTGGTCGTCGCGCGTGTGGGCAAGCAGCACCACACAGCGCGGGCCATGCGCCAGAGCCTCATCGACCAGCGCGGCATAGCGAGCCTCTCGGGCCGCGGATTCCACCCCTTCGCCTTCTGGTCTCACCTCGACCTGGCGCACGGCTATCTCGCCGATGCCCAACGCGCGGCAGCGGTCGGCCGTCTCTCGCGCCACCCGCGTCGAATCGTCCTGCAATCCATGGTCGACGATCACAGCGCCGCAGCGCAGCCCGAGCGAGGCGCACACCTGCCGCGCCACCGCGGCCAGGGCCATCGAATCCCGACCTCCCGAGCAGGCGACCAGTACCATGGGCGCGTCCGGATCCGGCTCGTGTTCGCCGTGTTCGGCGAAGCGGGGCGATTGCATGCCTAGTCCGGCCTGTTCCAGCGATGAGCGCAGCAGGCCGATCGCGCCGCGCAGACGTGCCGAGTACACCATGCGATCACAACCCCGCCAAAGCGGTTACGAATTCGTCGATCGCGGAGCGCGCGGCCGCGTAGTCCGCGGGATCGTTGACGACCACGGCGAAGGAGAGCGCGCCGCCCTCCGTGCGCGAGACGTTGCCTGCCATCGAGGTGACCGTGCCGAGGCTGCCGGTTTTCACCCGCAGCAATCCGGCCGCCGATTCGTCGGTGTATCGGGTGCGCGCGGTGCCGACCAGTCCCGCGATGGACAGTCCTTCGGCCGCGGCGGCTCCGTTGCCCGCGGCGAGGTTGTGCGTCTGCACGGCGGCCAGGGTGCGCACGGTCAGTCTCGATCCGGGAGTCAGTCCCGAACAGTCGGCCATCGTCAGTCCGGTGGTGTCGATGCCTAATTCCCGCAACGCCTCCCCGACCGCGGTGGCGGCGCCGGTGGGTGAATTCTCGGATCCGCGCGCGATGGCGGTCAGTCTGCCGAACTCCTCGGCGAGCGTGTTGTCCGAATGGCGCAGCATGAAGGCGAGCACTTCGGCCAAAGTGGCCGACGAGACGCTGGCCAGAGGCGAAAGATTCTCCGGAGTGGTGCCCGCGCTGGGCTCGCCGTTCACGGTGATGCCTTGCTCGGCCAATCGTGTGGCGAAGATGGCGGCCGTGTCGGCGGCGGTGGTCTGCGATAGGGGCGGATACGCCGAGGAATCGTCGGGATTGGAGGGTTTGGGCAGGGCGTCCGACCATTGGCGGCCGCCATCCACGGCCATGGAGGAGACGGGTGTGTAGTAGAGGTAGTCGCCGTTGTTCTCTTCGATGCCTGCCGGCGAGCGCAGATCGCCGAACAAGGTATCGTCGTAGACCAGTGTGACGGCGGTGATGCCGCGCTGCGCCAACGCGGCGGCCGTCGCCTTCGCCAACGTGCCCAATCCCGCGCGGCCGTTGACGTGTTCGGGATCGCTTTCGCCCTCGCCGAGCAGCATGTCGCCGTTGCCGGTGAGCACCAGTGTGGCGGTGCCGTCGTCGTGTTGGATGAGATAGGTTTCGGTGTCGAGCGTCGAGGCCATGTCGAGGGTGGCGGAGGCGGCGAGCGCGGTCAGCGTCTTCATGGTGGAGGCCGGCTCACGCGGAGTGTCCGCTTCGTATTGCGCCACGGCGTTGCCTTGGGCGTCGACGATGATCACCGAAAAGCCATTGCCGATGCCCTCGGTGGAGGCCAGTGCGTTGATAAGCTCGGCGGCCGCCTGCGGGTCGACGGCTTTGGCTGTGTCGAGGTCGCTCACGATGCCGTCGCCGGCGCGCACGACGGATGGGGAGGGATAGTCGCGCACAACGACGGGCTGCAGCGTCAGCAGGCCGGGAACCACGTCGAACACGTCGGCCACGGCGTATCCCACGCATAGCGCCACGGTGAGCGTCGCAGAAACTAGAACGGTCCACCGACGCCGCCGCACGTCTCGCACGGTTTGGGCTTCAGGTCGATCTGGCCGCTGATCCGCCGTCTCGAAAACCAACTGCCGCACTCCTTGTCTTCCAACCGATGGGCCTCAAGCCCACCGAAGCGCGTCACTTCTGCAGGCTGGCGAACGATTCGAGCGTTTGGACGATCTTGACCATTCGCGCATCCATCAGCTTACCGCCAAGCCATGAACCCACAAGCAACGCCGCAACGCCGTTGACCAACGCGGCCACACCGACGCCCGTCAACACGATCATGGCGTCATGCACGGTCAGGCCAAGCACCAACGCCACGATGCCGGTCGGCAGCATAAGGATGATGGAGCCGAACAGGTGGGCGAAGGGGAAGAATCCCTGCGCGGCCATACGCCCCTGCGGGGACGAGAACGGCTTCTCGATCGAGGGAACCGGGTACATGAGCACGCAGGACAGCACTTCGGCCAAGCCAAGACCGGCAAGAACGACGCTGATGCCAATGCTCGTGCAGGTCAGTCCGAGCGCCAGCCCGTCGCCGGTGCGCCAATCCCCCGTAAACGCGAAAATACCCAAGGCGAGGAGAATGATGTAGGCCACCGAAAACGTCGCATAGACGCGCACGCGGCCGAAACGGTCGTCACGGCCACGCACGCCGGCGAGCACCTGCATGGTGAAGCCGCCGCCATCATAAGCCAGACCGTTGCCTTCGATCATCATCATGAACAGACCCATCCAGGTGAGCGACTGCCAAAGCATTACGGAAAGACCATGCGACTGCAAGCCGAAAATCACCACGAGGATCAGCGGCATGAGGAACATCACCGACAGGCGCGGATCGCGGCGCATCGAAATAAGCAAGCGGGCGGAAATCGCGCCGGAGGGCGAGTCGGGCATCCAGGAGAACGCGCCGATGCCTTTGATTTTGGCCGTCGCGACGTCACGCCCGGCGACCAAGCGCTCACGACGCAGACACCACGTGCAGACCATGAAGCACACCACCCAAGTGAGCGCGAGCACGGCGAGGCGGCCAAGCAATGGCAACCACGCGCCAGCGAACGCGTCGAACGGCAGTTGGAAGGCGGCCGAGAGCGGCGTCCAGGCCAGAACGTCTGCGAGTATCGTGCCGCCGGCCATCAGCGCGGCCGTATCGAAGCCTTCGTTTCCCACACTGGTGTTGAGCACGATGCTCGGCATCTGGCACAACAAAATGAACACCACCATCGTGACGATATAGAACACGCCTCGGCCGCTGGCGGAGGTGACCAGCGAGGTGGCCAACGAGATGATCATGCGCGAGATGCTGATCATCGTGATGACGGCCAGCGGCGCGGCGACCACCGCCACCAGCGCGGGCACCGGCCCCATCCAACGGTAGGCCATGGCCCACAACGTGAAGGCGAGCGTGCCGCCGATGGCCGGCGCGCCGGAAAGCCCGGCGAGCAGCAGACCGAATTGCAGCGTGCGGTCCTCGATGCCGTAGAGTTCGAACTTCTTCGGGCTCAGCGAGGATCCCTCGCCGATCAGCATGAGTTGGATGGCCGCGACGAACAGCAGCAGGCAGGCCGCGACAATGACGACCACGCAGCGGGTCACCGACGCATAATCGTGAGCCGCGGCCGAAGCCTGACCGGTCTGCAAACCCATCAGATCAGGGCCGGAACCGAGAACGAACGCGCCCACCGCCACGCCGATGATGCCCGAGGCACCCATCGCCAAGCAGACGACGTATCCGACGGTTTGCCACACGGATTTGCGCATGGCTGCGAAGGTCAGCGCCCAACGCAGGCGGACGATATTCAACGCGATGGTCATCGCACGCCTCCATTGCCGTCCGTCGCGCCAGCGAATGGGGCTTGGGGAACGGGCGTGGGAGCATCGTTCGCGCCGCCGTCGAGCCAGTCGAGTTTGGCCGCGCCGTGGCGTCCGCCGACAAGCGCGAGGAACCGCTCCTCCAGGTCGCCGCCAGCCGCCACCTGTTCGACGGTGCCGGCCGCGCACACCTGGCCGCGGTTGATGACGGCCACATGCGTGCACATCTTCTCGACCAGCGCCATCACATGCGAGGAGATGATCACCGTACCGCCGGTGGCCGCGTATTCGATCAGGATATCGCGCAGATTCGCGCTGGAAACCGGATCAACCGATTCGAACGGCTCGTCAAGCACGAGGATGCGCGGACTGTGGATCATCGCGGCAGCAAGACAGATCTTCTTGGTCATACCGGAGGAATAGTCGACCACCATCGTGTTCGCCGACTGCGCCAAATCGAAGGCGTTAAGCAGATCGTTGGCGCGGCGCAGCACCTCCTCGCGACGCATGCCGCGCAACATGCCCGAATAGACCAGCAGCTGCAGGCCGGTGAGCCGGTCGAAAATCTGGCCGGCCTGCGGCATCACGCCGATCTCGCGTTTGACGCGGTTGACGTCGCTCCACACATCGTTGCCGAGGATCATCGCCGTGCCCGCATCCGGAACCAACAGGCCGGTGAGCATGTTCAGCGTGGTGGTTTTGCCCGCGCCGTTGGGGCCAACCAGGCCGTAGAAGGAACCGACCGGAATGTCGAGCGCCAGACCGTTGACGGCAACCTTGTCATCAAAGCGTTTGAACAGGCCGCGAATCGACACGGCGGCGGAGGGATCGGGCGGAATCGGAGCATAACCAACAGCATTGGCGAAAGTGTCGAATGTCATGCCTCCCACACTAGACCATGGTTTGTCGCATAAGAAGGAATTGTCAACACCTGTTGCAGGGGAGCTCGGCTCTCTCCTCGCTCAGGCTGAGCCTATGAACGGCCCACTGGGCCGTTCATTACGGCTCAGCCTTTATGCTGTATGGGTTTCCATTGGGCTTTGGCGAAGATGGCTTGGAAGGAGATCGGCACGTAGCTGAGCATGTAGATCGGGAAGCTGAGCACGTAGGCGAACAGCTCCTTGTTGGTGGCGCAGATCTGATCGCGTTCCACAAGAATCGTCAGGGCAGCCAGCGCCATCATGCCGAGGATGCTGGTGATGATGCCGCTCGACCATCCGGTCAGCGACTGCAACTGGCTGGGCCAGGTCACGAAACCGAACGCAGCGAACAGACATCCCATCACCACGCGTATCACGCCGAGCACGGTGAACGGGCACAGCAGCAGGGTGAAGTCGATGCAGGAGAAGTCGCGTTCCCGCACGGCGCGTTTGATCAGCGCCTCGCCGTAGTAGCGGAACACCTGCAGGAATCCCTTGCTCCACCGCAGGCGCTGCCTCCAGCTCTGCGCGAAGGTGACCGGCTGCTCGTCATAGAGAATGGCGGTGCCGCAGTATCCGATGCGGTCGCCGTGCAGAATCGAATCCATCGTGAATTCGAGATCCTCGGTGAGCAGATGGAATTTCCATCCCTTGTTGCGCTGCATCACCTCGCGCGAGAACATGAATCCGGTGCCGCCCACGTGGCAGCTGGAGCCGAAGATCATACGCGAGCTGTTGAGGAATCGCGATTCGCGGATGAACCACAGCGCCGAACCGGACGACACCCAATTGTCGGCGAGGTTCACCGAATTGCGGTAGCTGGTCAGAATACGGAAGCCCGACTGGTAGGCCTTGTTCATCTCCGCGATGTACCGGCGGTCGAGCTTGTTGTCCGCGTCGAACACGAAATACGCGTCGTACCGTTCGGCCGCGCCGGAGTCAATCATATGGTTGAGCAGGTAGCTGAGCGCGTAGCCTTTGCCGATCTGCTCGGTGTTGTGCCGTTCGACCACATGGCAGCCCAAATCGCGCCCCACCTGGGCGGTCGTGTCGGTGCAGTTGTCGGCCACCAGCCAGATGTCGATGAGCTCTCCGGGATAGGTCTGCTCACGAATCGAGGCGATGAGGTTGCCGATCACGTTCTCCTCGTTGCGCGCGGAGATCAGCACGGCGAAATGCTTGTCTTCGGGCGCGTCGGGAAAGCGCGCCGGCTTGGCCAGCAACGACATGACGATGCAGGCGGCCTGGTAGAGGATGCCCGCCGCGCCCAGAATGACCAGCAGGATGTCCAACACGTTCAGCAGCATCATCAGCGCCACCCCGCACGAGGATTGTCATCGGACGAAGGCGCGCCGCTCCCGTCCTTATTCTCGCTCTCGTCCTCGCCCGCGCCCGCAAGCGGACGTCGGCTCTGCCCGGAGAGCACGTTCTTCGGAATCGCCACCGTGGCGGAATCCTCATCATCCCCGTCGTCGGACGACCTGATGTTGTAGATCTGCTCCTGCAGGCGGCGCAGCTCGTCGTTGATCGGCACGCGGCCGGCCGTGCTTTTGGCGGCGCGCGGCATATGCTCGGCGACCGGTTTGATCACATGATCGGCGATCGCCTCGCTGGCTTCCACCACCTTGGACTTCTTCACCGGATCGGGATCGTTCATCAGCGGAGAGTCGACCAGCTCGTAGCGTTTGGTGTAGGCGCGGAACACGGCCTGCAGGCTGGCGGTGACCGGCAGCGCCAGGAACGCGCCGAGCGCGCCGAACAGGGAGCCGAACAGCAGCACGGCCAGGAAGGCCACGGCCTCGTTGAGGTCCATCGTGCGCTGCGAGATCTTCGGAGAGAGAATCATGTTCTCGATCTGCTGGTAGATGACGATGAACGCCAGCACGGCAAGAGCGGCGGGCACGCCGTTGTTGCTCCATGCGAACAGCACCGGCAGCGCGCCGCCGACATAGGTGCCGACCACGGGGATGAACTGCGAGACCAAGCCGCAGAAGAGCGCCAGCGGCAGCCAGTACGGCACGTGGATGACTTCGAGGAAGATGCCGGTGCAGGTGGCGTTGATCAGCGCAAGAATCGAACGGGAGAACAGGAATCCGGAGATCTGCTCCTGCACGATCGTCCACACCAGCAGGAAACGACGCTGCTGGGAGGGGCCCATCCACTGGCACAGCGAACGGCGCATTTTGGGGCCGGCTGCCGACACGTAGAAGGTCACCATGAGCACGGTGAGTAGGTCGATCAGCACGCTGAACACGCCCATCGTGGTGTTGAGCGCCTGTCCGGCGAAGTCGGTGACCCACGAGGTCTGCAGGTTCTTAATGATCTCCGTGCCCAGGCTGTCGATCTCCGGCAGTCGGAACGTGGTGTACTGGGCCACCAGGTCGGCGATCTGCTGGTAGAGCGCGGGCATCCCCCGCACCATGCCGACGACCTGCTGCACGAACATGTTGCCGAACAGGGCCAGCAAGCCGACGATCGCCGCGCACAGCAGCAGCAGGGCGGAAGCCGAGGCGACGCCCCGCTTCCACCCATGCCGCACCAGAGCGACGACCATCGGCTCCACCGCCAACGCGATGAAGATGGAGATGACCGCATCGAGCACGATGTAATCGATTTTGCCCCACGACCTCCAGACGAAATACGCCAGGAACACGGCTATGGCCGTGTACAGCAGGGCGCGTCCGAACCATTCCGGAGGCCGGCGCGCGTCCCCCTTGGATGGGAACACCGACGCGAAGTCGATCCGTTCGTTGTCTTCATCGTTGATGCTCATGGGTCACCATTCTCGTTATCGGCGTTGGCTCCGCCGGTGCGATCAGAGAGATTCTCAGAGGGATTCGTTGTACTGACGGACTTTCAGCGTGCGGCGCGAGGAATCCACATTCTCGACGATCAGACGCTTAAGCGCGTTGTCCGCGTCCGCGTGCGATTCGAGCCATGCGTCGCCCAGCTCCGTCAGATCGGCCGGATCGGCGTAGGAGGGATACAGGCCGGTCAGCAGCGCTTCGGCCATGTGGTAGGTTTTGTTCGCCCACACCCAGTCGACCGTGTCGAAGTACTGCTTCGCGTACGGCTCGGCCAGGTCGGCGCGCGGCGTGCCTGCGAATCCGCGGACCACGGCTCCCAACTGCGAATTCGTCAGCTCGCTGTTGTGCAGCGCCTCGTTCCAAGCCCAACGCTTCGCGTCGGCGGTGGCGCGGGAGGCGCGGGCGCCCAGCGCGAACTCGCGGTTCTCCGTGGTCTCCTTCTTGGCCAGCTCGGCCTGCACATCGTCCTCGTCCATCTCGTTGACCGAGGTGAGCGCGGTGATGATCGTCCAACGGAAGTTGTTGTCGATCTCAAGACCGGGCAGGGCGACCGTGCCGTCGAGCAGACCGTGCGCGTTCGCGGCGAACGCGGCGTCGCCCTCCTCGCCGTAGCCCAGGTAGGCGGTGGCCAGCTGGAACTGGTTGTCGGAGCCGGCGTCGGCCGCATTGGCCAGCGTCCACAGCTCGGCGGCCACATGGCGCAGCATCTCGTCGCGGGAGGCGGCGGGCACGTAGTGGTGCACGGCGGTGGTCATGCAGCT
The DNA here is from genome assembly GCF_056356295.1 of Bifidobacterium sp. LH_558. Taxonomy (NCBI): domain Bacteria; kingdom Bacillati; phylum Actinomycetota; class Actinomycetes; order Bifidobacteriales; family Bifidobacteriaceae; genus Bifidobacterium; species Bifidobacterium sp. LH_558. The sequence goes on along the minus strand of NZ_JBKETZ010000004.1, from coordinate 123,701 downwards.
GAGCGCGTAGCGGAAGGTGGTGGATTCGGTTTCCGTGGACAGCAGACGCAGCGTCATGTCGACGAAACGCGCGGCCGGGAACTCGCCGTCGCGGGTCATATCCCAGAAGGCGAGCCAAATGACGGCGCGGGCGAGCGCGTCGTCGAAACGGTGCAGATTGGCCTCGGCGAAGGCGAGGGACTCCTCGTCGAAACGGATCTTCGTGTAGGCCAGGTCCTCGTCGTTGACCAGAATCAGCGCGGGGCGGGTCTTGCCGGCGGCCTCGGCGGCCACGGTCGTCTCGCCGTCCACATCCAGCTCCAGACGTTCGGTGCGCACGATCTTGCCGCTGGCGGGATCCTCGTCGTAGAAGCCAAGGGCCAGACGGTGCGGGCGCAGCACGGCATGGTCGGCCGGAGCGGTCTGACGCAGGGTGAGCGAACGCAGCGTGCCATCCGCGTCGGTCTCGACCTGCGGGGTGATGGTGTTGATGCCGGACTCCTCCAGCCACTTCGCGCTCCACGCCTTCAGGTCGCGGCCGGAGGTGGCCTCCAGCTCGCCCAGCAGATCGGCGAGGGTGGCGTTGGAGTAGGCGTGCTTGTCGAGATAGTTGTGGATGCCCTCGAAGAAGCGTTCGCGGCCCACGTAGAACACCAGCTGCTTCAGCACGGACGCGCCCTTGGCATAGGTGATGCCGTCGAAGTTCACGTAGGTGTCGTTGAGGTCGTTGATCGGCGCGACGATCGGATGCGTGGTGGGCAGCTGGTCCTGACGCAGCGCCCAGCTCTTCTCGCCGGAGCAGAACGTGGCCCAGGCGTCATGCCATTCGGTGGCCTCGGCGGTGGCGAGGGTGGAGGTGAACTCGGCGAAGGATTCGTTGAGCCACAGGTCGTTCCACCACTTCATGGTCACGTAGTCGCCGAACCACATGTGGGCCAGCTCGTGCAGCACGGTCACCACGCGGCGCTCGGCGAGCGCGTCGGTGACCTTCGATTCGAACACGTACTGGTCGCGGATGGTGACCATGCCGATGTTCTCCATGGCGCCCGCGTTGTATTCGGGCACGTAGATTTGATCATACTTGGCGTACGGGTAGGGCACGCCCCACGTCTTGGCGTAGAAGGCGAAGCCCTTCTTGGTGATGTCGAACAGGTAGTCGACGTCCTTCGCGAAGGCTTCGGCCAGGGACTGACGGCAGTACTGCGCCATCGGCACGACGCGGCCGTCCTCGTTGTGGTATTCGGTGTGCCACTCGGCGTACGGGCCGGCGCAGATGGCGGTCAGATAGGAGCTCATCACCGGGGTGGGCTCGAACGACCAGCGCTTGGTCGTCTCGTTCGGCTTGTCGGCGAGGGTACCGTCGGCGGTTTCGATCTCGCTCTCCTCAACGGAGGCGACCGGCATATTCGAGGTGACGATCCAGCTTTGGGGCGCCAGCACGGAGAAGTTGAACACGGCCTTCAGATCGGGCTGGTCAAACACGGCGTAGACGCGGCGGGCGTCCGGCACCTCGAACTGGGAGTACAGGTAGACGTTGCCGTCGGTGGGGTCGACCGAACGGTGCAGGCCCTCGCCGGTGTTGGAGTAGCGGCACAGCGCCTCCACCACCACGTCGTTGCTTTCCTTCAGATCGTTCAGCGCGATGCGGTCGTCGGCGAACACTTCGGCCGGATCCAGGGCCTCGCCGTTGAGCGTGACCGCGGTCACCTCGTCGGCGATGAGATCCAGGAAGGTGCTCGCGCCGGCCACGGCGTCGAACGTGATGTGGGAGACCGAACCGAAGGTGCGCTCCCCTCGCGTCAGATCCAGATCGACATGATAGGTGATCGGCGCCTCCACGACGCCTTTGCGTTCCTCAGCCTCGACTCGGGTCAGGTTAGAACCGGGCATGCTACTCCTTTGCCACAAGCTGGCGCGTTCTCTGCGCGCCATATGAAAACGGCGCAACCTTTTCGGTTACGCCGCTTTGCTATTCCGATAGGAACAACTGTATACCCTTTACCGGTGCTGGGCCAATTATCGCCCCTAGCCGACCAGCTCGTCCACGTCGGTGGCCAGATCGGCCACCACGGGCACGATCATCGGCTTGCGCCTGAGCTGACGGGCGATCCAACCACCCAGCGTGCGGCGCATGAGCTGCTGCAGCTTATAGGTGTCCTTCGTGCCGCTCATCATCGCGTCGTTGAGCTGTTCGACGATCTGATGACGCACCTTGTTGAATTCGCTTTCGTCCTCGGCCACGGCGTTCAGGTAGATCTTCGGACCGGAGACCACCTCGCGCGCCTCGGTGTCGACCACCACGAACGCGGAGACGAAGCCTTCGGTGCCGAGGATGCGGCGCTTCTCCAGCTCCTCCTCGGTCAGCTCGCCCACCGAATCGCCATCCACATACACGTAGCCGCACGGCACGGAGCCGACGACCGCGGCCTTGCCGTGGTAGAGGTCCACCACGTCGCCGTCCTCGGCGAGCACCACGTTCTGCGGGTCCACGCCGGTTTTCACGGCGATCAGGCCGTTGGCCACCAGATGGCGGTTCTCGCCGTGGATCGGCATGGCGCACTTGGGCTTGACGATGTTGTACATGTACAGCAGCTCGCCCTCGTTGCAGTGGCCGGAGACGTGCACGGCCGCGTTGTCGCGGTTGACCACGCGCGCGCCCATCTGCACGAGCTTGTTGATGATCTTGTACACGCCGTGCTCGTTGCCGGGAATCAGGGAGCTGGCCAGAATCACCGTGTCGAACTCGTTGATTGAGATGTCGCGGTGGTTGCCGTCGGCGATGCGGCCCAGCGCGGCCATCGGCTCGCCCTGGGAGCCGGTGCACATGTACACCAGGTTCTTGTCTTCGATGTCGTTGGCCTTCTTCAGGTCGACGACCGTGCCTTCGGGGATGTGCAGGAAGCCCAGATCGGCGGCGATGGACATGTTGCGCACCATGGAGCGGCCGACGAACACGACCTTGCGGCCGTACTTGTGGGCGGCGTCCACCACCTGCTGCACGCGGTGCACATGCGAGGAGAAGCTCGCGACGATGATCTTGCGGGTCGCCTGCGCGAACGCCTGGTCGAGCGCGGGGCCGATCGTGGTCTCGGGCTTGACGAAGCCCGGCACCTCGGCGTTGGTGGAATCCATCATGAGCAGATCCACGCCCTGCTCGCCGAGCTTGCCGAACTCCACCAGATCGGTGACGCGGTGGTCGAGCGGCAGCTGGTCCAGCTTGATGTCGCCGGTGTCGATCAGGCTTCCGGCCGGGGTCTTCACGTAGACGGCGAGCGCGTCCGGAATCGAATGGGTCACGTTCACGAATTCGAGGTTGAACGGCCCCACCTTGAGCTTGTCGCGGCCGGAGACCTCCACCTTGGTGGGGTTGATGCGGTGCTCCTTGCACTTGGCTTCCACGAAGGCGAGGGTGAGCTTGGAGCCGATCAGCGGGATGTCCGGGCGCAGCTTGAGCAGGTAGGGCACGCCGCCGATATGGTCCTCATGGCCGTGGGTGAGCACGAGCGCGTCGACCTGGTCGAGACGGTCCTTGATATAGCTGAAGTCAGGCAGAATCAGGTCCACGCCCGGCTGTTCCTCTTCGGGGAAGAGCACGCCGCAGTCGATGAGCAGCAGGTGGCCGTTGTATTCGACCACGTTCATATTGCGGCCGATTTCGCCGAGGCCGCCGAGCGGGGTGATGCGCATCGAGCCCTTGCGGTACTTCGGAGGTGCGATCAGGGTCGCGCCCTGCTGGGGTGCGGTGGCCTGGGTGGAGTTGTTCTGATGACGGGGACGGCTGCCGCCCCTGCCGCCGCGCTGGCCGGACTTGTTCGCGGGCGCGTTCTTCGCTTTCGCGTTGGATTTCGCGCCGGTGTTCGCCGCGGCCTTGGTGTTGGCGGTTTTGGCGGAGCCGCGGCGGCGGGTGCCGCGGGTCGATGATGAGTTGTTGGAATCGTTGGTGTTGTTTTCTTGTGCCATGTACTTTCGTTGGTTTCTTATGGTTATGCCTTCGTGCTCTCACGAAGGCGACGTGGAATGCCCGCTCAGAGCAGGCCGGAGGCGCGCATGCCCTCCTCGGCCTTGTCGAGCTGGAGCGCGTCCGGGCCGATGTTCGGCAGACGCATTTCGGTGGATTCAAGCGTGCCGTTGACACGGCAGGCGGCCTTGGCCATCACGGCCTGATAGCCGTCGCCGTTCAGGGCGTGCACCAGCGGCGCGAGCTGGTTGGCGAGGCGCTGCGCCTCGTGGATGTCGCCGCGGTCGAAAGCCTCGGCCAGTTCGCGCATCGGCGCTGAGGCGACATGCGCGATCACGGAGATGATGCCCACCGCGCCGATGGACAGGAACGGCAGGAACAGACCGTCATCGCCCGAATACCAGGCGAGTCCGGTGCGCTGCTGCTTCTCGACCGCCGCGGCGAGATCGCCGGTGGCGTCCTTGACGGCCACGACATGGTCGAGTGCGGCCAGACGGTCATACGTGTCGACCGCGACCTTCAGACCGGTGCGGCCGGGCACGTCGTAGACGATGATCGGCTTGTCGGTGGAATCGTTGACGGCCTTGTAGTGGCCGACGACGCCGTCCTGGGAAGGACGGGAATAGTAGGGCATGACGACGAGCACCGCGTCGGCGCCCGCCTCCTGGGTCTGCTCGACCATACGCACGGTATGCGCGGTGTCGTTAGATCCGGCGCCCGAAATAACGGGCACATCCACAACATCCTTGACCGCGCGCACGAGGTCGACCTTCTCGTCGATATGAGTGACGGGCGATTCGCCGGTGGTGCCGTTGACCACGATGCCGTCCGCGCCATCGGCGACCAGCGCCTTGGCCAGCTTCTGCGCGGCATCGAAATCGACGCTGCCGTCGGCCTTCATCGGAGTGACCATCGCGGGGAGGATGCGGCCGAACGGGGCTGGATTCAGAAGATGGATGTCATGCTCACTCATACTATTCACCGTACTTCTCGTTATGGACGCTTGGGGCTATAGGTCGAGGAAGTTGGCTAGGCCGATGGTGAGGCCGGCGGGGGCATCGGAGGCGAGCTTGCGCGCGGCGAGCAGCACGCCCGGCATGAAGGAGCCTCGGTCGAAGCTGTCGGCGCGGATCGTCAGTTGCTCACCCGCGTTGCCGAACAGCACCTCCTCGTGGGCGTTGAGGCCACGCAGACGCACGGCGTGCACCCGGATGCCGTCGACCGACTGGCCTCGCGAGCCGCCGTCGGTTTCGGTGGCATCCGGCACGGCCGGCAGTCCGGCGGCCTTGCGGGCCGCGGCGATGCCCTGCGCCGTGTGGATCGCGGTGCCGGAGGGGGCGTCCACCTTGTTCGGGTGATGCAGTTCGATCACCTCGACGGATTCGAAATACTTCGCAGCCTGCGTGGAGAAGTGGTCGGCCAGCACGGCGGAGATGGCGAAGTTCGGCGCGATGAACGCCTTCTGCCCTTCGCGCGGGGCCTTGGCGAGCGCCTCACGCACCTGGTCAAGCCTTTCGTCGGTCCAGCCGGTGGTGCCCACCACCACGTCGACGCCCTGCGCGATCAACGTGAGCACATTGTCGAGCGTGACGGACGGCACGGTGAACTCCACCACCACGTCGGTGTTGTCCGGGGTGATCTGGGTCAGGTCGTCGCCCGCGTCAAGTGTGAGCGCCAGCTGCATGTCGGCCGCGCCGTTCACCGCATCCACCACATGCTGGCCCATACGGCCCTTCGCGCCAACCACGGAAACCTTGATCATATTCGCTCCTTGCGTTCGTGGCCCATCCCCACGGATAAGGCCCTGTCAGTCTTCCCAAAAGCGTAGCGCGAGCCGCGACGGAACACACCCCCGCGTCCACATGCTTGTCGCGGGAAGTCTCCGTCATCCCCTGCGATGGGAAAGACGCCAGCCGAGGAAGGCGAGGGGCAGGGCGGCGGCGGTGAAAATCCAGGGCAGCATCATGCCGGAGTGCACGCCGGAGGCGTCGAGCACGATGCCGCCGACCGACGAGCCGATGGAGGTGCCCACCGTGCCTGCGGTGGACAGCCACGACAGCCCTTCGGTGAGGGATTCGGCCGGCACCAGGCTTTTGACGATGAGGTTGCCGGTGGTGAACAGCGGCGAGACGCACAGACCCGCGAGAATCTCCATCGCGCCCAGCAGGAAGAAGTTATCCATCGTCAGGCGGAACAGCACGAATCCGATGGTGAGCAGACCAAGGAAGACCACCATATGCGACCAATGCGAGCCTTTGAACTGGCGGGAGCCGAACACCACCGCACCCACGCACGAGCCGACCGCGAACATGGCGAGCTGCAGTCCAAGGAACTTCTCGACGCCGGCCTCCTGCATGGCGGCGGTGATGGACACGTCGAAGGAGGTGAAGCTCATGTTGAACACGATGAACACCACCAGCAGCGGCAGCACGCCGGCGTACAGCAGCACGTTCTTCGGCTTGGTGCCCTGATGGCGCAGCTGGTTCAGCGACAGCGTGTCCGTCGCGCCGTCGGCGGGCACGGGCGCGGATTCGGCGGCGGGTAGCGCGGTTGCCTGGACCTGTTCGACCATCGGCTTGGGCTGCGTGGATTTGAGCGTGAAGAATATGGCGCCGCCGATGCCGCAGGCCAGCGTCGGCACGAACAACTGGCTGACCGGATGCACGGAAGTGGCCAGCCATGCGGCAAGAATCGGCCCCAGAATGAACACGACCTCGTCGATAGCGGCCTCCATCGCATAGGCGGTGTTGAGCAGCTGTTCGCCGCCGTCGACGCCGCGCAGCGCGTACGCCCAACGGGTGCGCACCAACGCGCCGAAGGAGAACTGGGTCAGGCCCATGATCACGGCGAGCACGAACAGCAGCGGAATCGGCACGCGCACCAATGCGCCGAACGCGAAGCTCAGCATGGCCACGACCTGTACGGCGAGCGCGAGCCGCCCCACGCGAGCCTGGCCGAAACGGTCGAAGGCGCGCGCGTAGAACGGGGTCACGCAGGAGAGCGCGAACACGTAGGCCGCGCTCATGGTGCCGGCGACGGTCCAATTGTCGTACAGATGGTTGAGCGCGAGCACGATGCCGAGGCTCATCATGGAGATCGGCAATCGCGCCACCGCGCCGGATACGCAGAAGGCCTTCGCTCCGGGTATGCGGAACAGTCTGGCGTACGGCGACTGCTTGGAAGCGGGGGCGCGGCCGTCGCCGTCGTGCGCGGGCACGTCCCGCATGTTTCCTGTATCCGTGTCCGTGTCCGGCATGGTCGGCATGGTCGATGCGGTCTGGTCGCTCGGGTTGGTCGTGGGGCTTGTCGTCGCCACGGCATTCTCCTTACTATCGTCTGTTGCGCGTGTGCCCGCCCACACGTCGCACCAAGGGTAGCGGCTCCCCGGACCCACGACGTTCGCGATGCGTTCCTCTCGCGGGATCGGCGTCAATAGACCGATCTAGTCGTTGTCCGATTGTTCGGGGATGCCGGAGCTCAACTCGGCAAGGATGTCCTGTTCTGTTTTCGCGCGGGCATGCAGCTCGCGCCGGCCCTCATCGGGCTCACTCACATAGTAGAGAGACGCGTCGATACTGTCCAACTCGATGCCTTCGACGGCGGCGAGCAGCAGACGATACATGTCCAACTGCGCGAGTTTGCGTTCGATGTCCTCCGGATTGGTGGGGCGTTTGCCGGTTTTCCAGTCGACCACCGTATAGGTCGGGCGGTCCGGGTCGTGGGCCGTATCGCCGTCGTCGTCCAGTTTGCCGTGGAACACGGCGTCGAGTTTGCCGTTGACGATGCCGATGCCGGGAATGTCCACGACGATCTGTCGTTCCGCCCAAGCTGGCGTGCGTTGCGCCCAACGCGACGAGGCCAATCGTTCGGCCCATACGCGGATTCTTTCGTCGGATTCCCGAGCCGCGGCGGCGATCAGCGATTCGCGGGATTCTCCACCACCAGCCGCGTTTCCTCCGATCACATCGCATACGCCGAGACTCGCGTCGCCGATTCCGGCACCGCCGATACCGGAGCGGAAGGCGAGCGCCTCCTCGGCACCGGGGAGTCCGGCGTTCACGAAGCGTTCGGCCCAGTCATGCAGTCGTGTGCCCGCTTCGGCGGCGGGCGAGGCGACGCGGGGAATCGGGCGGATGATGCCGCGCCAATACGCGCGTTCCTCGCGTTCGCTCATGCCTCCGGCCCGCGCCTGCAGACCGGTGACGTTCTGGCGGCCTGCTGCGCTGATGCGCAACGCTTTGGCTTTGTTTTCCCTGTCGAACGCCTCGCCGTCCAACAGGTTGGCCATCAGATCGGGGTCGGATACCAGCATGCGCGCGCGTTCGGCCAACGTGCCTTCGCCATACCGCTCGGCCGCGTCCGCGTCATCCGTTCGGCGATTCCGATTGGATTCGAGGGCGGCGCGCACCGCGGCGACTCCGCGGGTCAACCGTTCCATCGTCGTTGCGCTCAGATCGGCAGGCCACGCCAGTGAGGCGGATTCATCCTCAGCCTCCAACGGCGTGCGCCACGCCTCGCCCACCACGGCCTCGCCGTATTCCTTGGCGCGCTCCCCCACGAAGAATCCTTGGGGAGCCGGCGACTCCCGCTGGCTTTCGTCGGGGTCCGCCGTGAATTCCTCCGCCCAGCGCACATCATGGCCCGGGTGCATGGAATCGTGGACCTCCTGCCAGAAATTGGAGGGTTCGTTGCCTTTCTTGTCGCCGGCGGCATTGGGGTCGCGGCTCGTACTGGCGGTTTGGGAGTAGGTCAGCAGGGCGTCCTCACGGGCGCGGGTCAACGCCACATAGGCCAACCGCCGTTCGTCGGCGTGCAGACGTCGGCCGTATTCCTCCTCTTGGGTCAGATACCATCCATGCGGATCGACGTCGTCGATGCCGTCGCCGATGCCTCGGATGGATCCGTACACTTCGTCATCGATGATCTCGGCATCCTCCAGCGCGCGCAGACCTTCGAGGGGGTCGGCGTCGGCGGGCAGGTCGTGGGGGAAGCGCGGAAGAATACCGGCGTCGGCACGCACCGGCACCGGCACCGCGGTGGGGCTGGTCAGCCATGTTCTGGCCGTCTCCTGGTATTGGGGCGCCACCCATCGGCCGTGCTCCATACCGCCCGCATACCGTTCGTCGAGCGAAACGTTCAGATGGTCGCCTTGGTTGCTGGGGAACGCGCCCGCGGACAGGCCGACCACCGCCACGGCGTTCCATTCCAATCCTTTGGACTGGTGCACGCTCATCAATTCCACGTCGACGGGGCCGGCCGGCAGCGCCACGGCCTCGTCCTCCACGGAATCGAGCTGATCGATCCATGCCATGAATCCGCGCAGCGTCGGCGTCTGGTCGACGGCGATCTCCCGCGTGTAGGTGTCCACCAGATCGACGATCGTGTCCATGGGGATGCGAGCCAACGTCGGGTCGGCCATGTGCTCGTTATGATTCAGCGCTCCGGCGACCACGGTGTCGATATCCAATGCGGACGCCTCCACCGCCGTGCGAATCATATCCGGAAGCGGGCGGCCGACGGTGCGCTGCACCTGTTCCAGCACCCGTGCGGCGCGGGCGATCGATTCCATGCCTTGCCGGCTGATCGTTCCGGCGTGTTCCATCAACGCCCGCACGTCGCTGCCGACCAATATGTCGACCAGAAACACCGCGTTGGCGACTTGGTCGCGATATTCGCGCACCACCTCGGCCCATTGGCGGCGAGGAGTGTCTTCGGCGGCGAGACCGGCCTGCACGAGCGCGCGGAATCGTTGCTCCATATTGGCGTTTTCCGCAAGCCGCGCCAACGCCTCCAAATCCTTCGCGCACACATTGAAGCGCGGCGTGGCCAGCAATCGCATCACCGGCTCCACGCTGGTATGGTCGGCCACCGCGTGCAGGATGGCGAGCACATCACGCACCTCTGGGCGGTCCAGAAAAGCGGAGTATCCCACCGCGAAGGCACGCAATCCGGCCTTTTCCAACGCCTCCTGGTAATCCGGCATCATGGTTTTCGAACGGAACAGCACCGCCACCGGCGTGGCATCGGGCGTGTCCGCTGTGGAACGGTATCGGGCGACGGCGGCCGCGCAGAAGCGCACCACGGCGTCGATTTCCTGGCCGCGCGTTCTGAAGCCGAGTACGCCGAGCGTGCCTTGCGCGGCGGTGTCCAGCGGATCGAGCGGGGCGACGTCCACCTCACGCATCAGCGAACTGCTCGCCCGCGCGGGCACGTCTCTCAGCGGCATGGTGAGATTGTTGGCGGCCTCCAACACCACGCGGGGATTGCGTCGCGTGACGCTTAGGGGATACGGCTTGGCATCGGACGGCATGCCGAATGCGCTTTGGAACATGCGGAAAGCGCCCGGACTGGCACCTCGCCACGCGTAGATGGATTGGAAGGGATCGCCCACGGCGTTGACGGCGCAGCGATTGTTCTCGTCGACGTGGAACAACGCGGCGAGCAGCGCGGCCTGCGTGGTGGAGGTGTCCTGATATTCGTCCAGCAGCACATGGCTGTAGCGGCGACGGCAGCGTTCGGCGATGGAGGGGAACCGTTCGATGAGCTGGTAGGCGGCGATGGTGAAGTCGGAGAATTCCGCCATATTCCGCTCGTGTTTGGCATTCGCGTAGGCCTGCACCAGAGTGAGCAGAATCTCGCGTTTGCGTGTGGACTGCCGCAGCTGGTCGCATGAATACACCGATCTGGCGCGGATATAGTCGTCGCGGATGGCCTGCCACTCGTCCTGCGAGTACTTCTTGAGCTTGCGTCCGAGCTTGGGTTCTTTGGGCGCGATGGGGTCGTCGCCAATCGCGCGGTCGAGGCATGCGACGAATTCCTCGTCCCATGCGCGCACGCGGGCCACGGCATCGTTGAAATTCGTGCATCCCGCGCCGATCATGGCGCTGGCGATGGCGTCGGAAAGCGCGAGCACGTTGTTCGTCAGACTGGAGAACCCGCCCAGATCCTGATCGAAGATCTCGTTCATATGCGCGTCGATGACGTCGCTGGCCAACTGCTGACGACCGGCTTGGCTCAGCGGTTGCGTGTTCTGGTCGAAACCGACCAGAAGACCGTATTGGCGCACGATGGTTTGGAAGAAGGCGTCGTAGGTGAAAATCGCGGGCTTCAAAAACGCGCGGTCGGCGGAACCGTCGGCGGAACCATCCGCGGTCTCCATGCTCATTGTCTTCTCCGCGCCCGTTGCCCCTTCAACACCCGTCGAAGGCGAGCCCTCCCCCGACACCGCCTCCGATACGCGTTCCAACAGCTCGCCCGCGGCCTTGCGCGTGAAGGTCAGGCCGAGGATGCGTTCCGGCGCGACTCCTTGGCGGATCAACGCGATGATGCGTTGGGTCATGGTGAAGGTTTTGCCGCTGCCCGCGCCGGCGACGACGAGCACATCCGCGTTGGCGGGGGCTTCGATGATGCTGCGCTGTTCTGCGCTGGGAGTGAATCCGCTCATGCCTGCCTCGTTTCGAATATGGTGTCGACCTGTCCCGCGCATGCGGGGCATACCTGCTTCATCCGGCAAAACCTCAGATGCTGTTGCTGCGGATGGGCGGTGAGCGTGGTGGAGCGGCTTGCCGCGGCCGCATACACCACGCGCGAAATCATCGTCAACGCCCACAACGTCTGTGTGCCGGCCAAAGCCGCGAACTGCGCCCATACTTCGTCGCGCACACCTTGTGGCTTGTGGTCGGCGCTCGGAACAGGCATGTCGTAGCAGGTTTTTATAGGGTCCGAGCAACGGTTCCTCACGGCGAACGCTTCGGCGTTCAACGATCCGTTCGCGAACAATGCTGGCTGGAACATGCTTTCCGGCGCATAGTATTTCGCGGGGGCATCGCTGTGTTCGACGTCGAACAGCGCGCTTTGCCCGATGGCGGGCATGCACGCCAACACGTCGGCTCCACGGCGTCCACCTTCGGGGAACACGAGCCCCAGCTGGTAACACACCAGCTGCAGGTCGTTGAATAGCTCCAATCCGGTGTGTTTGCCGCCGGTTTTGTAGTCGATGAGGCGGATGTTCTCACTGCCGTCGGCCAGCGTGCGCGTTTCCATACGGTCGATGCGTCCGCTGAGCCGTATGGTCAGATCCTCGCGCATGCCCTCGGGCCAGCCGCCTACCAGCTCACCCATCAGCACGCTGAGTTCGCCACGGGTCACCGGTTGCATTCCGGGAACGGCATTGTATGCGGCGAGAATATCGTCAAGATCGAAGCACGCGGCGAATTTCCATTCGCAATCCGCCCGCGTCAAACGTCCGATGGCGAAGTTGCCGGCATTGGCGGCGAGGTAGTCGTCGCTGCCGCCTTGCGCGAAATAGTGGGCGATGGCCGCCAACGCGGTGGGCGCGGCCTTGTCCTTTTTGATGAGGTTGTACCGCTCCTTCACATCCGCGACGGCGTCGGGATCGGGCCGCATCGACTCGTAGATTTCGGTGAGACGGCGCTGAATATCATCCTCGGTCAGGTCGGACAGGTCGAGGCCCTCTTCGCTCCCCTGCTGAGCGACGGCGTGGATCAGCGAGCCGAATCCTGTGGCCGCCGAGCCTGGGCGCGGGCCGGCGAAACGGTTTTCCAACAGCCAACATACCGGGCATGCCCACAGTCGATCCACCGACGAAGGCGACAGCACAACCGTCGCGGAATCGTCCGTCTCGCCCGCCGAGCTATCAACCTCAGCGCCATCCTCAACATCGCCCTCAGTCGACGCGGCGACGAACGGCCATTGCGCCGGATCAGCGATATCCACCCCATGCTCGGCGAGCAACGCGAGCGTGTCGACGGCGTCTTTGGCCGCGTCGCTTCCGGGTTCGCTGGTGGCGAGCATGATGCGCGCGGCGGTGACCAGCCCTCGCGCGCTGGCGTCGAGTCCGGCGAAATCACCGTGATCGCGCGCCTCAACGTACCGCGCGTCCGAACGGCGGCGCGTGAACCGTTCGGGCATATAGCCGAACAGGAAATCCGACGGACTGGAATCGTCGTTCCACACCGCGCTGACCGTCGCGCGCTCGTCGGCACGGGTGAGGGCGACCAGCAGGCTCTTCTTTTCGCTGGACAGCACCGAAACCAGCCGCGGATCGCGCCCGCCCTGTTCCACGTCGGCGAGGCGGCCGCGCAGAACCAGTTCGACCAGGTCCTCGCCGCCGAACATGGTGTTGCGTTCGGCGAGATTCGGCCACACATCCTGCTGTACGGACGGCAGCCACACGTAGCGGAACCGTTGCCCCGCCGCGCCGGCTGGCGTGGTCAGGGTCACGGCGTCCTCCACCGGGCCGACATGGGCGAGTGAATCGGCCTCAATCCGCTGCGCGCGCATCGCTCCGATGAATCCGGTGATATCCATCGAACTGCCTTCGGCAAACTGGAACAGCCGCATGGCCGCATCCAGCCGGTCGTTGGCGGCGCGCCCTTCCGGCGTGTTGGTCAGGGCGAGGTTCTGCCAGGATTTGGCCACGCCGGTGGCATCCCAAGCGAGGGCGAGTACATACTGGGGTTCCGGGCGATGCGACGGGCTTGCCGTGGTCAACGTGCCCATGCCCCGCGTGATCGTTGCGACAAGCTGCCATAGGTGCGTGAACGCCTTGGCCTGCGCGTCGCTGCCCAACACCGAGAGGATGGCGCTCATCGCAGGTTCGGCGGGAGCGAGCTCATTGTCGAACGCCAACATCACGTGAATGGCGTCCGCACCGAAGGCGAGGTCGTCGCCGCGGGCGGCCAACTCGTCCACCAAGGAGTCATCCACGGTGAGGGTGCCGGATGCCGTCGCTTCATCCGCGTCTTCTTTGCGGGCGGTTTCGACGTGGGAGCGGAGCCGCTGCCATGCGGCGATCAGTTGGGCAATCGTCGCGTCGTCGTCGGATACGATGCCGCTTAACGATTCCAGCGCTCCGATCGCTGATTCGATGGGTGCAAGCCGTGCCGGACGGCCGCCGGCCGCAGTGATCAGCGGACTGTTAAGAATCGTGGCGACGCGCGAACGCACGAATGCCGCGGTTTGGGCCAGTCCCATGCGATTGTGTTCCACACCGTTGCGGCGCAAATCGGCGAGTTCGATCAGCGCGAACAGGCCCTGCACAAAGGGTTCGTCCTTCAGCGCGCGGGCGACCGACGAATAGCGCACCGGCACGCCTTCGCGGCGCAGTCGCTCGCCGAAGCGACGCACCGTGCTGTTGTCGTGGGCGACGACGGCCATATCGTTCCACGCGGCCTTCTCGTCGAGCCGCACGCGCTTGATACGCCACACCACGTCGTCGAGTTCCTCACGCGGGGAACGGTACAACGCGGTGTCCAGACTGCCGTCTTCAAGCGTCGTGGCATCACGCGCGGCGGCATCACGCGCAGTCGCGTCGCGTGCGGTGGCATGGGTCAGCTTGCCCGGACGCAGCGCGATCGGCAGCGGGTCATGCTCTTCGGAAGGAATCGACAGAGAGATACGCGAGGCGACCACATCGAGATACCGCGGTTCGGCAGGCCGCGACACATCGCAGCCCTCGATGACGGGCGCAGTATCGGCTGAGTCAGCGTGTCCGATTGAATCAGCGTCACCGACAGGATTCACATCGCCGGACTTGGCGTCACCCGCCGCGGCTATGACCGTAGCATCGCACAGCCTCGCATGGATGACCCCCTCCTGCGCCCTGCGGAACAGGTATTCAGGGTAGGACCCGCGGAAAGTCTGCACGGCCTCATCCGGGTTGCCGACCAGCAACAGACGCACGCCCGCCTCATGTAGCGCTTCAAGAAAGCGCAGGCCGGCGAGCGTGGTGTCTTGAAAGTCGTCGACGACCAGCAGTTCGGGCAGAGCGTCGCCACGGGTGAGCTGGGGAATCGCATTGGCGCCGGCGACCAGCAGATAGGAGGCGTCGAGCCGGTAATCATGCGCGTATGTCTCGCTAAGCATCGCGATGTATTCGGCACGCAAGGCGAACGCCAACCGCCACTGTTCGGCCAGACGGGTCTGCCCCTCGCCCAATCGGGCCAGCAAATCTGCCTCATGCTGCGCCGTGACGCCAAGCTCATCCATGCGGGCAAGCATGTCGCGAAGCTGTGCGATGAACGCGCCCGACACCCCACGAGCGAACACCTCCACAGTGGGTGATCCGTCAGCCACAGGCACCTGCGCGTCGGTGCCCTGCGCTGACGATTGCTGGCCTGCGGGTGCGTCCGTCTGCGCGGCTGATGCTTCAGTAATCAGCGTGGACCATGTCCGCTGCGCGAAATAGCCACGCAACAGCGCGCATGTGGGGCAGTCGTCGCCCGCGGCGGCATGGCCCAAATGCACGGCGACGACCTGACGCAGCAGGGCATCCTGCTCGGCACCGTTGAGCAGACGCGGCGCGCTCAATCCTGCCCGGGCTCGGGCGGCGGAGATCACACGAAACGCGATGGCGGCCAATGTGGTGACGGGACGCACCTGGGTGGATGCGCCCATATGGCGAATCACACGATTGGACAGTCGGTCCGCGGCGGTGCGGCCGGACACCGCCATCACGGCCCCTTGCATGCCGAACGCTTCCAAGCCTTGCAGCAGCGAGGCGAACGCGTATTCGGTTTTGCCGGCGCGCGGCGGCGAGACCAGCAGCATCGCCTCGCCCGGCCCCATCCCGGCCACGTCGGCGTGATTCGCCCGGCTCTTGTTCGCATTCGTGTTCGTGTTCATGCCTCCAGACTAAACGTCCGTATCGGCAAGCGAATAGTTTCATCTTCCACGCGCGTTACCCCTTACACACCATATGAATTTCTGTCCGATTGCGTGGCGACAATGACTGGACCAATGAACCCGCAACGAGGAGGGCATCATGATCAACGCACCACCGTTCCCGTCTCCACCGCGGCTACCTGGCTACGATTTCATCCGAGTACTGGGCTCGGGATCAACCGCCGTGGTGCTGCTTTACGCCCAGCATGAACCCAGCCGCCGTGTGGCGGTGAAGGTCAGCGATCCTGCCGCCGGACCGCGTGCCGCGGACGCGATCCGGCATGAGGCCGCGGTGATGGCGCGACTGCCCCACCACCCGTATATCCTTCCCATTTTCGATTCCGGACGCACCGACGACGGCCTCGAGTACATCGTCGTCGACTACGCCGAGCAGGGCACTCTCGCCGATCTGCTGTTCCGCGGGCCGATGCCATGCGTCAGCGTGGTGGATGTGGGCATCCACTTGGCAAGTGGCTTGTATGTCGCCCACCGCTGCGGCATCATCCACCACGACATCAAACCCAGCAATGTGTTGATCGACACACGGGGACTGCCGATGTTGGGCGATTTCGGCGTTTCCTGCGACGTCTACGCCGACCGTCCGGCCGGGCATTCGCCGCCATGGGCCGCGCCGGAGGTGCTACGGGGAATCAGCACTGGCAATGAGGCGTCGGATATCTATTCGTTGGCTGCCACGATGTATGCGGCGCTTGTGGGAGCCTCCCCCTACGAGCATGGATACCGGCCCCGCTCCGAAACCGAGCTGATCGCGGCGATACTTGGGGAGCCGTTGCCTGGTATCGGACGCAGCGATGTTCCCGCGGATGTGGAGCGAGCCCTGCGCGTGGCACTTGATAAGAATCCCGGCGAGCGGCATTACTCCGCGCTGGAATTCGCCCGCGCGTTGCAGCGGGCGCAGTGCGCCAACGGATTTCCGCCCACTCCGGTGGAGGTGGAGAACACACCCCGATATCCGGATGATTTTCAACGGCGTGGATTGGTCGGGTTTCGCGGGCCTGACGGATTCGACGGCCTTGGCGGACACGACGGATTTCGCGAGATTGATGAGCACGACGTGTTGTGCGGACTTGATGAGCGCAGCAGGTTTTGCGGGCTTGATGAGTGCGACGGGTTACGCAGGCGCGATGGACGCAGCATGCCAGGCCCGTCACATCCGGATTCGCCCCACCCGACGACGACGGCTTCAACATGCCCGGCACATTCGCGAGGCCGGGCGAAAACCATCGCCGTCATCGCCGGCACAGCGACCGCGTCGATGGTCATCGTGGTGATACTCGCTTGCATTGCAGCTTCCTGCGTGGATGCCGTGCCCGTTCCGTCCGGAAGCCGATTCGAAATTCCCCACGGCGACGGCGGATATCGACGACAGGTGCCGGACGAAGCCATCACCGAAACCGTCACAACCAGCCCAGCCATCCACACGATGCGCAACGGCGTGATTCAAAAGGAGGTGACATGATGACACGGCGACATCGTATTCCAACGGCCCGCGCCGACGGCACGAGTCATGTCCGCCTGCGTGTAGATGACGCACGTCGGCGCCTTGCCTCCATCGCTTCCAATCGTTGGGCGCTGCCCGTAGTCATGCTACTGGCGATGATCGCCCTTATGGCGGGGTCCATCCTCATCAGTTCGGTGACCAGACAGCATGTCCAGCTTGACGACGGTACCGTGTGGGTCTCTTCGCTGGCGCAGGGCAAGGCGGCACGTTTCAATGTGCGCAACCGGGAGGCGGATGCCGGCGTGGTTGCCTCCGCCGCGCGATTCGACGTCATCCAACATGACGGGGCCACCGTATTGGCCGAGCCTGGCCAGCTCATGTCAATCACCGCCTCCACCGTGAGCATGGATGCCATCGTGAGCGCTTCAGGCGCCTCCACCGCCGCCATCGGCGGCGAGACCATCGCCGTCCTCAACAGCGCGACCGGTGATGTATGGGCCGAGACAACCGCCAGATTCGACACGTTTGCCCCCAGCAGCGATCCTCCGTGCATGAGGCTCGGTTCCGGCGGCAAAATCGCCGTCAATGCCGATGGGGATGTGTATGGATACCGGCCGAAGGATGGCGTGGTCCTGCGATGGAATCCTGCCACCGGTGGCGAGGCCGAACAACTCGAATCACTCACCGACAGCCGGTTCACCCACGCCGACGATTTCACCGTCATCGAGGATGTGCCGGTGATCGCCACAGGAGACACTGTGGTGTTCCCACATGGCAGCGTCGCCCTCGACGACGTCGATACGTTCACCTTGCAATCCCCTCCCACCGATGGGAAGCAACGCGGATGGGTGGCGGCCGCCAGCGAGCGCGGCTTGGCAATCATCGACCTCAGCTCATCCGCTGCCACTCCCCTGGTGTTCACAACCGGAGGAAGGGCCGCCGCCGCACGACCGGCCGCAGTGGCCGGCTGCGTGTATGCGGCATGGAGTCAGAACGCCAACAATTACCTGCGATGGTGCGCGCCCGACGCCGACTATGATTCCACAGACCTTCTCACGCTGGAATCGGTGCATACAGGCAGCGAGTTGGCGTTTCGGACCAATCATCGACTGGTGGTGCTCAATGACGTGACGGACGGCACGGTATGGAATACGGATGGGAGCACCGCCGCCATCACCATCCAATGGGATGCAGTGCAGGCGGAAGAGGCCGAGCACGAACGAGGTCATACCGATGCCGCCAGCACCCATCGCGAGTTCAGCACCACATGCTCCGCACAATCCGAACGCTTCGCCGCGGTGGATGACAAATTTGGAGTGAGGGCCGGAGGCTCGCGGATCATCGACGTGTTGCGCAATGACGAGCACGGCGACTGTTCCGTGCTGCGCATCACCGCCGTGGGCATGCCCGATAACACGGATGTGTCCGTGCATGCCGTTTACGACGGACGATATTTGCAGGTCGATGCCGCCGATGCGACCGTCGGCAGCACCCAGTTCCGCTACGACATCTCCGACGGCCGAGGCCGGACCGCCAGCGCCACGGTGGTTCTCACGCTCACCGGCGAAGACAATCATGCGCCCGTGCAATCCGATATGCCACCGCATTTCGATGTGGAACAAGGCGCCACATATACGACCGACGCGTTGTCCAGCTTCACCGATCCCGACGGCGATCCGATGACGCTGATATCCGCGGCGGCACAGCATACCGACCAGGTGGCGGTGTCCACCCGCGCGGACGGGCAACTGGTGTTCGACGCCGGATCGCTCTCGTCCGGGCGCGTGGGCGTTCAGGTCACCGTATCCGACGGGCAGAGCACCGGCACGGGCATCGTGTATTTCTCGGTCAAACCGGCGAACACCCTTGCCGCGGTTATCGACCCGGTGGTGCGGCAGACCGTGCCGAACACCGACACCATCATCGAGTTGGGCGTGTATGTGCACGGCACGTCCTTGCAGCCGGCACGGCTCACACAAGCGGATGCGGTCGGCGATGGAAACGGTGTTCGGATTACTGCCGACGCCGATGATATGAGCATCACGTTCCACGCTTCGCAATCCGGCATCCACTATGTCTCCTACACCATCGAGCAGGGTTCGATTCCTGCCATTGGGCTGGTGCGAGTGGATGTGAATCCAGCCACCGCTGAACATGCCGAACCTGTGGTGGTCAATGATGTGACACTACTGGATTCCGCTCTCACCGCCATTGTGGAACCACTTGCCAACGACACCGATCCGTTAGGCGGCGTACTGGCGATCACCGAGGTCCACACTGATGAGGACTCCGGTGTCACCGCCGCTGTGGTGGGGCATCGGCGCGTGTATCTCACCGCACGTCAAGCGCCGACGGCACCGGTGTCGATCTCATATACGGCGGTCAACGCGGCCGGCACCGCCACCGGCACCATCGTGGCACATCCGCCCGCATGGTCGGCCGCTAGCCATGCTCCGAAAGCGGATGATATCGCTGTGCGCGTGCGCGCGGGAGGCATCGTCACTGTGGATGTGCTCGACCATGTCACTTCCGCAGACGGTGCCGACCTATACGTGCGCGATGATTTGCATGTCGACAAAGCTGCATTCCGCGGCCTGGCGTTCGTATCCGGCAACACCGTGCGCTATCAGGCCTCCAACGAACCCGGCATCTACAACATCGTCTACACCGTGGTAGGCGCTTCGGGGAATACGGCATCGGCCACCATCACCGTCGCCGTGCATGCCCGCGATGCCGACGCCAAAGCCGCTCCCATGCCACGTGCCATCGAGGCGCAGGCGGTCGCCGGGCGGTGCGTGCGCATTCCCATCGATTTGACCGGCATCGACGTGGATGGCGATGACGTGCAACTGCTGGGATTGGGCAATATCGCGCCCAAACTCGGACGTGTTATCGAGGTCGGCTCCGACTTTATGATGTACGAGGCGTATGCCGACTCGCAGGGAACGGACGACTTCACGTATGCGGTGGAGGATTGGACCGGGCAACGGGCGCAGGCGCGGATACGTGTGGGCGTGTTCCCCGACGCGAATTCTTCGAATGGCTCAAACGGCTCGCATGCCTCAGGCGTAATGGCGCGTGACGACGAGGTTGTCTTACGCCCGAACACCTCGGCCGCGGTGCCGGTAATGCATAACGACATCGCCGATGACGACACCGAACTCAGCCTCGATGCACGATTGGATGCGCAAGGCATCGATGGCGCTCGGGTGGACGGCGATATGATCGCCTTCACCACACCGTCGCAGCCGGGCACCGCCTACATCTCCTATACGGTTGTCAGCAAGGCCGGATTGCGCTGCACCGGAACGTTGCGCGTGACCATCGATCCGGACGCCGCCATCGAAGCGCCCACCATCTACGATTATCGGGTGTCCTCGTCCGCCACCATCGACAAGCGGTCCGTGGATGTGGACGTGTCCGACTGGATAGCCAATCCCTCCGGTCCCATCGACGATCTGCGGGTGGAGGTGCACGCCTCCGCACGCGACCACGCGCGTCTCGTCGGCGGCGAGGGTTCCACGACGATCAGCGTGGATTTAACCGATGAGGCGCGCGCCGTGCCGTATACGGTGACGAACACGACGTACGGCATCACCTCCACGGCATTCATCCACGTGCCGGCCTACGGCGTGTTTCCGCCGACACTGCGCCCCAAAGCACCGCCGTTGACGGTGAACGCCGGCGAATCCATCACCATCGCCATCGCCGACTATGTGCGGGTGGGCGCGGGCAAACGGCCGTACATATCCGGTGCCGGTTCCATCAGCGCGACCAAGGCCGCCGACGGCAACCTGATGGTGGATGACGAGACCTTGCGGTTCACCGCGCTCCAGGAGTACTCAGGTCCCGCCTCCATCAGCTTCACCGCGGTGGACGGCAGACAGGATTCGGAGGCCACAATCATCAATTCATCCGTGATCACGCTGCCCATCACGGTGGTCGGCCGAAACGTTCCCGCACCGACGTTCTCATCGGCGACCATCGAGGTGGAGGCCGGAGCGGACGCGACCGTCATCGACCTGACCGCGCTGACGCATACGCCAGGCGATGCCACAAACACCACGCGACGATATTCCTATTCCGGCGCGGGTTCATCCGACGAACGAGTCGACGCCACCGTCACCGACTCCGGTTTGCTGCGTGTCAGCGCCGCCGCGGCCACCAAACCCGGCATCACGGTCGCCATTCCCATTACCATCTCCTATGATCGCGGCACCGTGCACGCCGGCATGACCGCACGCGTGGTGGCCTCCACCAAGCCTCTGGCCCGCGTCGGCAACGCCGCCGTGAAGGTTCGCGCGGGTTCGAGCGTATCGGTGGATCTGCTGTCCGAGGCGTACAATCCCTTCCCCGGCACCGCTTTGCGAGTGGTGTCTTGCGAAGGCACCGAGGATACGAAAATCGATGTCGAATGTGGAAAATCCGGCATAATCGACATCCATGCCGCTTCGGATACCGGCGCATCCTCCACCACCGTGATCGCCACCGTGAGGGACGGCACCGACGCGCGGGAACGCGAAGTCACCGCCAGCATCACCGTCGCCGTTGTCGACAGGCCTGAAGCGCCGTTGCTGTCACCAGTGGCAGGGACCGCCGAAAACAGTCGGGTGACGTTGCACTGGACTCCTGGCCCGGCCAATGGCGAGGCCATCGACGAATATCGCGTGTCATGGTCGGGCGGCGGCATCGGCGAGCGCTCCTGCGGCACGGCCACCCGTTGCGTGGTCGACGGGCTGATCAACGGACGGCAGTATGCCTTCACCGTCGCCGCGCATAACGCGGTCGGCTGGTCCGAGGAATCCCTTGCCGCCACCGCCGCGCCGGATACGACTCCTTCCCCACCCACCGACGTCACCGTCGCTACGGAGCATCTGCGGGCGAAGGTGCGTTGGGCCGCGCCGAAAGGCGAGTTCACCGCAGTCAACGGATACACGGTGACGCTCACGTTCAGCAATGGATATTCCCTCACCCAGCAAACCACCGGCCTTTCGCACACCTTCGCCATCGATGGCGAACACATCAGTGACGGTGTCACCGCCACGGCAACGGTGACGGCCGTGAACGCCATCGGGGAAAGTCCCACCTCAGCCCCGTCCGCTCCCAGCGTGATATGGGGAACTCCCGATAGCATCGATGGCTTGGTGTCGGCCACGCAGGATGAACGCAACAGTGATTCGGTCACGGTAGTACTGCAGGCGTTGCCCGACATGCGTAATGCCGGTTGCGAGGCGCTGCGGTTCACCGTGGGCGAGACGTCCACCTCCACACCGTGCACGACGCTTTCGGCGAGCCTGCGCATTGACCCGTCGGATTTCGGGCGTCAGCTCACCGCCACGGTCACGGTGGTTCCCAAACGTTCGGGAGTCGACTCCCCTGCCTCATCCGTTATGGTCACGCCCATATATACGCCGTTGCCGCCAAGCGAGGTGCGCATCATCCGTGACGATGGCATCTGCGTCGTGTCGGTCCGCAGTTCGGACCCAACCCATAACGACGGCATGGCAATCACCCGCAATGGTGTGGCGATCACCGGCGATCGGTTTGCCATCAGCGAATGGACCAGTTGCGGTTCCGTGGAGGTCAAACAGCTATTCCGCGGACAATCCAGCGAGGCAGTGACCGCGTCCAACACTGACGTGTGGAAGGTCGCACCCGTATTCCATACCGACTATCAGCCGACGTGGAGCGATAGCAACCGACTCGTGTTCCGACCGAACGCTATGGCGAACACGTGGGGCCAGCCGGTCACCGCCGTCATCACGGTGATGCAGGGCGGAGAGACCGTCGCCTCGACGGATTCGTTCGGCATGCTTTCCTCCGCCGTCACCGTGGATTTGGCCGACGTGTCCGATGAATCCCTCATTTGGACGATCATGCTCAGCTCCGCCGAACCAATGCTGTGCGGACAAGCCAGCGGCGTCATACCGCGGCGTACCGCAACTCGTTCGGTATGCGCCGTCCGTACGTTCCCCGTTTCAGCAAGGAGACGATGATGACCAGCTTGAGCAACACACTTCTCACCGACGAAACGGTACTTATCGATGCCACACGACCGTCCAAACGGAAGACATACTCCGCGTATGCTTTGGATTCCAGCCAAGCCTCGGACTCCGTTCATGGATGGGATTCCGCATCTGGCGCGGTTGACGACGCCACACGACTGCCCGACCAGACACCGCTCACTGACCAGACGCTGCTCTCTGCAAGACCGGATTCGCGGCAACCGGTTCACGATGACGCCACACGGCATACCATCATGCCGGCAGCCTTGTCGGGAATCGTCACGGCACCGCCGCCGCAAATCGACTGGTTTCGGCAACGTTTCCGAGCATTGGTGGAGAACATCTCCACAGTGGTGCTCGGCCAGACCACGCCGGTCACGCAATGCGTCATCGCGCTGCTGGCCGGAGGCCATGCCCTGATCGAAGGCGATCCGGGCACCGGCAAAACACAGATGGCGCGCAGCGTGGCGTATTCCATCGCGGCATCGTTCAAACGCATCCAATTCACACCTGACCTATTGCCTTCCGATGTGGTCGGCGTGACATTCTACGACCAGAAGCGAGCCGAATTCACCTTCCGTCAAGGCCCGGTGTTCGCCTCCATCGTGCTGGCCGACGAAATCAACCGTGCCAGCGCGAAAACCCAATCCGCACTGTTGGAGGTGATGGAGGAGGGGAAAGTCACCGTGGACGGCGTCTCCTATGAGGTTCCCCAACCGTTTATGGTGATCGCCACGCAGAATCCCAACGAGCAGGCCGGCACCTATCCGCTGCCTGAGGCGCAGCTCGACCGTTTTCTGATGCGCATTCCCATCACGCACCCTGACCATGCCATGTCGGTGACAGTGCTTCAGCAGATCGACGTCATCGACCGTGCACGCACTATCCGACCCGTATGTTCCACGGACGATATTCTTCGCATGCGCCGAATCGCGGCCATGGTGCATATCGACCAGGAAATCGGCGAATATATCGTGCGATTGGTCGAGGCGACCCGACACGACGAGAGCATCGCCGGCGGCGCCTCCATGCGGGCCATATTGGCGTTGGCCCGTTGCACGCGCATTTCAGCCGCCACGGAAGGGCGTGCCTATGTGATTCCGAACGATGTTGGCGATCTGGCGCAGGCCGTCCTTGCCCACCGCATACGGCTCACCAGCCAAGCCGCATATGAGGGTGTGAGCACGGACGAGTGTATCGCGCGGATTCTCGAAAACGTTCCCGTACCGCATGGCGGAGAGCGATCCGACGAGCGTCCGTCGCGTCGGCGAAAGGACTCATCATGAACGGCTTGTCATCCGCCGAACATCCGTTTGGCAGACTACGGCGGCTGGCAACTGCCGCACGCATCATCTCTCCTTTGGGATGGGCAGTATCCGCATGCGCGGTGATATGCCTGATGGTCTTCCCGTATTGCGGATGGTATGAATCGTTGACGTTCGGATTATTCGTTTCGACCCTGATGACGGTCGCTTTACTGTCGTCGCTTGGCGGAATGCGATACGACGCTTCGATGCGGGTGTCCAATCGGCGCGTCAAAGCGGGCGATGCATTCAGTGTGCATATGGAGGTCAGCGAGCGCGGCGCGAGCCAATTCCGCATTCCCGAACCGTTTGTGGATCTCCCTATCAGCGGTACGCGCACACGGTTCGCGATTCCAAGGTTGGCACCGGGCAAGTCCGCCTCCTTGGAGATGCGTCATGTCGCCGAAGCTCGCACCGTATTGCAAATCGGCCCGCCGCTTATCTGTCAGGGCGATCCTTTCGGTTTCGTGCGCCGAGAACGACCATTAGCCGGGCAAGCCAACGTGTTCGTCCATCCCGCCACCGTGCGTCTGGTATTGCCGAGAACCGGAGTCTCCCACGATTTCGAGGGGATGACGAACGGTCGGATCGTCGCCGACGATCTTGACCTCCACGGACTGCGTCCATACGAGTTCGGCGATGACATACGCCATGCGCATTGGCTGAGCAGCGCGAAAAGCGGACGGCTGATGATCCGCCAATATGAAGAGACGTGCCGGTCAGACACCTCATTGACGCTTGACGTGAACTGCCACCATTACGCTTCGCCGGAAGAGTTCGAGTTGGCCGTCTCCATCTACGCTTCCATCGGCGTCGCCTGTCTCGAGCAGGGAAGAACAATCGCCGCGCATGCCGGCGCCACGCATCTCATGCCATGCGATGCCATGACGTTACTCGACTCGTCCAGCGCTATATGCCTTGACGTCAGCAAACCCTCCCGCATCGATGACACCGTCAACACCGACAGAGCCAACAAAGCCGATACGGAGACTCACCCACGCCACGCCACCACCAACGCCGATAGCGCCGTCGGAGCAAGGATTCCCCTACACCGTGTCACCGCTGATGTCGCGAATCTCATGGGTGAGACCATACGCCATACGCCTCATGCCTCACGGTATGCGCTTATCACCGGTTCCCGCACGGACTTCGACCTCATAGCACATGCCGCTCTGACGTTGCCTCGCTCCGCCCGACGCGTGGTGGTGAGAGCCGCACTCGGCGAATCCGGCGATGTGCGGGATCTCAACGGATTCACCATCGTCACAGTCGGAGCCTTGCAGGATTTACCAACATTCGCGGAGGTGATCATATGATCACCGTCACGTCCTCCGACAACGCCATCCGCACCCGCAGCGATCGACACGGCAGGGCACGCGCGGAAGGCGACGGCACAGTTCACATCGCCGACGTTATACGTGCCAGCGCTATAAGCACGGATGTTTTGCGCGCGAATACCGCCCGCGGTCGGGCGTTGCAGCAGAGTCGAGCTATCGCTTTGGCATGCGTGATCACAGTCATGCTGCTCGCCGTGGCCAATCTCATCGACGTCTACGGCAGCCTCTCGCAATGGGCGTTGGCGACCATTCCCTCCGTAGTCGCAGGCGCGGCGATCGCGTGGGTCGGCACGCGGCCGGCTTGGAGGCTCTGGTGGCAGTTGGTGCTGCTGGCGACCGCCCAATATGTGCTTGGCCCGATTATCGCCGTGAACCACACCACGGTGGCGCATATACTGCCCACATGGCGCACCTTGGCCTTGGGATGGGAGGCGACGTTCGGATCATTCAAATATCTCATCGCCGTTGAGCCGCCGATTGGAACCGCCGATGGCTCGCTGATGGCCGTATGGACGATCGGCTTGTGGTTCACGCTGCTAACTGGCGTGTTCGCTATCGCCGAGCACGCCTGGATCAATACGCTATCCGCGTTACCAATTGGCTTGGCGGTGGCGGTTTGCGCATGGCTCGGCACCGATTCGGGCTGGCATCGTGCGAGTTGCGGAATTCTGATTGGAATCATACTGATTATCTGGCTGTCGTGGAGATGGCGGCTGCTCGAGTGGAGGCGATGGCGAACAGCGGCAGCCATGCTGGTCGTCGCCGTTGCAGTCGCGGGATCCTGCCCGCTTATGCTGGCACAGCATCGCCTCATTCTGCGCGACGCATACAATCCCCCGTTGGCCCCGATTGCCTATGCCAGTCCGTTAAGCGGTTTTCGCTCCTATATCAAGGATCATCACGATGAGACGCTGCTCACCGTCGAAGGATTGCCCGAAGGCACTCCGATACGGCTTGCGGTGATGGATCATTTCGACGGCACCGTATGGAATCTCGCCGAAGACACGGAATACAGCGGAGCCAAAGAATACAGCGAGGCCAAGGAGCACAGCAATACCAGGGAACACGACGAATCAGGAGAATACAACGAGTCAGAAGAATACAACGAGTCCGTGGAACACGGCAGTTCCATGCAATCCCACGAATATGCTCGGCACGACGGTTCGTCACGCTATCGCCGCGTGGGGGCTCGTATCCATAACGATCAGTCAGGTGAGCCTTTCACCGCCACATTCACCATCGGCTCTGGTTTCGCCGATGTTTGGCTGCCATTGGCCGGAGCCGCCACCGCCGTCGATTTCTCCGATGATGAAGATTTTCGCGCATTCTTCTACAACGTCGACACTGATTCCGGCATACTCTCCCACGGCACAACCGAAGGTATGACCTATACCGAAACCGGCGTGCTTCCCGCCGTCCCCAGCGATGAGGCCATCAATCGGGCGACCGCCACACATATAGACCAACCGCAGGCGTTGGATATTCCCGACGCTGCCGACGAACTCGCCTCGGCTATCGCAGGCGGCCGGGCCAGCGACGGCGAAGCGGCTCGAGCGTTGGCCGCCACGCTTAAAGAGTCCGGCTGGTTCTCACATGGACTCGAAGGCGACTATCCCTCGCTTGCCGGCCACGGCAATTACCGTATCGCCAGCCTGTTGTCCGGCGATGCCATGGTGGGCGATGACGAACAATACGCCTCCGCCATGGCGCTTATGGCCAGAACAATCGGACTGCCCAGTCGCGTGGTACTCGGATTGAGATCAGAAGACGATTCCACAAGCGACCATGGTTCCGCCGTCTCATTCACCGGCGACGATATCACCGCTTGGGTGGAGATCAACCTATCCGGATTGGGTTGGGTGGCGTTCCATCCCACACCCGACGAGGCGAAAACCCCCAACGAGGATCAGACACTCGCGCCTCCCGATCCACAAACTTTGGTGCGTCAGCCGCCGGTGCCGCTCACCGACCCGCTACGGGATACGCCGCAGGTTCGGCCGCACAGTTCGATTACCGGCACCGACGCCGAGAGAAACGAAGACAATCCATTCTGGGAAGAGTTCGCACGTATCGCCATCCGCATCGCCATAATTGGCAGCCCATTGTGGTTCACCATCATCGCGATCTGCAGCATCCTCGCCTTCAATGCCGCTCGGCGTATGCTGGCACGTTGCCGTGGCACACCGCAGCAACGCATTCTCGCAGGCTGGAACATGCTGTGCGATCTCGCCACGAGTGGCGGCGTACCGTTGCGCAATACCCGACGCCATCAGGCGGCCGATATCGTCAATCGCACGCCTCTAAGCGAAGGCATGGCGCAAAGCGTGCGTGCGTTGGGTTATGCGGCTGATTTCGCCGCATTCTCCGGTCAATCGATTCGCACCGGGCAAGCATGCCAGTATTGGCGGCACGTTAATCGCCTCTACGCGATTATGTTGCGCGCGCTCCCCCGAGCCGACCGATGGAAGGCGCGTCTTATGCTGCGAAGACCCCGGTCGAGGAACGGCTCCATGCGTGTTTCCTCGCAGATACGGGCAAGGCCCCGGCATCCCGAGGGAGTGCCGAGGCCTTGTGATCAGCGCGTTAGACGCTTCGCTTACAGAACGTCGCCCAGATCGCCGCCGAGGTCAACCTGACCGCCGGCGTCGTTGAGGAAGTCGTCCGGGTTGAAGTCGTCGCCGAGCTTCAGATCGCCGAAGTCGATGTTGGAGAAGTCCACATCGCTCAGATCGGCATCGGAGAAGTCAGCGCCGGCTTCCATATCGCCACCCAGACCGAAGTTCGGGTAGATGGTGTCGCGGATCGCCTTGTCGGGCTCGACCACGGCATTGCGGTAGCGGGCAAGACCCGTACCGGCCGGGATGAGCTTACCGATGATGACGTTCTCCTTGAGGCCCTTGAGGTCGTCGACTTTCTGGCTCAGGGCGGCTTCGGTGAGCACGCGGGTCGTCTCCTGGAAGGAGGCGGCCGACAGCCACGAATCGGTGGCCAGCGAGGCCTTGGTGATACCCATCAGCGCCGGACGGCCGACGGCGGGCTTGCCGCCGTTCTTCACGGTCGCCATGTTGGTGGAGCGGAAGCGGGCGTTGTCCACCAGCTCGCCGGGCAGCAGATCGGTGTCGCCGGAGTCGATGATGGTGACGCGGCGGGTCATCTGATGCACGATGACCTCGATGTGCTTGTCGTGGATATCCACGCCCTGGGAGCGGTACACGTTGTGCACTTCCTCCACGATGTTCACCTGAGCGGCGCGCTTGCCGAGGATCGTGAGGATCTTCTTCGGATCGACGGAGCCTTCGACCAGCTGGGTACCGGTCTTGACGTGTTCGCCGTCCTTGACGAGCATCGGCACGCGGCGGGACACCTGATACGTGATCGGCTTGATCACGCCCTCCTCGGTCGGAGCGCCGGAGTCGGCGTCCGGAGTGAGGACGATCTGACGACCGCGGTCGTTCTCGGTGACCTTGATGGTGCCGGCGAACTCGGTGATGGGCGCCTCACCCTTCGGGGTGCGGGCTTCGAACAACTCGGTGACACGGGGAAGACCCTGCGTGATATCGGAGGCCGAGGCGACACCACCGGAGTGGAAGGAACGCAGCGTCAGCTGGGTACCAGGCTCGCCGATGGACTGGGCGGCGACGATACCGACGGTTTCGCCGACGTCGACCAGCTTGTTGGTGGCCAGCGACCAGCCGTAGCACTTGGAGCACACACCACGCTTGGATTCGCAGGTGAGCACGGAGCGGCACTTGACCTCTTCGATGCCATGCTCGACCAGCGTGTTGAGCGCGTCCATCGACAGGGAGTCGTCACGCTTGAACAGCACGGTCTCACCGTCGGCCGGGTCGATCACGTCGGCCGCAAGCAGACGGGAGTACGGGCCACCGTCGGCGGCCTTGACCAGCGTCAGGTTGCCTTCGGCGTCGCGATCGGCCACGCGCAGCATGAGGCCGGCCTTGGTGCCGCAGTCCTCTTCGCGCACGATCACGTCCTGGGAGACGTCGACCAGACGACGGGTCAGGTAACCCGACTCCGCGGTACGCAGTGCGGTATCAGCCAGACCCTTACGGGCGCCGTGCTGCGAGATGAAGTACTCCAGCACGGACAGGCCTTCGCGGTAGTTGGACTTGACCGGACGGGGGATGATCTCGCCCTTCGGGTTGGCCACGAGGCCTCGCATACCCGCGATCTGGCGGATCTGCATCCAGTTGCCTCGCGCACCCGACTGCACCATGATGTTCACGTTGTTGGCGTCATGGAAGTTGTCGCGCATGGCCTCGGCCACCTTGTCGGTGCACTCGGTCCACAGGCTGATGAGCTCCTCACGGCGATCCTCCGCGGTGAGCAGACCCATGTCGAACTGGTCGTTGACCTTGGCGGCCTGCTGCTCGTAGTCGGCGATGATCGCGTCGCCTTCCGGCGGGGTGGCGATGTCGGAGAACGACATGGTCACGCCGGACCACGGAGCGCGGGTGAAGCCGAGATCCTTCAGGGCGTCCAGCGTGGCGGCCACCTGCTGGGTGGAGTAACGCATGGCGATGTCGTCGACGATGTTCGACAGACGGCCCTTGGCGACCTGGTCGTTGACGAACGGGTAGTCCGTCGGCAGGGTCTCGTTGAACAGGATGCGGCCGAAGGAGGTGGCGAACAGCACGGTGCCGTCGTGGAAGCGCTCTTCCTTGACGACCTCGGCGCTGCCCGGCTGCGGGTCGACGACCTGCACCTCGCCCGGCTCCCAATCGGTGGGCAGGGTGAAGTCCTGCGGCAGGCGGATCAGCACCTTGGCCTGCATGTCGATCTCGTGCAGGTCGAGCGCCATTTCGGCCTCGTCCAGCGAGGAGAACACGCGGCCCTGGCCCTTGGCACCCTCCACCACGGTGGACAGGTAGAACAGACCGAGGATCATATCCTGCGAAGGCATGGTCACGGTGTGGCCGTCGGCGGGCTTCAGGATGTTGTCGGACGACATCATCAGCGAGCGGGCCTCAGCCTGGGCTTCGGCGCTCAGCGGCAGATGCACTGCCATCTGATCGCCGTCGAAGTCGGCGTTGAAGGCGGCGCAGGCGAGCGGCGGCAGGTGGATGGCCTTGCCTTCGACCAGGATCGGCTCGAAGGCCTGGATGCCCAGACGGTGCAGCGTAGGCGCACGGTTGAGCAGCACGGGATGCTCGGCGATGACCTCTTCGAGCACGCCCCACACCTCGGAGTCGCCGCGGTCGACCAGACGCTTGGCGCTCTTCATGTTCTGCGCGTAGTTGAGGTCCACCAGACGCTTGATGACGAAGGGCTTGAACAGCTCGAGCGCCATCGGCTTGGGCAGACCGCACTGGTGCATGCGCAGGGACGGGCCCACCACGATCACGGAACGGCCGGAGTAGTCCACGCGCTTACCGAGCAGGTTCTGACGGAAGCGGCCCTGCTTGCCCTTGAGCATGTCGGACAGGGACTTGAGCGGGCGGTTCGAGGCGCCGGTGACCGGACGGCCGCGGCGGCCGTTGTCGAACAGCGAGTCGACGGCTTCCTGGAGCATGCGCTTCTCATTGTTGAGCATGATCTCCGGGGCACCGAGCTCGATGAGGCGCTTCAGACGGTTGTTACGGTTGATCACACGACGGTAGAGGTCGTTCAGATCGGAGGTCGCGAAGCGGCCACCGTCGAGCTGCACCATGGGGCGCAGGTCCGGCGGGATGACCGGGATCACGTCGAGCACCATGGCCTCCGGCTTGTTGCCGGTGGTCAGGAAGGCGTTGACGACCTTGAGGCGCTTCAGGGCCTTGGTCTTGCGCTGCTCGGAGGCGTCCTTGATCTCTTCCTTCAGCTCCTTGGAGATGGTCTCCAGGTCGAGGGACTGCAGACGCTTCTTGATCGCCTCGGCGCCCATGCAGCCGTCGAAGTAATCGCCATAGCGGTCCTGCATCTCACGCCACAGATCCACATCGTCGATCATGTCGCCGGGAACAAGCTTCTTGAACTTGTCGAACACGGCGTCCAGACGGGAGATCTGGTCGTTGAAACGCTGGCGGATGGCGGCCATCTCGCGCTCGGCGCCGTTGCGCAGCTTGGCGCGGGCGGGGCCCTTGCCTTCGCCGGTGGCCTCGAGCTCGGCCAGATCGGCCTCAACCTTCTTGGCGCGCTCTTCGATCTCGTTGTCGCGACGGCGTTCCAGCTGCTTGATTTCGGTGTCGAACTCGTCCTGCAGGCCGGGCAGATCCGTGTGGCGCTGCTCGTCGTTGACCTCGGTGACCATGTAGGAGGCGAAGTAGATCACGCGCTCCAGATCCTTCGGGGTCACGTTGAGCAGGTAGCCCAGACGCGACGGCACACCCTTGAAGAACCAGATATGCGTCACCGGGGCGGCCAGTTCGATATGGCCCATGCGCTCGCGGCGCACGCGGCTCTTGGTCACCTCGACGCCGCATCGCTCGCACACGATGCCCTTGAAGCGCACGCGCTTATACTTGCCGCAGGCGCACTCCCAGTCGCGGGTCGGACCGAAGATCTGTTCGCCGAACAGACCGTCCTTCTCGGGCTTCAGGGTACGGTAGTTGATGGTTTCAGGCTTCTTGACCTCGCCGTGGCTCCAACCGCGAATATCGTCGGCGGTGGCGAGACCAATCCTCAGTTTGTCAAAAGCGTTGACATCCAGCACTTGTGTTGTCCTGTCTTTCGTAAATTCGGATACAAGTTCAGATCAGTTCAGATCACTGATATTCGGGCTCGTCGATGATCTGGTCTTCCTTGGCGGACGCGTCGGGGCGAGCGCCGATGTTGAAGCCCAGGTCGTCGGAGGATGAGACGGGATCGTCGTCCTCGTCCTTCATGTCGATGGCCACGCCTTCCGCGTTGAGCACCTCGACGTTCAGGGACAGGGACTGCATTTCCTTCAAAAGCACCTTGAAGGACTCGGGAATGCCTGCCGGCGGCAGGTTGTCGCCCTTCACGATGGCGCCGTAGACGCGCACGCGGCCGTCGACGTCATCGGACTTGGTGGTCATCATCTCGTGCAGCGTGTACGCGGCGCCGTAGGCCTCGAGGGCCCACACCTCCATCTCGCCGAAGCGCTGGCCGCCGAACTGCGCCTTACCGCCCAGCGGCTGCTGGGTGATCATCGAGTACGGGCCGGTGGAGCGGGCGTGGATCTTGTCGTCCACGAGGTGGTGCAGCTTCAGCATGTACATGTAGCCCACGGAGATCGGCTTGCCGAAGGGCTCGCCGGTGCGGCCGTCGAACAGCGTCGCCTTGCCGTCGGGGCCGACCAGACGGTCGCCGTCGCGGTTGGGCAGCGTGGTGGACAGCAGTCCTTCGAGGGCTTCCGGACGCACGCCGTCGAACACCGGGGTGGCCACCGGGGTGCCCGGTTCGGCCTTCTCGGCGCCGGCGGGGATGAGCTTCTTCCACTCGGCTTCCATATTCGGGTCGAGGGAGATGTCCCAGCCGGAGTGCGCGATCCAGCCGAGGTGCAGTTCGAGCACCTGGCCGAGGTTCATTCGCGAAGGCACGCCAAGCGGGTTGAGCATGATGTCGACCGGGGTGCCGTCCGCGAGGAACGGCATGTCCTCCTCGGGCAGGATGCGCGAGATGCAGCCCTTGTTGCCGTGGCGGCCGGAGAGCTTGTCGCCCACCGTGATCTTACGGTGCTGGGCGATGTACACGCGGATCATCTGGTTGACGCCGTTGGGCAGCTCGTCGCCGTCGTCCTCGGCATCCTCGCGGGTGATCTCCTTGACGCCGATGACGGTGCCGGTCTCGCCGTGGGGCACACGCAGGGAGGTGTCACGCACCTCGCGGGACTTCTCGCCGAAGATGGCGCGCAGCAGGCGCTCCTCCGGGGTCAGCTCGGTCTCGCCCTTCGGGGTGACCTTACCGACAAGGATGTCGCCGGCCTCGACCTCGGCGCCGATGCGGATGATGCCGCGCTCGTCGAGGTTGGCCACCGCGTCCTCACCGACGTTCGGCAGGTCGCGGGTGATCTCTTCGGCACCCAGCTTGGTTTCGCGGGCGTCGATCTCATACTCCTCGATGTGGATGGAGCTGAGCGTGTCGTCCTGGACGATGCGCTGCGAGATGATGATGGCGTCCTCGTAGTTGTAGCCGTTCCACGGCATGAACGCGATGAGCAGGTTCTTACCCAGAGCCAGCTCGCCCTTTTCGATGGCGGGGCCGTCGGCCAACACGGTGCCGGCCTCGACGCGCTCGCCGTCCTTGATGATCGGGCGCTGGTTGTAGCAGGTGGTCTGGTTGGAACGCTGGAACTTGGCCAGCTTGTAGCTGGACTGAGTGCCGTCGTCGTTCATCGTGCGGATGATGTCGGCGGAGACGTAGGTCACCACGCCGTCCTTCTCGGCCTTGATCACGTCGCCGGAGTCGTTGGCGGCGCGCCATTCGGAGCCGGTGCCCACCAGCGGGCGCTCGGATTCGATCAGCGGCACGGCCTGACGCTGCATGTTGGTACCCATCAGCGCTCGGTGGCCCTCGTCGTGCTCCAGGAACGGGATCAGGGAGGCACCGAGGGAGACCATCTGGCGCGGGGAGACGTCCATGTAGTCAACCTGGGAGACCGGAACGTCGACCGCTTCCTCTTCGCCGACTCGGGCGAGGGCTTCGGCCTTGACGAAGTTGCCGTCCGCGTCGAGCTCCTGGTTGGCCTGGGCGATCACGTGATCGAGATCGCGGTCGGCGGTCATGTACTCGACCTCGTCGGTCACGCGGCCGTCCACAACCTTACGGTACGGAGTTTCGATGAAGCCGAACGGGTTCACGCGGCCGAAGGTGGCCAACGAGCCGATCAGACCGATGTTCGGGCCTTCCGGGCTTTCGATCGGGCACATACGGCCGAAGTGGGACGGGTGCACGTCGCGCACCTCCATGGAGGCGCGGTCGCGGCTCAGACCGCCGGGGCCCAGGGCGCTCAGACGACGCTTGTTGGTCACGCCGGAGAGCGGGTTGTTCTGATCCATGAACTGGCTCAGCTGGGAGGTGCCGAAGAACTCCTTGATGGTGGCGTTCACCGGGCGGATGTTGATCAGGGACTGCGGGGTGATGGCCTCGGCGTCCTGAGTGGTCATGCGTTCGCGCACGACGCGCTCCATACGGCTCAGGCCGGTGCGCAGCTGGTTCTGGATCAGCTCGCCGACCTGGCGGATGCGGCGGTTGCCGAAGTGGTCGATATCGTCCACGTCCACGCGCAGGTCCACATCCTGGCCGTCGCGCTTGCCCGGGAAGGCGTTCTTGCCGTCATGCAGCGTCACCAGGTACTTGATGGTGGCGATGATGTCTTCCTGATGCAGGGAGCGATCGTTGTAGTCGGTTTCCAGACCAAGCTTGCGGTTGATCTTGTAGCGGCCGACGCGGGCCAGATCGTAGCGCTTGGTGTTGAAGTAGAAGGAGTCGAGCAAGTTCTTGCCGGCCTCCGGAGTGGGGGTGTCGGCCGGGCGGATCTTGCGGTACAGATCGACCAGGGCCTCTTCCTGGGTCTCCAGGGTCTCCTTCTCCAGCGCGTCGAGCACCAGCGGGTAGTCCTTGAACGCGGCGGCGATCTCAGACTTGCTCATGCCGATGGCCATGAGGAACACGATGGCGGACTGCTTACGCTTGCGGTCCACGCGCACCTGCGGCTGGTCCTTCTTGTCCACCTCGAACTCGAGCCAAGCACCGCGGCTCGGGATGATCTTCGCGCCGAAGACTTCCTTGTCGGAGGTGCGGTCCTGCTGGCGGTCGAAGTACACGCCCGGGGAACGCACGAGCTGCGAGACGATCACACGCTCGGTGCCACCGATGATGAAGGTGCCGTGCGGGGTCTGCAGCGGGAAGTCGCCCATGAACACGGTCTGGGACTTGATCTCGCCGGTGTCGCCGTTCTCGAATTCGGCGTTCACGTACAGCGGGGCGGAGTAGGTGTAGTCCTTCTCCTTGCACTCCTGCACGGTGTGGCGGGGCTCCTCGAAGTACGGGTCGGAGAACGTCAGGCTCATGGTCTGGGCGAAGTTCTCGATTGGGGAGATCTCCTGGAAGACCTCGTCGAGGCCGGAGATGTGCGGCACGGTGTTGGTGCCGTTTTCGATGTCTTCCTCGACGCGCTTCTTCCAGCGGTCGGCGCCGATCAGCCAATCAAAGCTGTCGGTCTGCACGCCCAGCAGGTAGGGCACATCGATGGGTTCCTTGATGGAACCGAAGTTCACACGGTCCGAAGCCTTATGCAGTTCGATTTCGCGGCTATCGGCGCGCGCGTACATGGTGGTGTTCGTCGTAGCTTCAGTGGCAGCCAATGGACGTTCCTTATCGCTCGCTAGTCTTTCGGCGGAATTCCGTCGTTTTCCCGGGGAGAGACGCCGGCACGGCCACCATATGCCTGTGCGGGCGCTCATCGTCGTTGGTGGGGTTTATCACCCTGGTCGGCATGCCCGCAATATGACACACCTCATGCAAAGTCACAAGACTACCTGTATACGCGGACATTCCCGCCCGTCGCACGACGGCATCACTGCACGGTGAATACGACTTGGTCGCTGGTCACTTCGGGAACGTCTTTGAGGCTGAGCCGCGCCACATAGGTGCCGGCGTTCACCTTGGGCCAATCCGCCTCATCCGTGCATTCGGTGAGCGTGGCGTTCGCGTTCGTATTCCACGTAATCGTTTGAATATCCTTGTCGCCCTTGGCCATCAGCAGCATGCGCGGGTCGGCCACGCACACATCCGACTTCCAGATGGTCTCCTCGCCGGAGGTGATGGTGAGCACGCGGTTGGAATCCGAACCGTCGACCAGGCAGCTGCCCGACCCTTCATGCACAATCGATGCGGAGAAATCCAATGTGCCGCCAACCGCGACGGATTGCGACTGCACGGTGAGCTGCAGGCTCACGTTCTGCTCCGTGCAATCCTTGGTACCGCTGGATTTCTTGACTTCAGGCACCGCATCGCGCGAAATCGCGTAGATATTGTCATGGTCGATAAGAGTTCCTATGGCGTTCACGCCGCGGGTCAGGCTGTAACAGCAGAACACCACCACCGCGATCACCAACGTCAATGCCACCGCGACCACGATGCGGCGACGGCGATACATCGCCCTCTTCTTTCGAGCCTTCGCGCTGAGCGGCTTGCGCGGCTTCTTCGTTGATTTTCCGCCCAATCCCAGCCGAGCCGCGATGCCCGACTTCTTTGCCGCGGTATTCGAGGAAGCGCGCGCGGCGGCCCCTTGCGGCGTTCCCATCCGACGCGACTGCCCGGTCAAAGCGGCTCGTTTGGACGAGGCACCGGCGTTCGAGGACCTCTTCGATCCAGCCCCGACCCCACGACGGGTATCCGAGGCGCGGCCGGCACTGCTGGCACGGCCGTTCCCCGCGGAACGTGGATTTCTGGTCTGAGGCATACCCACGAGTGTATGCCCTCCTCGCCGCATCCTCATCCGAGACACGGCATCCCTATGTTCTTTTCACAACTCGCCTTCGCTACTGCGGCAAACGCAGCGAGCCGTCGGGGAGGATTTCGATCAGGCCGTCTTCGTCCAGTGAGGCGATGCAGGAGTCAAGCTGCACATGGTCCTTCCACAGCGATTCCACCTGTTCACGTGGCAGTGAGGGTGGCATGGCGTCATGGATTTTCGAGACGGCGGTCGTCATCCGCGACTGCGACGGCGTTTGCAGCGCAGGCAGGCCTCGCAACGCATTCAACACAATGCCGCGCACCTGACGATCGGTGCCTTGGAAACGCTGCCGCGGACGCGTGCGCTTCTCCCCCAGTCCCGGCAGACCGGCCTTGAAGAATAGACACTCCCCCGAAATCGGGCAACGCTCGCACAGCGGCTTCTTCGCCACGCACACCACCGCGCCCAATTCCATCACTGCCTGATTCCACGTCACCGAAGCGGGAACGTCTTGAGGAAGCACGGTATTGGCGAGCGCGCGCTCTTCGGCGCTGGCAGCCCCGCCCATCGACTCCTTGCCGAGGAACACGCGGCTAAGCACACGACGGATATTCGTGTCGATCACCGCGATTCGCTTGCCGAATGCGAAACTCATCACCGCGCTGGCCGTATAGTCGCCGATGCCGGGCAGCGCGACCAGCTGCTCATAGGTTTGCGGCAGTTCGTCGCCGTAGCGTTCGGACACCACTTGCGCACACTCCTGCAACCGCAACGCGCGGCGCGGATATCCCAGCCTGCCCCACATGGTGATGACCTCGGCCGTCGACGCGCCGGCGAGCGCGCTCGCGTCCGGCCATTGCTCCATCCACGCTTGCCAGTATGGCACGACACGGCTCATCTGCGTCTGCTGGCTCATCACTTCGGAGACAAGCACGCCCCACGGCGTCGCGCGCCCGAACCGCCATGGCAGGTCGCGCGCATTCGTCTCCCACCATGCCGCCAGTCGCTTCGCCACTCGCGGCGCGGTGGCTACGGCTGTCGGCATCTCCTCGTCATTCCGGGCAACGGTCGCAACCTGCCCGCCCTCGCCATCTTGGACAGAAACAGCAGACCGCTCCTCTTCATCATTCCGAACAGAAGACGCAACTCGCGTCTCCTCGTCATTTCGAGCGGAGGGCACAGCCCACCCCTCCTCGTCATTTCGAGCGGAGGGCACAGCCCGTAGTCGAGAAATCCCATACGCAGTGTCGTTCATCATTCATATTCTTAGCAGCTATGACGAACGATATGAAACGCCCCGAGGAATCCCAAGTCGGCAAGATGTTCGAATACGGCTACCGCAAATCGAATTACGGTCCGGACGAGCTGGTGACCGACGCGCACGGCAATCCGATCTCCGTGGTCGATGCGATGCTGACGGCAGAGAAGGCCGCGGCGACCGAAACCGTGACGCCGCATCTGTGCTACTACTCGCCGCGCATCCCCGGCAATACCGGTTCCGCGATCCGCCTGTGCGCGGTGACCGGAACGATTCTGCATCTGGTGGAGCCGTTGGGATTCAATCTGCGTGACACCAAACTGCGCCGGGCCGGTCTCGACTATCACGATATGGCGCATGTGGTGTTGCATCCGAATTTCGACAATCTGGTCGAGTCGATGCCGAATTCGCGCATCATCGCGTTCACCGCCCATGCCACCAAGCTGTACACCGAAGTGGAATACCGCCCAACCGATATTCTGCTGTTCGGCCCGGAGCCGGGAGATATTCCCGATCCGATGGATATCATGGCTGGTCCGCATGTGGCCGAACAGGTGCGTCTGCCCATGCGGCCGAGCCTGCGTTCCCTGAATCTCACGAATTGCGCCTCGATCGCCATCTACGAGGCATGGCGTCAGCTGAATTTTGCGGGCGGAAAGTAGTCGAAATCGAGTTTGGTGTGTCCGGATCGCCGGATTAGCCGAAGACCAAAAACAAAAACCGCGGAATTCCGCGGTTTTTGTTTTTAGACACACTGCCTAGTGGCGGGTTCGGACACACCAAACTCGCAATGGCTTCCTTTTCTTCGTCATCCCGAGCGCAGTCGAGGGATCTCGCAAGGTTAGAGATCCCTCGACTGCGCCCTACGGGCTTCGCTCGGGATGACGAAGGACATATCAAACGCCTTCCGCTCGGGATGACGAATGACGTGTCAGTTCTTGAAGCTGTGGATCGGGGCGGGGATGCGGCCGCCACGGGTCACGAAGGCCTCGCAGCTCGTCTGGTTCACCGGCATGATCGGCGCATAGCCCATCAGGCCGCCGAAGTTCGCCATCTCGCCCACACCCTTGCCTTCGACCGGAATGATGCGCACGGCGGTGGTCTTCTGGTTCACCATGCCGATGGCCGCCTCGTCGGCGATGATGCCGGAGATGGTCGAAGCGGTGGTGTCGCCCGGAATCGCGATCATATCGAGACCGACCGAGCACACGCAGGTCATGGCCTCCAGCTTCTCAAGCGTGAGGCATCCGGCGCCGGCCGCGTCGATCATGTTCTTGTCTTCGGAGACCGGAATGAACGCGCCAGACAAGCCGCCGACATACGAGGACGCCATAATGCCGCCCTTCTTGACCTGGTCGTTGAGCATGGCGAGCGCCGCGGTGGTGCCGGGCGCGCCGACCTGCTCCAGACCGATCTTCTCAAGCACCTCGCCCACCGAGTCGCCCACGGCCGGAGTCGGCGCGAGCGAAAGGTCGATGATGCCGAACGGAATGCCAAGGCGACGCGACGCCTCCTGCGCGACCAGCTGTCCCACGCGCGTGATCTTGAACGCGGTGCGCTTGATCGTCTCGCACAGGAATTCGAAATCCTTGCCCTTGGCCGCGTCGAGCGCGCGGGAGACCACGCCGGGGCCGGAGACGCCGACGTTGATCACGGCGTCGCCTTCGGTCACGCCATGGAAGCCGCCGGCCATGAACGGGTTGTCGTCGGGCACGTTGCAGAAGGCCACGAACTTCACGCAGCCGTAGGAATCGTTGTCGGCGGTGCGCTTGGCGATGTCTTTGACGATATGGCCAAGCAGTTCCACCGCGTTCATGTCGATGCCGGTTTTGGTGGATCCGACGTTCACGGACGAGCAGACGATATCGGTTTCGCTCAGCGCCTGCGGCAGCGAGCGGATCAGCAGCTCCTCGGCCGGGGTCATCGACTTGGAGACGAGCGCGGAGTAGCCGCCGATCAGATCGACGCCGACCTCTTTGGCCGCGCGGTCAAGCGCGTGCGCAATCTTCACGAAGTCCTCGGAGGTCTTGCACGAGCTCGCGCCGACCAGCGAGATGGGGGTGACGGTGATGCGCTTGTTCACGATCGGAATGCCGTAGTCGCGTTCGATGGCCTGTCCGGTGGAGACGAGGTCGCGCGCGTAGGTGGTGATTTTGCGGTAGATGTTGTCGCACACCTCGTCCACGGTGTTGGCCGCGCAGTCGAGCAGGCTGATGCCCATGGTGATGGTGCGCACGTCGAGCTTCTCCTGCTCGATCATCTGGTTGGTCTCGTGGACCTCCATGATATTCAGCATGGTGTTTCCTTATATCCCTGTCATTCTGGGCGTTTACTTAATCGTCATTCTGAGTGAGCGAAGCGAATCGAAGAATCTCACTCTTACGCATGACGATGACGATCGATCAGATACGGTGCATCTTCGTGAAGATCTCTTCGCGCTGGCAACGGATGCGCACGCCGATCTGCTCGCCCAGCTGGTCGAGCTCGTCGACGATGGCGCCGAATTCCTCGTCGGCTTCGGTCACGTCGACAATCATCATCATGTTGAAGAAGCCGTCGATGATGGTCTGCGAGATGTCGAGCACGTTGATCTTGCGCTCGGACAGGTAGGTGCAGACGCGCGCGATGATGCCGACCGTGTCTTGGCCGACCACGGTGATGATTGCCTTGTTCATGGTGGGTTCCCTTATCGAATTATGTGTGGACGCATTCAGTATAGGGGTCGGGGTCGCCGCCGCGGCGCGGCATCTCACATCGGCATGCGGAACAAGACCATCATCGCATCCGCTTGTGCAGCTCGACCACGCGGTCGGACAGCATCTCGAGTTTGCGTTCGATTTTGTCAGCCTGCGCGGTGGTGACGGGCGCGGTTTTGTCGCCGTTCAAGCTGATCTCCTTAATCACCCAGGCCGCGCAGGCACCGGTGATCACACCGATCAGGGCGACGCCGGCGATCACCACCGCCACCGTGATGAGTTTGCCTTCCGCCGTCACCGGATAGTATTCGCCGTATCCGATGGTGGTCACGGAGACGAACGCCCACCACAGCGCGTCCGTATAGTTGTCGATCGACGCGCCGGGCACGCCGCGCTCCGCCTCGAGCACGAGCAGCGCGCCGGTGGAGAGCAGCAGCGCGCCCGCACAGGCGATGTAGATGTTGATATGGCCGCGCACCCAGGTGAGCGAGCCGCGGTGCAGCGCGTACAGCGCCGCCACCACGCGCACGAAACGCAGGCCGGGAATCAGCGGTGCGACCAGAATCAGCAGACCGAGAATATGCTTGCTCATCCACTTCCAGCTGTGTTCGGCCACATACATGGTCAGCGCGTAATCCACCGCGTAGAACACCCACAGCATGTCGAGCAGGATTTCGATGGTCAACGCTATCGCCGCGGGCGGCTGGCAGATCACTTCGATCGCATACAGCGCGAGAAACACGACCGCCGAGCCGAGCAACGCCCACCGGTTGCCCTTGTCCCACTGCGCCATCGGCATATCATGCAGAATCTTCGGCACTTTCCGGACCCATTGCACAAACCTCATGCTCTCCACTGTACTAGCGTGTTGTACTATGCCAATGCGTTCATATGCGGTCACTGCCCTAGGCCAACGTTTTACGGTACACTCTGACCGCCATTCTGAGTAGCGAAGCACGTCAAGGAATTCCAATTCGCGCATAAGGCCTCAGTTTCACTCAG
Organism: Bifidobacterium sp. LH_558; assembly: GCF_056356295.1. Lineage (NCBI taxonomy): Bacteria > Bacillati > Actinomycetota > Actinomycetes > Bifidobacteriales > Bifidobacteriaceae > Bifidobacterium > Bifidobacterium sp. LH_558. The sequence goes on along the minus strand of NZ_JBKETZ010000004.1, from coordinate 81,656 downwards.
CACGACAATAACAATCAAATTCAGCGATTTATGCGAAGCTCTCCTCGCGCCGTCAATGGAAATACAGTTAGGGACAACACTGCTTCGTATGATTACCCTCGCCAACAACGCCGGAGCGGACGCAATCCACTTGGAATCACGTCCGCTCCGATGCTCATCACTCATCAATCGTTTACACAAGCGTGGCTATCCACAGCAGCACCGCGCACACCACAAACAGGATGGCGAAGATTTTCAGACCAACTTTCAGCCACTTGCCAAAGCTGATTCCCGCCACGGACAGACCGGCGAGCAGAACGCCTCCCGTCGGGTTGATGATGTTCATCAATCCATTGCCGAACTGGTTGCTCAGTACAATCACGTCACGATTGACATTCACCAAATCGGCGAGCGGTCCCATCACCGGCATCGTCAGAGCTGCAGAGCCGGACGACGACGGTACGAACAGGGTGAGCAGCGACTGCACGACCAGCAAAATGGTGGTGAACAATGCCTTTGGCAGGTCTCCCAACAGCCCTGCCAAGGCGTTGAGAACGGTGTCAATGATCATGCCATTTTCCAGAATGACCAGAATGGCACGGGCTAGACCGATGATAAACGCAGCATAAACGAAGTCAGCGCAACCGGATACGAAGGCTTCGCACATCTCGTTAATGGAAAAACGCGCCACGAATCCGATAACCAGGCCAATTGCCAGGAACAGCGCACCAATTTCCGTCATATACCAACCCTGGGTGACGATGCCCCATACCATTACGCCCAATCCGATGATAAACAACGCAATGATGATCTTGTCCCGAAGGGAGAACCGTTCAGTTCCCTCAGAAGAAGAGCCGCCTTGGGAAACCTCTCCGAGCAGCCGGGCCTTCAGCTTCAGATCTGTATCGTACACGACGGAAGATTCAGGATTTCTGCGCACCTTAAGCGCATAACGCATTACAAACGCTATGCCAATTCCGGTGAGAATCACCCAATAGACAAGACGCAGCCACAGCAGCGGATTGCCGTGCACGTCAGCCACCCCCTGCGCGATCAGCACATTAAATGGGTTGATGGTGGAGGCGATGTATCCAATCTGACTGGCTACAAAAAGCGTCAGTACGGCGGTCATCGAGTCGAAGCCCATGGTCAGCATGAACGTGATGAAGATGATGAACAAGGGAATAAGCTCTTCGCTCATACCATAGGTGGAGCCACCGGCGGAGATGAGAATCATCATCAACGGAATAACCAGAATGCCCTTGGCTCCAAGGAAGTCAGCAAGCGCCTTAAGCCCACGGTCTATTGCACCGGTTTTGAGTATGATGCCGAACGCACCGCCGAGAATCAGCACGAAGGCAATCACGTCAACCGCCGCGGCGATGCCGTTGCCCGGCGCTTCCAGCACCGCGGTCAGCCCTTGCCGCAAATCACCGTCCCCGGATGTTTTCGCGATTTCTTGGAATGTGCCAGGTACGATAACCGTGCGCTCGGAACCATTAACCATTTCGGCTGTGGTCTCGAATTGCCCACTGGGCACCACCCAGGTGAGCACGGCGCAGACGATGATCAGCGCGAACAGCAATGCATAGCTGTGAGGGAAGCCAATCTTCTTTATACGATCAAGAATAGTCATAATGTTCTCCTCATTGAGATTAAAAAAGGAATGGTGCTCAAGCCGAGTACGCGGTACGGCCGTCAATGACGGTTTCAACCACATGGGCCTGCTTTAGTTCGTTGTCATCCGCCGCGATCAGATCACGATCGAACACAACGTAGGTGGCGGGATTACCACGTTTGAGCTGACGCCTTTGATCCTGTTCGACAGGACCTCCAGTGTGAGTCCAAGCTTCCAAAAGCACGGTTTTGGGCATCGCATATTCAGGGAACCAACGACGACCTGAATCATCGAAGGCCCGATTCGACGCACGCAATATCGATTCCGGCAAACTAGTGACGAACAGCGGACAATCGGTACCGCAGGTCACGTTGACTCGATGGCGAACCAAATTGGTGTATTGGAAGAACGAAGCACCGCTCTCCCCCTCAATCACATTGGGCATGTACGCCTCGTCATATGAAGGGTTAAGTCCCAAAATCTGCGGATATGGTTCAGCGGTGATTCCAGCATCGCCCATGATGCGGGCAGCACAATCGGACACCATCTCCATGTCGCTGATTGAATGATGCACTTTGGGACTGGCATGCCGAGCCAGCAACGCAGCGCAACGCTCGATGGCGCGATCGCCTTCGGCGGTAAGACAGCACGATACCCCTCGCTCAGACAAATAGGCCACATCCGACTCAATCGCATCGTAATCGATGGTCGGGGTAACACTTGAGCCTACATATCGACCATTGATATCGCCAGTCTTGTCCGCGACCACGCCATCCACCATGATTTTCACGCCGCCGAAGCGCACTCGTGGCCCAAACGAACGTTTGAGGTAACGGCCAATCAGCGGTTTGTCGAAGGGTCCTCGCACCGCTTCAATCACCATGCTTGTATCCAAGAGACGTTCACTAATCGCCTCGTGCACGTCGCAATTGTCAAACACGATGTCTTTGATGGAAACCACGCCGCGCGAAAGTAACAGTTCTTCAAAACGTCTCCACATGGTACGCACCAAAGAGGCATTATGAGTCATTTCGTGGATAAGACGCACACGCGACTCAGCGGATAGCTGATCTTCGACAAACCCGTATCGTTCCACAGCCGCGGTGTTCATCCAATATCGCGTGCGATCGGCATCGATGGCGACAACTGGGACATGAGATGGGATTCCGGTCGCATGGTCCAATAAATCCCGGCCGGGAGCGTCACCCCACGCAGCATGGCTCCAGCCATGGGCATACACGGATTCCCCCGGATGGTTCTGTAACCATGCACCAATTAGGTCAAGTGCTTCTTGCGGTGTACTTGTCTGGCTCAGATCAAGTCCGGCATGAGCCGCCATCCATCCGGAGAAGAACACATGGTTGTCATGCAAACCGGGCATGACGAACTGATCGTCGTATTTGACAAGTCTGTCATGCTCACCGATGTTGTAGTCCCAGCCGTGTTCAACACGGGTGATGAATGGGCCGCGAATCTCCAGATATCCAAGAAATGGCTGAGTTCCCGTCCCGTCAAAGATATGACGGGACCTGATTATAGTTCTCATGATTGCTGATTGTCCTTTGACACTAGTGTTCTGTGTCCCAGGATGAGGCATCGTCCCCGGCAGCCGATGCCTGCCAATCAGGCAATCAAACCACTACAGACTGAAAGTGTATGCCTCTCCAAGGCAGTATTGACGTCCAACATGGACCGGCCGATCATCCTGATCGCAAATCAATGTGTCGATGGCGAAGAACGGGGTACCGACAGCAACACGCATTTCACGCGCCAATTCAAAATCGGCGAGCTTCATGCTAAGCAGCGTCGTCTTCGGGTTAACCGGACGAATACCGCGCGCAGTGAGCATGTGGTATAGCGATCCGCTGAGATCTTCCTCCATAAGGAATTCAAACCTAGCGGGATCAAAATAATTGTTCTCCATCATCACCGGAATGCCATCAGCTTTACGCACTCGCTTGATGTACAACACATCAGAGTGAGATGGAATTCCAAGTCGCCGAGCTACGTCATCCGACGCTTGCGTGATTTGTCTCACCAGCACTTCGCTTGAGGCGACTCCTCCCGCACGCTCCACGCTGTCGGTAAAACCCATGACATATTCGATTTTGCGATCAATGCGATGCAATCGTACAAAAGTGCCCTTTCCCTGCCGTTTGATGAGGTAACCCTCCTCAACCAGCTCAGCCACGGCTCTACGCACAGTGATGCGGGAGACACCATATCGATTGCACAACTCGGTTTCTGTAGGAATCTTGTCGTCAACGGCATATACGCCTGATGAGATATCCATCTGCAGTGATGCCTTGATCTGCATATACATAGGCACACTGGCATCTTCTTGCAGCATTTGGACAGCCTCGCTTCCTTGCCGTTAGATGGACAATATGCTTGTATTGTAACCATCGGCAACAGCAATTCGCGTATATGCCGTTCCACGGCACCTGTCCGTTATTCGATGGGAGTCTCGAACCCGAATGATCCTTTGAGCTGAACCGCTTGGCCCGCAAAAGATTGTCCGTCTCGCATGCTCTCCTCGACACTCTTGTTCTCCAGCACATGGGATAACAGGAATGCGGTAAGGAATGCGTCTCCCGCCGCCATGGTGTCGACCGCTTCGATGAATTTCGGTTCAAGTTCATAGAAGCGCTCGCCATCATACATAATCGTTGATTCGGCACCGCGAGTAGCGGAAAGCAGCTTGGTCGTCCCCTCACGGAACAGCGCACGCAACAGCACTTTGATTTGCCCCGTCATCATGCCGCTCAAAGAGAAGAAACCGTACTGTACATATCCCAGAGCCTGATCAATGTTCTCAGGTTCGAATTCGTCGGAGAAATCGTAGGAAATAGGCACACCAAGCTTGCTCACCGCAGGGAGAACATGATTAGCATGTCCCCAGATTCCCATATGGATCAAGTCAAAACCACCAATGTATTCAAGGTCTCCCGGCTGCAAAGCAATCGGGCACTCACCAGCCACACCACCCTCATTGCTACCAATGAAGACGCGGTCACCATCCACGATATTGACCTTGGCGCAACCGTTGGCGCCTTCATGCTCTTGGCAACGGCTGCGATCGATTTGCATGTGGTCGATGCTGTCTTTGACATGCTGCGCGTTACGATCGGAACCAAACACACCCATAAAGGCTGAGGAATAGCCCAGCTGCCGAGCGAACGCCGCAAAATTCAGCGCGTTACCGCCAGGATACATGACATTAAGGTTGACATACTGATCAACAACCTGATCTCCTAGGCCCAAGACCTTCTTGTCGAGAGAAATACTGTTATTCATAATGCCACACCTAACTTAGTACTCGACCTTGCCCATATAGCGTCGCACATCAAGATCATGATTATGCACGACGGACAGCGCGTAGCGATACTTGCACAGCACGCTGTAGAACAGAACCGGGTTGAAATATTCGGAAACCGGATTATCAATCATGTCAAGACCAAGTTCCTTGGCATCAACAATTTCGACTTTGGAGGCATACTTCGCAAGGAAAGTCTGGGCGCGTTCGTCCAGTTCGCGAGTGCGCCCAAGTCCCTTGATCAGGATGAACGGCGTTTGCGCATCAGTCACTTCGAAGGGACCATGGAAGAATTCGCCGGAATGGATGGGGGCAGCATCCTGCCATTGCATCTCCATCAGCGAGCAAATGGAGAAGCCGTATGCGTGACCATAGGACGCGCCAGAGGCAAGCACATAGAACAACGGCTCATCCTGATACTTTTCCGCGAACACTTTGGCTCGCGGTTCAACCTGTCGCTCCGCATTGGCCACGATGGTGTTAATGGTTTCCATACCCTTGCGGAAACCATCGTAATGCTCATAGCCCTCGATCTCATTGATAATGCTGATGGTTAGGTCCAGGATGATGGCCATCGGATTGTTGTCCACGCACTGCTCATCACCCCATTCATACAGCACCTTGTAATCAGAAACCTTCAGCAGATCGGCTTCGGCATTGTAAGTCAGGCCAACAGTCTGCGCACCGGCTTTCTGAGCCACTTCACCAGCTTTGACGGTTTCCGGAGTGCTCCCGCTGTGAGAGCACAACACCACCACAGACGTCTTGGAAAGTTTGGCCGGAGTCGCATGGACGAATTCATTGGCGGTCATCCAAGCCGAGCCCACATGCTTGGATTCGGTGCGTACGAAATAATCGGAAACGTACATATCGACAAGAGATCCGCCGCAAGCGACGAAGAAAATGTCGCTTACCGTGCCACCATTGCGCTCTACGATCTGCTTGGCGATTTCAGCTGCATTCATTTTAAACTCCTTCGTTTTATATGACGTAACATAACGTCATATAAATAATATAACGTCATATAACGACTTAACATAATCGGCGTGTCTCAATACGAAATGCGACGTATGCCGGTGCACAAGAAATGCAATATCACAATCAAAGAAAGCCCCTCCCAACCGGAAGGGGCTTAGACCAAGAAGACCTAGATTTCGTCACGCTTCGCGTGACGTGCTGAGACGTGACGGAGGGTCAGCAAACTCTCCTAAATCACGGAACTACGCACAATATGCCTTGCAGAAATCCGCGATGTCCGCGATGGCCTCATGCGCCTCGCTCGCATCCGGATCGCCCGCCTGGACGATATTGAACACATGTCCGAGAGCCCGTCCGTCGCCTCGCGCCCACACCTTCATCGCATGGTTGCGGTGCCGGCTATGGAGAATACGCGCCAGCTCGTAGCTGTTATCGGCGATGAAATCCTCGACACTGGTGACCATGTACACCGGAGGCAGTCCCTCGCCCGCATCCACCACCAGCTTGTCCAGGTTCAGATAGGGGGTCATCATCACATGGTCGCCGGGTGTCTGGAAATAACCCTGCCCATAGTAGGACAGCGCAGTGGCGTGCACTCCGCCGGATAGGCGGAACATGCCCGAGGTGACCGCGAGCGCGCGCACCGTGATGGGGGAAGGCGCCACGCCCAGAGCCCCCGCCAACTGCGCGGAGGCGTTGGCCGCGCACAGGTACAGTGCCAGCGCCCCGCCGGCCGAGTCACCCGTAACGCTCACCCGGTTCACATCAAGCCCATATTCGGCCCCATGCGCCGCGATCCAGTCAAGCACCGCCATCGCATCCTTCAGCTGCGAGGGAAAGCTCACCGATGGAACCAGCCTATAGTTAGCGTTCACTACGGCAAATCCCCGCGCCGCCAGCAGCATGTCACGGCATTCGTTGTTCTCCTTGTTGCCGTAGTACAAGCCGCCGCCATGGAAGTCCACAATCACCGGCAGCGGAACGTCAGCCGGCGCATCCGCGGGCTTGTAGATGTCCAGCAGGTGGGCACCCCTCGTTTCGTCGGAGACTTCACCTTCCCGCTCCGGCATATAGGGGAGATCTTTGATTCGTTCCACGCCATCCGGCAGCACCTGTACCGCCAGATGAGGAGCATCGCCTTTCGTCATGGCGGCGACGTTGCTCGCGAACAGATTCAATACTTCCTGATCGACCATTTCTCGCTACTTTCTCAATATTTACTTGGTGGTTTTGATTGGCAGCACGACCGCCGACGGGGTATCCGCCCCCATATGGATGGTTTGACGCGCCGTTACCGCCTCACGTTGCGCGCTCCACAAGCCTGCGGTGTTCGTATGCACAGAGTACTGGGGGAAGTCGGACGATGAGATGTCGCACCGAATGCTCGAGCCAGCGGGCACCTTCCAGCAGATATCCCACATGTCGACACTCACCCGCCGCACCTCACCAGGCGTGTAGGCAGGCGAGTCAGCAGCATCCAAGGCGAGGGTGGTGATGGAGCTGCGATAGTTGCGCGTCGTACCGTTGGGATCCACGCACATCAGCTTGGCTGTGAACGCGGTGTCCTCGGCGGAGCTTGACACGTACAGTTCCACTCGAATCGATCCTTGGATATGCAGATCCTCGTCGAGTGGACGCGACACAAAACTCACCACGTCGTCACGATACCCCGGCTGCGGCTGGATGCGCGCCCCGATTTCGTTCATCGTGGTCAGCAGCGCCTCTCCACCTCTGGTGCGCACCGGATCGTTGGGATCGTAATCATAGGTCGCAGCATCCTTCGCTGGCGGTTCGGCAACCAATCCGCCCTCGTCGCAGCCGGAAGCCAGGTACAACCGGATTTCACTGGTGGCATCATCGCTGAGCGGCCACTGATCCACGGTATGCCACGAGTCGTCGCCGATTTCGTAGTATTCCACTTTCCGCTCCGGAACCAGACGATTCTTGAGCGTCAGATTGAACCATTCCAGCGCGGCCGGCACTTCGGTGGCGTCGAGGTTGCGCGGTTCCAGCCCCTCTATGGGATTGATGAAGTAGTGGTTCCAGCACCCGATACGCAGCCAAGAGTGTTCCTTGACGCGCGGGTTGAGGCTCTGGTAGCCGGTGAGCGCGCTGCCGAGATGATGGTCGAACCATCCTTCTTGAATGAACATGGGCACCGTAACGTTTGCGGGAATACGCTTGAGCAATCCCCAGAATCCTTCATCCCAGTAGGGATCGTCCCCCTCGGGATGACTAATCCAATCGCGATACCAATCCAATCGCCCTCCCCACATGTCCTCATCCACACGCAGCTGAGGGCGGTGGAGCGCTGATTGGAGATAGTCGGCATCCACCGGATGCCCGGCATTTTGCATGGCCCACGCGGTCAGCACGTCGCAGCGGAACGCCCCCTTCTGATACGCGGAGGCGAAACGGTCGGTGCCGTAGTGGTTCGCGCAAATCGACGCCACCTTGGGCGTGGTGATGTCGGCCACGACCCAACATGTCAGAGACAGGTACGAAGTACCCCACAGACCGACCACATCGACCCAGTCCTGCTCTTCGAGCCATGCGAGCAGGTCCGCGCCATCGTTGCGTTCGTTGACGTTCGGCTCCCATTCACCACCGGAGGTGTGGGTGCCGCGGCACCATTCGCACACCATCGCATAGCCTCGTTTCGCCAGCTCCTCGCCATGCAGCTCCCACAGCGGCACCTGCTGGGGATATGGGCACCGTACCACGATTGTGGGGTACGGCCCCGGTTCCGCGGGCGTATAGATGTCGGTCGTCAGCATCACACCATCGCGGCATGGCACGGATTCGGTGCGTTTGCGTACGGTCTCGTATACGGGGGCATAGGCGGAGTTTTCATATTGACGGCGGATGTTCGCCAGATAGTTGTTCAGGAATTCATCAGCATCGCTCATTTTCGGCTCCTTGTGACGGTATCTTCATCGACTGGGAGCGGGGGCCCAGCGAAGCGACGACCCGCTCCAGCGCTCTCATCGGGTGCGCGCGTCCTTACCGGGGCGCAGCTTAAAGGCCATGATTGCCGCGACTGCCGCAATCACGTAGAACGCGACGTTGCCCACCAGCGACGGCAGATAGCTGCCCGTCAGGTCGTACACGGCACCATGCGCGGTGCCGGCGATGGCCGACGCCACGGAGCCGAACACGGAGACCACGCTCAGAATCGTGGCGTAATCCTTCTGTCCAAAGAACTGGCGAATCATCCACGGCAAAGCGACCAACACCACACCCTGGCCGAGTCCCGCGAGGAATCCGGCGATGGTGGCGGGTGTCACGGCTCCGGACACCGCCATCAAGCCCCAACCGATGAGACCGATCGCAGCGTAGAGAAGAATCACAACCTCCGTTTTCATGCGATCGAGCAGCATGCCGATCGTCGCTTTGCCAACCGCAGCGCCGAGCATGATGCCGGACACCACCAGCGAACCCTGCTCCAACGTCAGCCCTTGCGCCACCTCATGACCGGACACATGCTGCACCATGGCGGCCACCACCTGCAGAAGCACGGATACCACAACCAGCAGCGCAAACGATTTGGTCTTGAACGCTTCCTTGATGCTCATACCGGTCAGCTCGGTCTGCACGCCTTGCTGTTCCTCGGCGCTGGCCACATGACCATAGGCATATTCGTTTTTGCTCGCATCGGGACGGAATTTGAATGCAAGAATCGCAAAGGGGAGGATGCACACCGCCAACACCAAAGCGGTGATGCGGTACGACGAACGCCAACCAAGATTGGTAATCCACGCGGAGACGATGGGGTTGAAGACCATACCGCCGATGCCGCTGATACCCAGGGCCACACCCATCGCCAAACCGAGTTTGTCCTCGAACCAGTTGGTGAGCAACACACTGGGAGCCAAGGAGATCGGAATGACATATGCGATGCCCATCAGCGCGAATGACACGTAGAACTGCCACAGTTGCGTGAAAAAGGACTGGAGGAAAAACAGCAGCGAGACCACGATGATGCAGCCGGAGATCAATACACGCGAGTCGATTCGCTTCATGATGCCACCGGCCAACAGCATCGTAGGCATGGCGGCGATGGCCATAATCGACGAGGCCAGCGCGATCTGCGCCCGGGAGATGCCCAGCTCCTCGCATAGCGGGGTGTAATACAGACCCGCAGTGTTGACGATCAAGCCAAAACCAACGAGCGACAACACGCAGCACCCGGCGAATACCAGCCAAGGGCGCCAGTTGGTCTTCTGTTGTGACGACATATGAACCTCCATGTTCATTTGCGGATTCTCCGCATTGGGTGTGAGCCGGGCTGGCGAGCTTGCCCGCCCCGGAGCCACCGAACGACTTCGCCCGGTGTCGCATTGCGGCCATCGGCGATTGACTGCATCCATACAGTCAGTCCCGCTGGCGTTTTTTCATTAGTAAGTAAATACTTACTTACCTCGAGAGATACGATAATACCAAGCGACGATCTTGTCAACGCGTGTCGCGGCCACGCAGGGCATCCACCCTCAACCGCCGTCATTCGTGACCATGCGCAGCGACTATATTGATGAAGACAGAGGCACACGAGGAGAATCACCATGCGCAAACAAAGCTCTCAACGAATCAAAGACATCGCACAGGCAGCGATGGAGGTCTTATCGGAACGTGGCTTCTACGGCATGACCATTCAAGAGGTCGCGGACCGCGCCGGTCTCAGCCAGGCGGGAATCCTCAAATATGTCAAAAACAAGAACGGACTGCTCTCACTCATCCTCGAGGAATACGATGAGCACGGCGAAGGCAATACAGGAAAACAATATCTGGATGCCAAGCTCGCGCTGTCCAAAGAAGAGCTGGAACAATCCCCGGCGCTCATGCCGGAATGGTATCGCATCATCGCGCAGGAGAGCCTACGCAACCCCATGCTCACGCAGCTCTACATCGTGCTGCGCGCCGAAGCGCTGGATCCCAAACATCCGGCCCATGACTACTTCGCCAAACGAGGCGAACGACTGCGCGAAGAGGTCGGGAACCTCCCCTGGAAGCTGCCTCCTGAGTTCTCCACGCCGCAATCGATAGCGCTGCTCTCCATGGCGGTGGGATCGGCGATGGAGGGACTGCAATCCCGCTGGCTCGGAGAACCCAATATCGATCTGCTCGACACTTGGGCGCAATACGAGAACATCCTGTTCCCACTCCCCCATTGGGAAGGCTACCGCTAAGCCCATTCTGAGCCGCACTCAAAAACATAAGGGCTTCTTCTTTCCAGATCATTCTCGAAAGAAGAAGCCCTCTTTTAAGGCCATACGGCGTCACACACTCGGCGCTGCATACGCGGCAATTAAGGACGGCCTACGGCCGGCCCAAACCTACCCTCGGGCGAACTACCGTCCGCCCTCAGGCCGCAGTGGCCGGACAGTCCACTGGACTGTCCTTGCGCCGCATGCGTCACGCTTCGCGAGACGCACTCGCCGCAGCCACTGCAGCAAGTGCACGCGGTGCGTGGAAGCCTTGGCGTTCGAATTCGTCGGCGATCTTCTGCGCGACTTCCTGCGAGCGGCCCTTATCCACGAGCGCGATGATGGAGCCGCCGAAGCCGCCGCCGGTCATGCGCGCACCGTACGCGCCGTTAGCCCGGGCCACGTCCACGGCGATGTCGAGTTCGGGCACCGTCACCTCGTAATCCGCTGCGAGCGAATCGTGCGAGGCGTTGAACAGGCGTCCGGACGCTTCGATGTCGCCCTGTGCGAAGGCGCGCACGAAGGAATGCACACGCTCGATTTCGGTGACCACGTGACGCACGCGCTTCTTCATGGTCTCATCGTCCAGCGCGTCCAGAGTCTCCTTAAGCGCCTGGAACTGGTCGTCGGCCTTGGCGATGCCGTCGGCGGTGACGCGCAGGTTGGCCACGCCGAGGATGCGCGCGGCCTCCTCGCAAGTGGCGCGGCGCTGCGCGTACTGGCCGTCGTTGAGCTGGTGCGGCGCCTGAGTGTCGACCACGAGCAGCTCCAATCCATGTGCGTCCAGATCGAAGACCTGCTGGGAGACGTTCTCCAGCGCGGTCAGCTCCGGACGGCAGTCGAGCAGCAGCGCGTGACCCGGCGTGCATCGCATGGAGGCGGACTGGTCGAGGCCGCCGGTGGAGGCGCCGGCCATCTCGTTCTCCGACTTGATGGCGGCGTTGATCAGGGTCACACGGCCCGCGTCGGACGAGCCGTAGCCCAGGCCGTATACCTCATCCAGGGCCAGCGCGGTGGAGCAGGTCATGGCGGCGGACGAGCTCAGGCCGGAGCCCAGCGGCACGCAGGAGGCGAAGGCCGCGTCGAAGCCCTGCACCGTATCGAATCCGGCCTCGCGCAGCGCCCACGCCACACCCACCGGGTAGGCGGCCCAGCCTTCGACCTCGCCGGCGGAAAGTCCGTCGAGATCGGCCTCGGCGACCTGGTCAGGCTTCACGTCGGAGACGACGTGCACCATGGTGTCCTCGCGCGGCGCGAGGGCGATGAAGGTGCGGTGCGGCAACGCGATCGGCAGGCACAGGCCCGCGTTGTAGTCGGTGTGCTCGCCGATTAGGTTCACACGGCCCGGCGCGGCCCACACGCCGGCGGGCTGCTTGCCGTAGGTCTGCACGAACAGGTCGGTGGCGATTTTCACGCCTTCGTCATGCGAAAGCGGCGCAATGAATTCAACAGCAGTCATGATGTTTCCTTGTGGGTTCAGTCGGCGATGTCGATGGCACCCAACTCGTGGAAACGCTGGGCGATGAGTTCGGGGGTGGTGTCGGAGATCCAGGCGGCCATGCCGGATTCGGATCCGGCGAGATACTTGATCTTGTTGGCGGCGCGGCGGAACGAGAAGAACTGCAGGTTCAGGCGGTAATGCTCGCGGCGCGCGTCGCGAACCGGCGCCTGGTGCCATGCGGCGATGTACGGCAGGTCCATGCCCAGTCCGTCGCCCGTGTCGAAGAACGCGTTGCCGCGCTTGAGCAGCGTGGAGTACATCTGCGCCAGATCCCAGCGTTCCTGATCGTTGAGCTCGTCGAGCGTGAGCACGTCGCGCACGGGGGCCACATGCACCTCGAGGGGCCAGCGGGCGGCGGCCGGCACGTAGGCGATCCACGAGTGGTTGCGCATCACGATGCGCTCCTCCGCCTCAATTTCGGCGTTCATAATGTCTTTAAGCAGGTTGCCGCCGGTCTTCTCAAAGTAGGCTTCGGTGTGCTTGAGCTCGGTTTCCATCTTGGGGGCGATGAACGGGTAGCAGTACACCTGGCCGTGCGGGTGGGCGAGCGAGACGCCGATCTCCTGGCCGTGGTTTTCGAACGGGAAGATCTGTTCGATGCCGTCCATCTTGGAGATTTCGGCGGTGCGGAAGGCCCACGCCTCCACGACGGTGCGCAGACGGCTCACAGGCAGGTCGGCGGGCAGACCGGTTTCGTTCGGATCGAAGCAGATGACCTCGCAGCGGCCGGCGGCGAGCTTCTTCTCCCACAGCGGGCTGCCGTTGACGTATTCCACGGCTTCGGAGCGGCCGGGCACCTTGCACATGGAGGGGAAGCGGTTCTCGAACACCACGACGTTGTAGTCGGTGTCGGGCACTTCGCCGTCCTGGTACGGATCGCCGGGCTTGCGCGCGGCCAGCGGATTGCCGGTGGCGGTGGCGCCAGGGCCGGCGGTGATGGGGCGGTTCATACGAGCGGTCGCCATCGGGATCCAGTCGCCGGTCAGCGGGTCGCGGCGCATTTCAGGGGCCGCGTAGGGCACTTCCTCACCCGCCGCATTCAGCTGGTTGGAGAACCGGTACGCCAGCTCGCGCGGATCGTTCAGTTCGCGGGTCTTCTCGCCGGAGACGTATGCGGGATCGTCGTCCAGATAGAAAAAGTCACGTCCGTCGGCCAGTGTCGTCGGTGTGATGCGGATATGCTCCTTCGCATACGCCCCTGGGGTGTAGTTCGCGAATTGCGCCATTGGTCACTCACTTTCCTCTTCGGGTTCGCTCTGATGGGCCAGAACGAGTTCTTTCACCAAATCCTTGGTTTTGGCGGCGGAATCGGGGTCGAGTCCGTCGTCGGTGATCACCGTGTCCACCTGATCGAAGCGCGCGAACAGCGATAGCGAGGTGCAGCTCCACTTCGTATGGTCGGTCAGGATGATCGTGCGGTCGGCGATGTCCATCATCGCCATGTCCGTGGCGGCTTCCAGCGAGTTCGGCATCAGGAAGCCGCGCGGGATGGAAACCGAATGCGTGCCGAGGAACACGGTGTTGACGCGCAGGGACGCGACCACCTTGTCGGCGATGGGACCCACCAGCGAGTTGGAGCGCGTGATCACGCCTCCGGTGACGATCACCTCGACATCCTTCGATTCGAGCGCCTGCACCAGCTCGGCCACGGGAATCGAGTTGGTGAGGATGGTGATGCCGCTGGCCTGCTGTGATTCGAGCAGGTGCTGGGCGAATACGTAGGCCGTGGTGCCGCCGCCGATGGCGATCACGTCGCCGGGGGCCACATATTTCACGGCCTCTTGGGCGATGGCGTCTTTCAGACCGATGTCCATCTGCGACTTGACCGAGAACAACGGCTCGCTCAGCAGGGTGCTGGTGGTCACGGCACCGCCGTGGACGCGCTTAAGCAGGCCTTTGTCGGAAAGTTCGGCGATGTCGCGGCGGATGGTCATCGCTGACACACCCAACTCCTTCGACAACGCCGTAATGCGCACGGCACCACGCGTGCGCAGCCTGCTCAAAATGAGGTGCTGACGCTGTGACGAAATCATACGAACATTATCGCACATAAAAGCTCATATTTCAAACCCAGATGAGCGTTTCTTATAGAATTTGCGTCACCTTTCGCACATCCCACTATCCCACTTGCAACGATTTAGCCACCTTAAATCAGCAAACCTTGAGAACAAGCCAATCCTGCCGAGAGCAAACACCCCCTATGGCTAAATCGTTGCAAATCATCATGGTCAAACGACGCCAATCGTGACACAATGGACCCCATGAGTTACGTTTCCGAAAGCTTTTGGCACGACGCCGTCAATAAAGCCACCACCGACCTGTTCACCTTCGGCTACAAGCACATCATCAAACCGAACTTCGTGTTCAACGTGCCGCCGGATGAGGCGCACGACCGCATGATCGCCTTCTGCCGCCTGACCAAAAACATCATCCCGCTGATGTGGCTCGAGCGCCAGATGCTCAACTACACCGATCCCGTGCTCGAGACCACGGTGATGGGCGTGGACTTCGCCAACCCCTTCGGCCTGTCCGCCGGCCTCGACAAGAACTGCGAGATGCCGGTGCTGCTCGACAACGCCGGTTTCGGCTTCGAGACGGTCGGCTCCACCACCTCTCGCGTCTGCCCCGGCAACGCCAAGCCGTGGTTCCACCGCCTGCCCGAATACGATTCGATGATGGTGCATGTCGGACTCGCCAACATCGGCTCCGACACGGTGATCGAACGCGCCGAACAGGCGTGGACCAAGGCGAACTCCATGCAGATCTCCGTCTCCATCGCCCGCACCAACGACGCGCTCACCGGCGACCTCGCCGAAGGCATCGAGGACTACTGCATCTCCATGCGCCGCGCCGCGGGCCGCACCGCCATGGTCGAGGTCAACGTCTCCTGTCCCAACACCAAGGCGGGCGAACCCTTCACCGCAAGCCCCGAGAACCTCGACCAGCTGTTCGCCGCGCTCGACCAGATCGACCGCCCGCAGCCCACGCTGGTCAAGCTTCCGCTCAACAAGCCATGGCCCGAGCTCAAGGAACTGCTCGACGTGCTCGCCGAACATAATGTGCAGGGTCTGTCCATCGCGAATCTGCAGAAGGACCGCACCGGCCTCGCCATCCCCCACGATTGGGAGGGCGGACTGTCCGGCGGCCCCACCTACCGCGCCAGCAACGAGCTGATCAGCCAGGTGCGCCGCGAGTACGGCGACCGTTTCGCCATCGCCGGCATCGGCGGCGTCTTCACCCCCGAACAGGCCTATGCCAAGATTCGCGCGGGCGCGGACCTGGTGATGTTCATCAGCGCGCTGATGTACCGCGGCCCGCAGCAGATCACCGTGCTCAAGCGCGGCCTGGCCGAGCTGCTCAAGCGCGACGGCTTCGAGCACGTCAGCGAAGCCGTCGGCGCAGACCTGTAGGTCCTGAGGGTCAGTATGCGCCGCGCAGGTATTGCGGCGGGTACGGCATGTCGGAGGCGCGCACGCCGAGCTTGTCGGCGGCGCGCAACGGCCAGTAGGGGTCGCGCAGCGCGGCGCGGCCGATTTCAATGGCGTCCGCGTCGCCGGCGCGCAGAATCTTCTCCGCCTGCTTCGCCTTGGTGATCAGTCCCACCGCGGTCACCGGAACGTCGGCCTTCGCGCGCACCTGCGCGGAGAACGGCACCTGATAGTTCGGCTTCACGGGAATCGTCACACCGTCGATGATGCCGCCGGTGGAGACATCGACCAAGTCCACGCCGTGCTCCTTAAGCATGGTGCTCACCGCGATCGTCTGGTCCAGATCCCAGCCGCCGGCCGCCCAATCGGTGGCGGAGATGCGCACCAGCAGCGGGATGTCCTGCGGAATCGTGGCGCGCACCGCATCCACGATCTCCAGCAAGAAGCGCGCGCGACCGTTCAGGTCGCCGCCGTATTCGTCGTCGCGCTCGTTGCACAGCGGATCGAGGAACTGCGAGATCAGATAGCCGTGCGCGGCATGCAGTTCAATCGCCTGGAAGCCGGCGGCCACCGCACGTCCAGCCGCATAGGCGAACGCAGACACGATGCCGTGAATCTCATCCACACCCAACGCGCGCAGCTTGGCCAACGAGCCGAACGGGATGGGCGAAGGCGCGACAGTAGGCCATCCGCCCGCCTCGAAGGGTACGCTTTCGCCGTCGTACCCCACGGCGAAACAGCCGGTGGAGGCTTTGCGTCCGGCGTGGTTGAGCTGGATGGCGGGCACCGCGCCCGCGGCCTTGATGCCGTCGACGATCCAACGCCACGCCTCGATCTGCCCGTCCTCCCACAGGCCCACATCACATGGGGAGATACGGCCTTCGGGCGCGACGGCGGTCGTTTCGACAATGATCATGCCGAATCCGCCCATCGCGCGGGAAACGTAATGCTGATAGTGGAACGGCGTGGGCTTGCCGTCGCGCGCGAACGCCGAATACATGTCCATCGGCGGCAGCCACACGCGGTTGCGCATGGTCACGCCGCGCAGGGTCAGCGGCTCGAATAGTTTGACGCCCGCGGCGCTCCCCCGCAGCCCGTCTTGCGCACCGTCTCGCGTTTCAGACTGCGAAGCCTTCGCATGCTTCGCGGTTTTCGCGACTTTTGCGTCCTTCGCGTCCAGATCCGCCGATTTCACCGACTTCGCTTTCGTCTTCTTCACTTTGATCCCCTTCTTAGCCTTTCCATTCTTTCCGTTCTTCCCGCTCTGGGCGCCTTCCCCACCGTTTGCAGCCTTCGCAGCCTTCGAGGACTTCGCAGCCTTCGCATGTTTCGCGGCCTTCGCGCCCGCCTCCTGAGCGGCCAGTGTCACCGCCTCGAGTTCAGGCACGTCGAATCCCCGGAAATCGAAATTCTCGTGAAGCTGGTCGTTCTGCGTCATCGCGCCCTCCATTTCGATGGCGTCGACTCAACACTGACGCCCTACCCACATATTGTAGACGGGCGTTCACCGCTGTCGGTGAACGCCCGTCGAATACATGCCCAATTCAGGCGGAACCGTCGGCGTCAGTTGTTCTGCTGGCTGGTGTTGCCGCCGGTCGAGTTGGTCGTCGAATTGTTGCTGTTGCTGTTGCTATTGCTGCTGTTGCTGCGGTTGGTCGTACTGGACAGCGTGGTGCCCTGGATGGAGGTCACCGTGCTGCTGGTCGCCGTGTACTTCGACGACGGTTGTCCGTAGTCGTTGTCGATGGCCAACTGCTTGCGTTCCGCATAGGCGTTCATGAATCGGCGCCATGCGGGGGCCGCGATGGTGGAGCCGTCCCAGTACGAGTTGTACGCGCCGTTGATGGTGATGTTCTCGATCGCGGTCGAGCCCTGCGCGTCGCCGACGAGTACGAAGGTGGCGATCTCGTTGGGGATGAAGCCGCCCGTCGTCACGTAGGTGTTGCCGTTCGTACCGGTTTTCGCGAAGGTTTTGCGCCCGTTGTCCAACTGGGCCGAGCCGCCCGCGCCATCCGATCTGATCACGCCCTGGTTGAGGGTGTATGCCAGCGTCTGGATGATCTCCGGATCGACCGCCTGATGGCAGTTGGCGGAGGGCACGTCGATGTCGTTGCCGTTCTTGTCGGTCACCTTGGTCAAGGCGATCGGGTTGCACTGCACGCCGTTGGAGGCGTACACGGCGAAGATGCTGGCCATGGTCAGCGGCGAGACGTTCACCGTTCCGATAAGCATCGACGGCGTGAACGAGGTGCTCTCCTGCAGCGTCGCCCCCGTGTAGGCGTCGTGGTAGCCCAGCTCGGTGGCGGTGTTGGCCACAGCGCACAGGCCGATGATCGCGCCCATCGAAGCCTGTGTGGTGTTGTGCGAGCGCACCAGACCCAGGAATGGACTTTCCGGATTCGTGGTTCCGGAGCCCAACGCGTTCTGCACCGACCATATCGTCGGGCCTCCGCTATAGCCGTCGCAGTCGAATTCCGATTGCGCGTATCGTGTGGTGGTCTGCAGGTTCTCGTTGATCGAGCGCCCTGCCTCCATCCATGCGATCAGATTGACCGGCTTCCACGAGGATCCGATCGGGAAGCCCGTTCCACCGCCGTCGACCATATCCACCGCATAGTTGATGGAGGTTTTGGTCGGATCCGACGCGGCCTCCGATGTGGCGTCGTATGTTTTGTTGATGCCGAAGCCCAATACTTCTCCGGTGCCGGGTTTGACCGAAGCCATGACGATTTCCATGCCACTGGCGTCATCCGCGGGAATCGTGTTGCGAGCCTCTTCCATCAGCAGGCTGTTCGCGTCGACGTCCAGCGTGGTCACGATCGTCAGGCCGCCCTCGTTGAGCAGCTTCTCGCGTTCCTCGGCGGTTTCGCCGAATTCCTCGGAGTTCTCGATTTTGTGCACCACATAATCGCAGAAGAAGGCGTAGTCGCCGGCATCCTGGCAGCCCACCTTCACCTCTTGGATGTTAAGCGTGTCGACCAGCGGGGTGTTCACCGCCTCGTCGTACTCCTCCTGCGAGATGTAGCCCTCCTGCAGCATCAGAGACAGCACGATGTTGCGCTGCGTCTCGCATTCGGCCTGGTTCTCCTCGATCGAGGGATCGTAGCTGCTCGGGTTCTGGGTGATGGACGCGATGGTGGCGGCCTGCACGACATTGAGTTCGGCGGCCGTCGTATTGAAGTAGCGTTCCGCGGCGGTCTCCACGCCGTACAGGTTCACGCCGAACTGGGCGATGTTGAGATAGCCCTGCAGAATCTCCGCCTTGGAGTAGGTCTTCTCCATCTGCACGGCGATAAGCATCTCGCGGATCTTACGCGCGACGGTACTTTCCGAAGCATGGTACTGCGCGATCGGATCATTATCTTCGATCGCCTGCATAAGCAGCACGTTCTTGACGTACTGCTGGGTGAGCGACGAGCCGCCCTGCTGGTCGCCTCTAATCAGATAGGTCTGCACGAACGCGCGCAGCACGCCCTGCACATCCACGCCGGAATGCTGCCAGAAGCGGCGGTCCTCACGCGCCACCATGGCCTGCTGCATCGGCTTGGAGATGTCCTTCAGCGGCACGACGATGCGGTTCTGGCTGTAGAACTGCGCGATTTCGGTGGTGCCGTCGCTCGCGTACATCACCGACTTCTGCGGCAAGCTGGTCACGTCGAAGTCCACGCCCTCCACCTGCAGCGACGGCACGACGGCCTTGGCCACGGTGTTGGCGCCGAACACGGCAGGCATGAACAGCAAACTGGCCACCACGCCGCCGGACACGGCGAGCACGACGTAGGTCAGCATGAGTACGAGCGCACGATGAACTGTTACAGACTTCTCTTTGGGCATGCTGCTCATTCTAAAGGTGGCGCTCTACCAAGTCCGCCCCGTATTCACTATCGTGACGAATCGTCACAAGAACCGCACTCTCCTAAAAAACACTGGGAAAAACCCTGAAATATCACCAAAGAGCACGATGCCTATGATCCCAAAAGGGGCATCGCCGACCGACTATCGTCGGGAACGGCGAATCAGCATACCGGGCTGGTAGATGATGATCGAACGTCCGTCGCGGGCGATCCAACCGCGGTTGGCGAAATCCATCAACGCCTTGTTCACCGTCTCGCGCGACGAGCCGACCAGCTGCGCCATCTCCTCCTGGGTCAGATCGTGCGGCACCTTAAGACCCGCCTCGACCGGCTCACCGAAACGCGAGGCGAGGTTGAGCAGCGTCTTCGCCAATCGCGCCGGCACATCCATGAACACCAGATCGCAGATGCGCTCATTGTTGGAACGCATGCGTCCGGCCAGCACCTGCAACATATCCACCGCCACACGCGGATGCTCATCCAGCCAAGCGAACAGCGCCTCACGTTCCAGATAGGCGACGCGCGTGCCAAAGTTCATCGCGATCGCGGAGGCGGTGCGCGGGCCGCCGCTGGGGTCGAACACCGGAATCTCCCCCAACACCTCGCCGGGCGCGTGAATGGACAGCAGCTGAATGCGCTCGTCGTTCGCTTGGCGGATCAGCTTCACACGGCCTTCCTCCAGCAAATACATGCGGTGGTCGGTGTCGCCTTCGAAGAAAATGTAACCGCCTTTGTCGTACACGGCGGTTTTCAGGTGTGGAATCAGTTCTTCGGCTTCTTCGGGAGAAACCTGCTTGAACAATGCGGTATGCAGCAGCAGATTCTCCTCCTCAGGAGTCGCGTTTGGCTTCTCCATGCTCATTGCACCGTCCTTGTTCATAGTGATTCAGTCAGCGTAGACCGTCCGCCCATTGTATCGCGAGGCCTCTGCGAAGGACGATTTTAAGTTTGGTGTGTCCGTTTGCCGGCAAAGCCTCAAAAATCCACACCAAACTCGAGAATCAATCGTTTTACATGAGGCCGGCTTCGAAGCCGGACACACCAAACTCGCTAATGAGGTAATTCACGAGCTCCTCGCGGGTGAATCCGGTCTGGCGTTTGAGCGGGTCGACCCGTTTCACGGCCGATTTCACGGCCTTGTCGCGCATCTTCTCGCGACTGGTGTTGAGCACGCGGGCCATCTTTTGCGCGTCGATATCGTAGGAGAGCGTCACATGATGCAGCACCGCGCCCACAGCATTCGACCCCATATCGCTGAGCTTCCTGCCCGTGCCGGCGGCGGTATCCCTGTGCGGGGTTTCCGCCTTCTTGAAAACATCGCCGCCCATGCGCGGCTGCGGGAAACGCCTCTGCGCGGCACCGCCGATTTTGCCCGTCTGCGAGGCGATGTCGTTCAAGCCGCTGAACCGCACGTCGACGCCCAATTTGTGCAAGGCCTCAACCAGCCAACGGTCGCAGAGACGATAGGATTCCTCGATGTCGATTCCTTCGACGAACCACAAAGGAGCATACAGCGAATAGGTGATGGTGTTGCCCGGTTCGATGAACATGGCGCCGCCGCCAGTGCAGCGCCGCACCACCGAGAACCCCAAGTCCCGCGCCACATCGAGGTTGACCTCGTTGCCCTCGGATTGGAATCGGCCGATCACCACACAAGGCTCGGCCCATTCCCAGAACCGCAACGTCGCAGGCCTTGCGCCGGCCGCGACCTCGCGCGCCCACTGTTCGTCGAGCGCCATCTGTTCCGCTGGCGAGCGCGGATGGTCATGCGTCACCACGAGTTCACGCGTCAATGCCTCCCATCGTGCCCGCGCATCGTCCGCTTCCGCGCCGCTCGCATTCACTTCATGTCCACTCTCGACATGAACGCCCGCGGCGTGGGCATTATCGGTTCCCTCGCCACATTCCAAGTGGTTCGTCGCGCGGGCGAATGCGGTTTCGATGGCTTGGGCGTCGGTGCCCACAAGTCGAGCCTCGCTGTGGCGCGCGACCGCCTCGGACACTGACTCGCCGGAGAGCAACGCCTGTTCGATGCCGCGCAATAACGCGTCGCTTGCCTCATTCGTTCCTTCGATAAAGAAATCGCCGTCGATATGGCAGTCCGCTACACGCCCCGCATCATCAACGGCAACACTGACGGCGACGAGTTTGCCGCCGAGGGTTTTGCACTCTCCTCGCCGCGTGCGCATTGTTTCCCCACCGAGTTCAGATGTCGTACCAACCATGGCACACCAGCATAGCAACGAGAACGGCCGCCATCCCGATTCTTGGGATGGCGGCCGTTCTTTGGTCGCATCCGGCGTTCAACTTCTGATGCTCAACGTCTTACGCCCCAATGCCAACGTTCAACGTTCAAACGCCCAGCGCTTAACATTCAGTTTGTCGCTACGCGATGCGGGCGAGGATGTCGCGGCCCACCTCGTCGGTGGAACGCTGCGTGGAGCCCAGCTCCTCGATATCCGCTTCCACGGCTGCGTCGATCTTCGCGGCGGCCTCGTCGAATCCGAGGTGGCGCAGCAGCATCGCGGCGGAGAGAATCGCGGCGGTCGGGTTGGCCTTGTTCTGGCCGGCGATGTCGGGCGCGGATCCGTGAATCGGCTCAAACATGGACGGGAACTCGTTGGTCGCGTTGATGCAGCCGGAGGCGGAGTAGCCCACGCCGCCCACCACGGCACCGGCCTCATCGGTGAGAATGTCGCCGAAGAGGTTGTCGGTGAGGATCACGTCGAAACGGCTCGGATCGGAGACGAGGAAGATCGTGGCCGCGTCGATGTGCTGGTAGTCGTGCGTGACTTCCGGATATTCGGCGGCGACCTTCTCGACCAGGCGCTGCCACATGTCGCCCGCGTTGACGAGCACGTTCTTCTTGTGCACGAGGGTCACATGCTTCTTACGCTTCATGGCCAGCTGGAAGGCGTAGCGCACCACGCGCTCCACGCCGTATGCCGTGTTGATGGACACCTCGGTGGCCACCTCGTTGGGGGTGTCGCGGCGGACCGCTCCGCCCGCGCCACAGTACAGGCCTTCGGTGCCCTCACGCACCACCACGAAGTCGATATCGCCCGGGTTGGCGAGCGGCGAGGTGACGCCCTTATACAGCTTGGAGGGGCGCAGGTTCACGAACTGGTCCAGGTCGAAGCGCAGCTTGAGCAGCAGGCCGCGCTCCAGAATGCCGGCCTTGATGCGCGGGTCGCCGACCGCGCCCAGCAGAATCGCGTCGTTGGCCTTGATGCGCTCCTCCTCGTCTTCGGGAAGGATCGCGCCGTCACGCAGATAGCGTTCCGCGCCAAGATCGAAATGCTCGTAGGTGAACTCAGCCTCGCCCTGTGCGGCCTTTTCCAGCGCCTGCTGGGCCCACGGGGTGACTTCCTTGCCAATGCCGTCGCCGGGGATCACGGCGATCTTGTATGTCTTTGCCATGCAGGATAACCTACACTCGCGCGCCTTATCCAAGCTCGCCGCATTCCGTCTAATGGACAGGCATCCCACCGCGTCTCGCACCGGCATCCGATCGAATCGACGCTATTCGTACATCGGCGGCAGAATCCCGGCATTCCCGTTATCCCATCTCACCACTCGCACGCCAATCGACTACCATTCGATAACATCACCCCAAAGTAAGGAGAAGACCTTGCCTGCGTTCTCAACACCTCCTGTCTCCCCATCCCCCTCATCCGATGTCCATCACATCGTTCCGGATGCCCAAGGCCGTTTCATCTGGGGCAACGGCGTTATCTCGCTAACCTTCGAGGCGGCGGCCGATCGCCCCGTCAGCATGATCGGCATGTCGGGCCAAGGCATGCCGCCGACGTCGCCGGATGGAATCGCGCAACGCGACGCCAAACCGATCGTGGAGATCTCAGCCCCCATCACCGGCTCCAACGACAACCGTCTGGATCTGGCCGAAACCTTGGCCGGACGGCAGCTGCGCTTCGCCCACGCCTGCGCGGCGACGCCGCAACAGCCGCAGCAGCAGGACGATATGACCCCATACCGGCTGGAGATCACACAAACGGCATCCTTTGACGCGCTGCAAGCGCACGGGAGAACGTTCGACGACGAACCCACAAAGCGCACCGATCACGCCCCATCCCCGGCGCAATGCGCACCGACCCTCACCGTGACCTCGGTGTTCGAAGCCTATCCCGGCATCTCCGCGGCACGAACCTACACCCGCCTCTCGGCCGACGCTCCGTTCATCGTGGAAGCGGTGTCCTCATGCAATCTCACCTTGCCGACGGACGCCAACGACAGCGACGCTGAGCACGCGACCATATTGTGGGGAGACTCCGCTTGGGCCGTGGAAAACGACTGGCACGCCGCGCCTTTGCGTAACACCACCCTGCGCGACCGCAGCTTCGCCATCAACCCCGGCGTCTCAAGCTCCGTGTTCGCACGGCGTTCCACCTCCACATGGAGCACCGGAACATCGCAGCCGGACGGCATTCTCGAACTCGCGAGGCCCGATCAAAGTCCGTCATGCTCCGTGATGTGGCAAATCGAGCACAACGGCGCCTGGGAGTGGGAGATCGGCGAGAACTTCCCCGGACTTCGCGTGGCCGCATTCGGCCCCGAATACCGCGACCACCAGTGGTGGGCCACCATCGACCCGGAACATCCCTTCGAGACGGTGCCGGTATCGTTCGCCATAGCGGCCGGAGACTGGCAGCAGGCCAACGCCGAGATGACCTTCCAAAGAAGGGCGCTGCGCCGCGCGAAGGCAATTGAGCTCGGAAGGCCAGACGAATTCGCGCACATGCAGCATACGGTCGTCTATAACGATTACATGAACACCTTGTTCGGCGATCCCCGTCTCGACAAAGAGCTGCCGCTTATCGACGGCGCGGCGAAGGTCGGTGCCGACGTGTTCTGCATCGACGCCGGCTGGTACGACAGCAGCGACGGTGGCTGGTGGAATATGGTGGGCGAATGGCAGGCGTCAAACAACCGCTTCGGCGACATGGGCTTGGCCGGTCTGGCCGAAACGATTCGCGCGCACGGCATGGGCTTGGGTCTGTGGCTCGAGCCGGAGGTGGTCGGCATCGGCTCGCCGCTGGCACGAACTCTTCCTGATGAGGCGTTCTTCATGCGTCATGGGGTGCGAGTGAGCGATTCCGGGCGCTATCTGCTCGACTTCCGCTCCCCCGCCGCCCGCGATCACGTGACGCGGACCGTGGAACGGCTGATCGACGAATTCGGCGTGGTGTTCTTCAAATTCGATTACAACACCATACCGGGCGTCGGCACCGAGCAGAACGCCACATCCGCGGGAGGTGGATTGCTGGACCACTGCCGCGCCTATCTGGATTGGTTGGATGATCTTCGCCGACGCCATCCCGAGGTGATGATCGAGAACTGCGCATCCGGTGCCATGCGCGCCGATTACGCCCAGCTGTCCCGTCTCGACATGCAGTCGACATCCGACCAGTGCGATCCTCTGGTGTACGCGGCGATCGCCGCGGGCGCCGGTCTGACGATTCTGCCCGAGCAGCAGGGCAACTGGGGTTACGCCCAGCAGGAGATGGATGATGAGACGGCGATTCTCACGTTGGCCGCCGGCATACTTGGCCGCCTGTATCTCGCCGGATTCCTCAACCGCATGGACGATACCCGCCTCGCCCTGGTGCGGGACGCCATCGCGTTGCACCGCACGGTGTTGAAGTCGCAGCAATCCCTGGTTCCGTGGTGGCCCGCGGGGTTGCCTGATTTCAATGACGATTGGCTGGTCTCAGGCCTTCGCCCCGCTGCGGATTCGGAGGATGACGGCTATCTGACGGTGTGGCGGCGGTCCGGTGACGCGTCATGTTCCTTCGCGCTGCCGGCCCACGCCAAATTGGAGCAGGTATTCCCCAATCCCTCCGCTCCCGAGCATGCGCCAGGCGCGAAACCATGGTCCGTCACCCGTGGAGATGACGGCATGGTCACGCTTACCGCCGGCACCACCGACGTCCCGTCGGCGCGTATCTTCCGGATCACCCGATAGTGCGAGCATAGTGCGGACCGGGCGTGATGGGCATCCTTAGCGCGTGATGCCCATCACACTCAGGCACCACGCGTTTTCGTAGGAGACTTCCTCCCACTGCTTGTAGCGCCCGGAGATGCCGCCATGCCCGGCCTCCACCTCGATTTTCGCCACGGCGTCGAATCCGCGCTCATGCATGGCGGCCAGCCATTTGAGCGGCTCCACCACGAGCACGCGCGTATCGTTCATCGACGTGGTGATGAAGATCTTCGGGAACGCGCCGCCTTCGGGAAGGTTCTCGTACGGCGTGTACGACTTCATATACCGGTACACCTCGGGGTCGTGCAGCGGGTCGCCCCACTCGTCCCATTCGGTTACGGTCAGCGGCAGCGACGGATCGAGGATCGAGGTCAGCGCATCCACAAACGGCACGTCCGCTTCGATACCGGCGAAACGGTCGGGTGCGAGGTTCGCGACCGCGCCCATCAGCAGGCCGCCCGCAGACCCGCCGTTCGCCACGGTCCGGCGCTTATCCGCCAGCCGCGCGTCCTGCAGGGCGATGGTCGCGTCGACGAAATCCTCGAAGGAATGCCGTTTGTTCATCCGTCGCCCCTGCTCGTACCAGGCGCGGCCCATCTCGCCGCCGCCGCGGATATGCGGCACGGCGTACAGCACGCCGCGGTCGAGCATGCTCAGACGAGACACCGAGAAGCCCGGATCCGAGCTGATTTCGTACGCGCCATAGCTGGTGATGAACATGGGCGCGTCCTGCACGGGCAGGTCGCGACGCCACACCAACGACACGGGCACGCGTTCGCCGTCGCGCGCGGTGATCCACACGCGGCGTTCCATATAGTCGCGCGCGTCGAAGTCGCCCAGCACCTGCGCGCGTTTGAGCAGCACGTCCCGCCCGGTGACCGGGTCGATTTCGCGCAGTTCGCCGGGGCGCGTGTAGCTGGAGAAGGAATAGCGCATGCGCGGCGCCTCGTATGAGGGGTTGCCGCCCGCGCCGATCGAATACAGGCGTCGGGTTTCGCCCGGCATCTCGTCGGCCGAAGCGCCGTCGAACGCGGAGAGGCTGTCAAGCTCGGCACTCTGCACGGCCGGCCTGCGGTGCGGACCGGCGGTGTCGTCGGCGATCAGCGGTTCGACTTGCGTTCCGTACACCTCAGCGAACACGGAATCGTCGTGCTCGTCCACATCCCAGTCGTTTTCCAATGCGGGCGGCGTGAGCTCGCGGAACCGCCACGCACGGCCGGCCAGAAAATCCTCGGCGGCGTCTTGCTTGGTCATCATCGCCACGCGCGGCAGTCCGTCGGCCCGATAGCTCAGGGTGACGAAATGCTGGTGGATCGCGATTCCCTCGATGCCCAGGCCGTGCATGCCTTGCAGGATGGGCGGGTTCGCGGGATTGAAATACGGTGTGGCGATCGGCCGCGCCGAAACGCCCGGCTCCACGTCGTCGCCACGTTCGCAGCCGTATGGCGAGCCGGCCGCCACGCACACGCCCTCGCCCAAACGGTAGGGCGGCTCGTGTTCGCGCATGTCGATCACGTCGATTTCGAAATTCGGATTCTTCGCATTGTGATAGACCACGGCCAGCGGAATGTCCGAACCGTTCTCGCCCGCCCCTTCGAAGCAGGCGAAGCTCACGTCGTATTCCACGTCGGTTTCGCGCGGAATAAACGCGCGGAATTCGCCTTCCGGCGTATCGACGGGCAGCATCAGCACTTCGGTGGTGGTTTTCGAACCGGTGCCGATCACCACGTTGCGTTCGTCGAAGCTGATGCCCACGCCGGCCCAGAACCGTTCATCGGCCTCGCGGTACACACACACGTCGCTCTCGACCGGTGTGCCGACCTTATGCCGCCACACCGCGCACGGCCGCCATGCGTCGTCGAGTTCCACCCAGAACACGTATCGTCCGTCGGGCGTCAGGCAGGCTCCGCCGATGCCGGCGAACACCTCCGGTAGTTCCACATGCGCGGCGCTTTCTTCGGCTCCGTCGTTGCCATCACTGCCTTCGCCTCCGTCGCCATTTTCGCCGCTTTCCCCCACCGCGGCCGCCAAATCACGGATGCGAAAATCGTAGCGTTCGTCGCCGGTCACATCCACGCCGTACAGCAGCCAGCGGCCATCGCGGCTCAAATCCATACCGCCCAAGCGGAAGAAGTCATGGCCTTGAGCCTCGAGATTGGTGTCGAACACGATCTGCTCGCCGGGCATCGACCCGGGTTCGCCCTTGGGGTCCACCTGCGGCGGATCCCAGTCGTCCGCGCCGCGAATCGGCATGCGGCATTGGATGCCGTACTGCCGCCCCTCCTGCGTGCGCGTGAAATACCAGTAGTCGTTCACGCGCGTGGGCACGGACATGTCGGTCTCCTCGACATGCGACTTCAATTCCTCGAACAGCGTGCCGCGCAATCCGGCCAGATGCGCCATGCGCGCCTCGCAGTACCGGTTCTGCGCGTCCACGTATTCGCGCACTTCGGGCGCATCCTTGTGGCGCATCCACGCGTAGTCGTCGTTGAACACGTCGCCGTGGAATTCACGCGCCTCAGGCGCGCGCCGCGCCACAGGCGGCCGCACACACGTTTCGTCAAAGGCCATCGCCACCACCGTCTCGTCACTCATACGCGCGATTATATGGGTTCCCCCGCATTTTCCGCGCGCCGCGCATGGCGAATTCCATCAACTGGTTCAGGCTGAAAACCAGAGGGAATCAGACCATATGCGTTTTCAGATACGGCAGCATGGTTTTCAGCAGGTTCGAGCCCGTGGTTCCCGTGAACACCGGCACGTCGGTCACCGGCATGGGCTGCGTGGTGGTGATGCCGGTCATCGGCGCGAATCCGAGCGACTCCTTGGGCGAAAGCTGGCGGATCGCGATGGCGAGCACACGCCCCGGATACCGCTTGGCGATCGTCGCGTACGTGGTGGGGTCCTTCTGCCCGTCGTCGCCCACGAGAATGAACTTCATGTCGGGGAAGTCGGCCATGAGCTGTTCGGCGAATTCCAGCTTGTGCTGCACGCCCGACGGCACGAAGGTTTTGGGCCGCGGATCCAGGTCGCGCAGCAGCAGCGGCCCCGGCGGATAGCCGTGGTCCTTGACGAAATGCCGGATGGAGCTCTCCACATTCCACGGCGAGGTCGACAGGTAGAAGAACGGCGCGTCCGGGAACAGGTCCGCGAGCTTGTTGAACAGCACGTTCATGCCCGGCACGGGCGCTTTTTTCTTCGGATTCAGGAACAGCAGATTCCACGCGGCCTTCCAGAACACAGGCGCCTGCGTGATCATGATCGTGTCGTCCACGTCGGAGATGATGCCGACTTTCGCACTGGAGGGGATCGTGTACAGGTGCGCGCCCACCGGCTTACGTCGGCTGGTGCGGTAGGAGACGCGATGCACGCCGACCGGCAGCTCGTGTTCGGCCAGCAGGTCAAGGTAGCCGGCCGTGTCGGAGACCGCGTATTCCGAACTGGTCGTCTGCTTGCGGTCCGGCTTGTCGTGCACTTCGGACGCGCCGATCTGCACGGTGTTCAACGGCACGCCGTCGATGCTGATGCGCACATGCGTGTGGGGCGCGGCGATGGCCAGCATGCCGCGGATGCCGCGCTTGAGCACGCCCTCCCGCGAGTGCTCCGGCCCGTAGACAGTGCGGCAGATGAGGCGCGAGTATTTGTCGGTGCCATAGCCCACGTAGGGTTCGATGCGCGGATACCATCCGAGCTTGCGGACCACCGCGGTCGACAAGCGCGACCAGACGCCAAATCCGCCGATGATCGCGCGGCGGGTGAGTTGCACCAGCGGCGGCTTGCCCTCGATGCGTTCCCTTCTGGAGGCCGTGTCGAAGTTGGTGACCGTGGTGCGCGCAGGAATGGGCACGGTGGCCATTTCGTCGGCCGCCGTGGCGGATGAAGCTGCTTCCTTGCGTGGACTATTCATGTTCCCCAATATAAGCCATGCGCCTGAATCGGCGTGTGGCTTGTCTCAGCGGACCACTTTCGCGTATTGCTCGGCGTTCAGCAGTTCGGGCTCATCGTCATCGAGTTCGATTTTGAGAATCCAGCCTTCGCCGTAGGGGTCGCCGTTGATCACGGAGGGGTCGTCGGCCACGTCGCGGTTGACGTAACGGACGGTGCCGGAGATGGGGCTGATCAGCGGCTGCACAGCTTTGGAGGATTCGAGTTCGACGATTTCGTCGCCGGCGTCCACATGGCCGCCCGGCTCGGGCAGGTCCACAAACACGAGTTCGCCGAATTGTTCGGCGGCGTATTCGGTGATGCCCACGGTGGCGAGCTCGCCGTCCGCGAGGTCCACCCACACGTGATCGTCGGAGTATTCCAGATGGCTGGGGATGTCGAGGTTCAGCGGCTGTTCTTCGTTGTGTTCACTCATGCTCCCCAGCCTATCAGCTCGCCCTGTCGAGAGATCCTTCGACTCCGCTCAGGATGACGTCCTTCTTTTTCGTCATGCCGAGCGGAGGCGAAGCCGAAGTCGAGGCATCTCACAGTTCGCGTCCGAGCCACTCCTCGATCATGTAGCGGGCGATGGTGGCCTTGCCCGGCGCGACCATCCGCCCCGAAATCAGTTCGGCGGTGTATTCGTCGCGCGTCACCCACCGCGCGTTCATCGTTTCGGTACCGTCCGGCCGCACGTCGGTGTTGATCGCATGCGCTTTGAACGCCACCATCAGCGAGGCCGGGTACGGCCACGGCTGCGATCCCAAATACCGCACCTCGCCCAGCCGGATGCCCACTTCCTCCATGGTTTCGCGCCGGCAGGCATGCTCCAGGTTCTCGCCGGCCTCCACGAATCCCGCGGACACCGAATACAGTCGCGCGTCCTTCCATGCGGCGTTGTGCTGCAGCAGCAATCGGTCCTGCCCGTCGACCACCGCGGTGATCACCGCCGGTTCGACGCGGGGGAACAGCACGCGGTTGCCGTCCGCCTGGTTCGTGCACCGCTGCGCCCAGCCGCTCATCGCCGTTTCGACTGGAGCCCCGCAGGTGGGGCAATGCCGCTGACGGCTGTGCCAGATGCTCAGGGTGATGGCGCTGGTCGCCTGCCCCGCCTCCCGTGCGGTGGCGTGCGGGGCGAAGCCGCGCAGGTCGACCCAGTCGAATCTGGTGACGGCCTGCTGCAGCAGCGTCGGCTTGGGGATGTTCGCCTCCTGCGCGCCGCCCACGGATTCGTCGAAGGCGTCGTCCGCACCGAGTCCGGCCGCGTCGGGCACCGCCCGCAATGCCGCGTCCGCAGTCCCAGCGGCGGATGTTCCGGTCGCGCTGGTCGCACCGGCCGCTCCCAGTTGTCCGTCGACGGTTCCGGAATCCTCGACTCCGGCCACGGTCACGCGGGCGGGAGCCACAGCAGCGCCCGCTTCGGGCACGCGGGTGATGTCGACGGCCAGCACGTGTTCGTCCCGCACGCCGCCGTAGGCGCCAAGGAACATGGCCACGGCCTGCGGATAGCGGTCGAGTTCCGCGAGCACGTATGCGCCGGGCAGGGTGGCCAGCCGCATGCTGACGGTTTCACGGTCCACGAGTTCGCCTTGGCCGCGCGGCACGGCGACCCGCCCGTTGCGGGTCAGGATCACTTTGGTCGAGGCGTCGGCGAGCAGCGCGGCGACCAGTCCGGGCTCACCGCGACGTTCGGTCTGATAGTCGATGTCGCCCTGCGCAAGCGGCAGGAACGGCAACGCCTGAGTAAGTGCCAGTGGAGAAAACATAGAAGTTCGCTTCTTTCCGTTGTACCGAAGTTAAGCCATCCGCACGCGCTTGACGAGGTCTACTAGGGCGCGGGCCACCACGTCGGGATGTTCGACGGCGCTGAAATGGCCGCAATCCTCGATCTGCGTGAACACGGCGTTGCTGCCGATGCGTTCGGCGAGCGGCTTCATCACGCTCGGATTACTGGTGGGGTCGAGCGTGCCGGACACCACGGCCACCGGCACGTCGATCGTCGCCGGCACATCGCTCAAATCCGCACGCCCGTAGGTCATGCGCTGCCGCCATGCGGCTCCGGCCGGCGTCTGGCTCTCAATCCACGCGGTCATCTTCTCCACGAACGCCGGCGAGCGCTTCACACTGGAATCCCCCGGCTGAGGCTGCGCGAAATGCATCACCGGCTCCAGCGAATCGCTTTGTTCGCATGCGTCGGCCGTGGCGAGGCGTCCTTCGCCGCCGACGCCGTCCGACGCGGCCATGGTGTCGCACAGCGCGAGTCCGGCCACCGCTTCGGGGTGGATGCGGTACAGGTTCGTGGCCATGTATCCGCCCATCGACAGCCCCACCCAGATGGCTTTCTCGTATCCACCTTCGCGCATCAGCCGCACGTAGGCCTCGCCCGCGCGGTTCAGGGCTTGCGGATAGGATCCGTTGGGCTCCTGCGGGCCGGATTCCTCCGCCGTGGGCACGCCGGATTCGCCCGAGCCGGGCATGTCGGGTGCCCAGATCGGGAATGAGGGCAGACCTTCGGCGTCGGCGATGCGCGCGATTTCGGCCGCGCATTCGTCCCACATGCGGTGGTCCACCGGGTACGCGTTCAGCAGGATGAGCGGCAGTCCCTCACCGCCGCGGTAGATATGGTTTGCGATGCGCATATTCCTCCAATTACCGTCAGATTCCCGCCCAGGCCAACGCTTGGCGCACGATTCGGTCGTGCCCGTTGACCATTTGCGCAAGGAAGGTTTCCATCGTGTCGCTGTGCGGGTCGACCCATTCCACGTCGAGCGTCTCGTCCTGCGGTTTGCAGTCGCCGGCGATGGGCACCACATAGCATAGGGCGATCGCGTGCTGGCGTGGATCGTAGCATTCACTCAGGCCCGGTGTGGGGAAGAATTCCGCCACGGTGAATGGCTGCAGGTTCGCCGGCAGCAGCGGCAGGGCGATGCTGCCCAGGTCTTTGGCCACGTTGCGCGCGATCGCCTCGCGCAGGCTTTCGTGGAACAGCACTCGCCCGGTGATCAGTGTGCGTTCGATGTTCCCGTCGTCCGATACGCATAGCAGCGATCCGACCTGGCTGATGCGGCCGAGGTCGTCGGTGCGCACCGGCACGATTTCCACGTAGGCGATGGGCAGTTGCCGCCGGGCGCGGTCGATGTCGTCGCGGCCGAGCCATCCGGGCGGGTTGCCGCGCCCTGAACCGCCTGATCCGCGGATGAAATCCTCGGGCGTGATTGAATCGAATTCGCCGCGGCGGCGGCCGGCGTCGAAGTCGCCCTCGCTGGGCACCTCATCATTCAGGACTGGCATGGTTCCCATTATCGCGCGCGTTCGCGCGTTCGCCTATTCTCCCGGCGTAAAGACCGCGTAAATGTTGAGTGGTGATGGGAAGCTGAAGGCGACACCCGAGGTAAGGAGCAGATTATGGCCACTCATGCCATCAGCACCGCTGAGTTCGAGAAAACCGTCAACGGCAATGAGATCGTGTTCGTGGATTTCTGGGCCACCTGGTGCGGCCCGTGCCGCGCGTTTGGCCCGGTGTTCGAGGCCGCGAGCGAGAAGAATCCGGATGTGTTCTTCGCGAAGGTCGATATCGACGCCAACCAGGAGCTTGCGCAGGCCGCCGGCGTGCAGGCCGTGCCCACGCTGATGGTCGCCAAGCAGGGGCAGATCATTTTCCAGCAGGCGGGCGCGCTGCCCGCCGAGGCGCTTGACGACCTGATCGAGCAGGCCAAGGCGCTTGATATGACGCAGGCCGCCGACGCGGCCGATGCCGAGTAAAGCGGGCTGAGATCCTTCGACTCCGGCTTCGCCTCCGCTCAGGATGACGTCCCCTTCCCGTCTGCCCTTTTTGGGTGGGCGGGATTTCACATTATGCACACACTGTTTTACACTGGAAGAAGTGTGCCTGCACACCATCATCCGCCGAACAAGGAGCGTAATGGCCAGCCATCGCAAGAACGTCCCCACCTTGAAGTCCCTGAGCAAGCGCCAGTGGATGAAGATCGCGGCATCCTTCGCCGCAGTGGGAATGCTTGCCACCGCCGGCGTGGTGACGAACGCTTTCTATCACAACGAGCTCGTCGCCTCGCAGACCATCACCGAGTTCTCCGCCACCGACACGGCCGGCATCACCGTCTCCCGTGGCACGTCGCGCGAATCCCTCAAGGGTGCCGATAAGAACACCACCTTCGTGACCGTGAAGATCAACGGCGAATCCCGCATCGTCCTCGGCGAAAAGGACGCCTTCACCGACGTCAAGTCCGTGCTCGACGCGGGCAATATCACACTTGAATCGGGCGACACCGTCTCCCCCGCCCTGACCGACGAGGTCGACGAATCCACCGTCATCACCATCGAGCGCGTGGGCGCGGAACTGGAAACCTCGGAGACCGCCATCGCGTTCAACACCGTCTATAAGGAGACCGACGAGCTCGCCAAGGGCGTGGAGGAAGTGGAATCCGAAGGCGAGGAGGGCGTGATGGAGACCACCAGCCTGGTCACGCGGGCAGGAGACACGGTCGTCTCCTCCAATGTGTTCGCCTCCTACGTCAAGAAGGAGCCGGTCGACCGCGTGATTCTGGTCGGCACCGGCAGCACGTCGTCCAGCTCCAGCAGCTCGAGCGCCAGCCTCGGCACCACCGTGCCGGCCAGCGAAATGCAGCAGTGGGCGCATGACTACCTGATCTCCAACGGATACAGCGAAAGCGACTTCTCCGCCGCCGTGTACATCATCACCCGCGAGTCCGGCTGGAATCCGACCGCCACCAACGCCAGCTCCGGCGCATACGGCCTGGCCCAGGCGCTCCCGGGCAGCAAGATGGCCTCCGCCGGCGCGGACTGGCAGACCAACTACCAGACGCAGTTCAAGTGGTTCGTCAGCTACTGCAACGGCCGCTACGGCTCGCTTGCCGGCGCGTACAACTTCTGGCTCGCCAACCACTGGTACTGATCGCGAAACTTGCCGTAAAGCCCCGCCGAGTGCGGGGCTTTACTGTATTCCCTCGTCCTATCCCCTCGAAATCTCGCCAAGGGTGCTAGATTCTTCAATAGGATTTTCACCAGGCGGCCGCATGGGTTCAATGGCGGTTCGTCGGTACCGTGGATATGGAAGAGGAGCGACTTCACGATGACCTTCAATCGATATATCTCATTGCGCATGGTCGTCGAAATAGTGGGAGCGGTGTGCTGCGCCTCGCTGCTGCTGTTCCAGAACAATCTTGTGGGGGTGATCGCCACGGCCGTCGTCGCCGTGCTGTGGATCGCTGGCGAGGTGTTGGTGATTCTGGTGCTCAATCGGCAGGATCCGCGCCGCGACGAGCTTTCCGACAAGCATCAGAGCGATGCCATGCAGTTCGCGTTGACCACGATGATCGCCGTGCTGATTCTGTTGGGCTTCATCTACACCATGCTGGCGCTGCTGCAGCCGGGGATGCACCAGATTCGACCGATGACACTGCCCATGCTCGCCATGGCCGTGTTGGCGCTCTCCGACGCGCGTTACCTGTGGCTGGAGCACCAGTGGGCCAAGGGGGAAGACGATGAGGACTAGCCTGAAACTGCACCGTCTTGAGCGGGATATGAAGCAGTCCGATCTGGCGGATCTGGTCAATGTGCGCCGCGAGACCATCGGGCGTTTGGAGCAGGGCCTGTACTGCCCGTCGCTGCGACTGGCCATGGATATCGCGAAGGTGTTCGATACCACGGTGGAAGAGCTGTTCAGTTTCGCCGACGAGGACGACGCTCCAGCGGCGTCGGGAAAAGCCGCCTGATCGGCGCGAGTTACGCCTGACGCCTCAAAACGACACGCCGAAGCACGGGTCGATGGATGTTTTTCGTAATCTTCGTCACATTTCGTCAACATTGTTGACATTTCGCGGACTTGACGCGTGCCCTCCATTCGGGGGTGTGCGAATGCCCTCACATCAAGTGACGAACTTGTCACACAGCGGCGGCTTTTCGCCATTTCCCTCAGGTTTTCAGTGTCTTACGGGGGTGTATAGTGAAGCACTGTACACGGAGCATGGGGGATACTCTGAACTCCACAAGTCAAGTCTCAGCAAGGGCTTCGGCCCACAACTGAGAGGTAAAGGATAACTAACTATGAAGAAGAAGATCGTGGCTCTCCTCGCCACCATCGCCGCTGTTTTCGGTTTCGGCCTCGCCACCAGCACCGCCATGGCCGACGAGAATGCCTACGGTTCCGCTACGACCGTTACCGGCACCACCGCGTCGTTCGAGTTCGCCAACCTGACCCCGGGCGAGTCCTACTACGTTGAGTACGAGGACACCTACGTCGAGTCCGTCACCCTCGCCGCCATCAAGCAGTCCAACAGCATGGTGGCCCCTGAGTCCGGCATCCTGCACGCCACCTACAAGTTCAAGTCCAACGCTCCGGCCGGCTCCGCCGTCACCGCGACGATGAAGAACAGCGCCGGCAACGTCGTCGCCACCGCCACCGCCACCGTTCCGTCCACCGGCGCTGGCGACACCACCAACGGCAATGGTGCTAACACCAACACCAACACCACCGCCAACACCGGTGCCGCTGTGGCTCCGTACGCCGTGGCTGTGGTCCTGATGGCCGCCGCCGGCATGGCTCTGTTCGCCGTGCGCAAGAAGGCCACCCGCTGAATTCATCTTCAGTAGGGAATTCTTAAAAAGGTCCTCGAGATTATTCTCGAGGACCTTTTCGTATCTCTTCGCGCGCCCTCCTCCTACCAGGAGGGTTTTCAACATCGTTCAGCGAATCATTCCAGCGTCGGTGTCTCTCGCAGCGTCATTTCACCTTCCGCGTTCACCGATGTCGCCAAACGTATGGTGAGTTCGCAGCTCTCCCCCGGTTGCAGCGTGATGTCCACAGCACCATAAGTCAATCCTTCGAACACACCGATGTTCTGAAATCCCTCTTCGGTCACGCCGCTGCCTGTAAAGTCCCAACTCACCAAACGTCCCTTGACCGGAGCAAAGGCATACACAGAGGTAGCGATCTCTCCCGAACGAGCGTTGCCATCACGGTCATACCCTCGCACTAACTCGGGTATCGACGCCGCAGTGGTCGGATCAGCGGTGTTGGTCAGTTTGACATGCAGCACATACTGCTTTGCTCCATTAGGATATGTCGTCTCGTATTCCAATGAGGTCTCACGCTGGAGATACCAGTCCATCTTGCCCATCGTTCCATCATTGAAATACAAGCCCGCAACTGCATCAGTTTCATCATCCGTCTCCAGCTCGCCCGCGATGGTGGTGCCGGAGAGAATCTCCTGTTCGTCTTCATGGGCCGACCAGAGCAGGATATGCCCATCGGTGACGGCACCGCTGAGCGCCTTGATCAGCGCGGTATTGTTGCCCGACGTATGCGTGACATGCTCGAACACCTCTTGGGCCGCCATTGCGAAGAACGCGTCCTGCGTCGACTGCGTATCGAAGCGCATATAGCTGTCGCGCAACAGGGTCTGCACAGTGTTCTGCCCATCTAAAACCGTGCCGTCCGACAGGGTCATGCCCCCAGTGACCGCCAACATACGCTGCAAGGCCACCGGGTCCACACTGATCACGCCGTCAACGTCTTGGTTCTTCAGCAGTTTCCACATCACCGTGCCGATATACGCGGAACGCGGGAAATCAGGCGTGAAATTAATATCCTGCTGATATTCGGCAAGATGTTCGCCATACAGCACCTTCTCTTCGGCCGTCAGCTCCACCACCGGCGTTTCTGACACCCGATGTGCCGAGTCGAACTCCGAAACGGAAATCACGCCGTTGCTCACGGTGACCACACCCCATGAGCCGGGAATGCCGCCTGTGGCGCGCAATTCGGCGTTGTTCTGCGAAATCAGCAGGTAGTTGCGCGTCTGCCCGTCCTCAATGCCCAGCATCTTCGGCAGCAGCTGTGCCGCGCGCGATACGGTGTCGAGCAGCGACGACACCGTATCGAACTTGGTTTGCGCGTTATCCACCGCGCTTGCCAGCTGCTCGATCCGCAATCCGTCCACTGCCTGCAACTCGTCGTTGGCCTGGCTAATCACCGCACTGGCCGCCGTCAGGTCTTCAGCCCTACTGGCCAGGTCTCCGATCTGTATCTGCCCGTTCTGCACGCTGATGGAATCCAACGAAAAACCGTCCAACGCAGCGGA
This sequence comes from Bifidobacterium sp. LH_558, assembly GCF_056356295.1. Lineage (NCBI taxonomy): Bacteria > Bacillati > Actinomycetota > Actinomycetes > Bifidobacteriales > Bifidobacteriaceae > Bifidobacterium > Bifidobacterium sp. LH_558. The sequence goes on along the minus strand of NZ_JBKETZ010000004.1, from coordinate 43,733 downwards.
GAGCGACGGCAGCGCGTCGGTGGACACCGTTTCCAGCGCGCCCACCACGGATCTTACCGCGCCGATATCCGAACCCACATACGGCATCCAGGAGGCAAGCACCCAAATCGGGCTGTTGGTCTGCCGGTAGGCCGCGTCGATATGCTCGCCCAAATCGTTCAGTCCGCTGACGGCCTGATCCATATCGCCTTCGCTCACGCTGGTTTGAATCTGCGAGACAACTCCCACCGCCTGTTCGACCTCGCTCTTCGCCTTCAGCGCGGACACACCGAACCACACTCCGAGAGCGATCAGCACACCCAGCACCGCGGCCACGGCGATCAGGATACGACGGTTGCGCTTGCGCTTGCGTTTACGCTGCCGACGCTGGGCGGCGCGGCGCGACAGGTGTTCCTTAAGCGGCTCATCGTCTGCGGAGCGGTGAGATGCCCCGGAAGACCCGGAAGACCCGGATGACCCAGATGATGCAGATTGGTCAGATGACGCAGACGATGTGGGAGGCGATGGCGGCGTCGGCGGCTCCATCCTCGCCATCGGGGCGTCCGCCAACCCGTCGAACAGATTGTAACCATCGTTATTGAACGTCATGGATTCGTCTCCTTCCACGCCTGCAATTCCGCACTCGTGGGGCGGCGGCGTGTGCTTTGCGTCATTATCCCGGTTATCCCCACTTCACAATACCGTTCCCAGCCCCCGAATCCTTGATATTCGCCTCCCCCTTGCAAAACACCCAAAGACCATTCACAAAAACTCTTGAGGTATAGTGCTGACAGAGACGCAGTCGTCGTTCGATTCAATGAGGGGGATTTCATGCATATCATGTTCGTCTGCACGGGCAATATCTGCCGGTCTCCCATAGGCGAGCTGCTGACCAGCCATTACTTGGAGCGCACCTCGATGCAGGTCTCCAGCGCGGGCACGCATGGACTTGACTCGCATCCCATCGACCCCTCCAGCGAATATCTAATGAACGCGGTGGGTATCGACACCAGCGACTTCCGCTCCCGCAGGCTGACCCGGCAGATGGCCGAATCCGCGGATCTGATTCTGTGCTTCGAGAAGCAGCAGCGCGCCGACATCGTCACATTGGCGCCGAACGCCAACCGTTATACATTCCTAATCACGGATTTCGCGAATATGTGCGAATACTGCGCCAAGAATAATCTGGTCGAAGGCATGACCATCCAGGAACGTCTGCAATCAGTAATCCGCGCCTCCACATTGATTCGCCCGATGCTGCCGACCGCCCAGAATATCGCTGATCCTCACCGCCAGTCCTTCGACAAGTTCCGGCTCGCCGCCGAGCAGACCAACGCCGCACTGCGCACAATCTTCACCAGCATGCGCAAGCATTATGCGGACTCACACGAGACCGCATGACCGGTTCAGAGCACCAATACCGCAACCGCCAAGCACACAATAACCACGCATGCGACCGCAACGACGATGGCCATATGCCGTTTGCGTAGAGTTCCGCGCGCCACACGTTCGGCGCTCTGGGCATCCTGGGCGTCTTCGCCCTTCGCAGGTGCCCCATCCGGCCCGTCCTCGGGCGCGGACACCTGTGAGAAATCAATCACGGGAATATCCCAGTCGGTGGTGACGACGTCGCCACTCGACTGGGATTGTTCGCACGGCATTGTATTCATACGTTCACGCCATCCGAATCGAATTGTTGATTTTGCGTTTGGGACTACTGATTCTCCCGCTTGCGGCGATGGGCCCCGCTTTTGCCGCGCGAGTTGCCGCCGTCCTCGTCGTAGTAATAGTAGTAGTCTCCGCTGTTCTTCTTCGGGTCCGCGAGGTTGAACACGAAGCCAAGCACCGGCACGTTGGCCGATTCGAGCGTCACGCAGGCTTCGGCCAGATCCTTCTTCTCGCACACGCTCTTGCCGGTCACCAGAACCACGCCGTTGGTCCAACGGCCGAACATGGCGCCGTCGCTGGAAACGCTCAGCGGAGCGGTGTCGATGATCACGTAGTCATACTGCGTGCGCGCCTGCGAAACCAGCTTGGCCATGGTTTCGGAGTTGAGCAGAATGCTGGGGTTGGCCGGACGCTTGCCGGCGGCGAGCACATGGAAGTTCGGCTTCCAGTAGCTCTGCACCACGTCTTTAGGCATCATCTGGCCGGAGAGCACGTGAGCGAGGCCCACATGACCTTCGATATCAAGGCGGTTGGCCACCGAGGGGTGGCGCAGATCGGCGTCGATGAGCAGCACTTTTGCGCCGTCCTCCGCCAATGCGGCGGCCACGTTGACAGCGACGGTGGTTTTGCCTTCGGACGGCGTCGACGAGATGAACACCAGCACCTGGCCATGTTCGTCCACGCGGTCGGTGGAGAGGAACGACAGGTTGGTGTGGATGCGGCGGAATTCCTCGGCGAGCGGTCCGCCCGGACGGGAGACCACCATCGGGCGGCTGCCTTCCAGCAGCTCGTCTTGCGGCACGGTGCCGAGCGAGGAGGCGCCAACGACGGCACGCACTTCAGAGGGCTCTTCCACCTTGGTGTTGAGCATCTCACGCACGATCGCGCAGCACACGCCCAGAATCAGACCGGCCACCACACCGGCGGCGAGATACAGCTTGACGTTGGGAGAGCTCGCCGATTCCGGCACCTGGGCGCGCTGCACCACCGACAGCAGCACGGGGTTGCGCTCTTCGTCCATGGTTTCCATCGAGGTGGAGACCTGCTTGCTCAGGCTGTCCGCCACGGCATCCGCCAGCTGCTGGGACAATTCGGGTTCCGGGGTTTCGGCCGTGATGTCTACCATCAGCGTGTCCGAGGGATTGCTCACCGTGATAAGCGCCGCGACCTCGTCAACCGTCATATCAAGGTTGAGGTCGTCGATGACGCTGTCCAGCACGGTTTCGGTTTTCGCCAACTGCGGATAGATCACGATCTGCGAATTGAGGTACGAGCTGATCGCGCTGTACTGGGACGCGCTGTTGCCGTTGGCCTCGCCGACCGCACCTTGGCCAGACATGGCCAGCAGCTCGGCGGTGGCGGAATACTTCTTCGGCGTGGTGAACGTGTACGCGGCGACCGCGGCCACAACCACCACAAACACCACGATGACCATAATGACGTGTTTGCGGATCATCATCATCAAATCGGCAAGCGTCACACCCTGTTCCTCAGACGCTTTCATCTCTTCTTGAACCATAACCCCTACTGTTCGTCTATGTGACAAAAATACGGTTGACAGACTATCAGCTAGGGGGTACGGCCAGTCTCGTTCACACCCCTCTTCCGCATCTCTTCACAAAACACCGCCCATCCCCTCCTCGCCCGCACCGAACACACCGCGACAATCCTCCCCTCCGTCATCCTGAGCGAAGCGCGCAGCGCGCAGTCGAAGGATCCCAGCTTCTAAGACACCAGGGAAAGGAGCAAAGCACACAGATACCGCTCTCAACTTCTTCTATTCATTCTATTTATTCTATAAATCACCGCATATCGCTCAAAAACCATGAAATAACACCGTTTAGCGACACCACCATAATTCTCTAGAAATTTTCTAAAGATTTTCTATTTCATTCTATTTATTCTATAATGATTCGAATCCACATCTCGAAAGGATCTCGTATGACGTTCCCCGCCAACCCTTTCAAACCCACGGCAGGCGTCATGCCGCCCGTGCTCATCGGCCGCGACATGATATGCGAGGATTTCTCCGAGGGATTGGATGACGGCCCCGGAGCACCCGATCGGCTGATGCTGGTTTCAGGACCACGCGGCAGCGGCAAAACAGTGATGCTGATCGAGCTGCGCACGATTGCCGAGCAAAGGCACTGGCACGTCGTCGACGAAACGGCCAGCGAAGGACTGTGCGACCGACTAATCACGCAGATCGCTCCGGACCCCGGCATCTTCGCCGGCGCCACAATCAAGCCCTCCCTCATGGGGGCAAGCCTTGGTGAAGTGTCGATAGCACCGGCATTGCGACCCTCCACGCTGCGCGACGCCATGAACGCCAGACTGAAAACACTGGGCAAGAACAGAGGACTGCTGGTCACCATTGACGAGATCCAAGACGCCGATCCCTCCGACATCACCGCCATCGCGACGGCCGCGCAACATATGTTCCGGGAGAATGCGAACGTCGCGTTCGTGTTCGCCGGACTACCCCAGGTCATCTCCGATCTGCTCAACGCCAAGGTGGTCACGTTTCTGCGCCGTGCGTCCTTGAAAAAGCTCGGGGATGTCCCTCTGGATGACGTACGCGAATCGTTCGCCCACACCATTCGCAGCAGAAACGTCGCCATCGACGACGCCGCGTTGGATGAGGCCACGCAGGCCACGGAGGGATATCCGTACATGATCCAACTCGTCGGATACCACATGTGGAGGGCGGGCCGACGCCGCCAGACGAACACCACCAACGAAATCACTGTGCAAGACGCGCGAGAAGGCATCGCCCAGGCAAGAGCCCGACTCGGGGAAGGGGTATGTGCGCCCGTAATCGATAATCTCCCCGAACGAGCCGTCGACTATCTCAAGGCCATGGCCGAGGACGACGGCCCCTCATCCACCGCGGAGGTGGCCAATCGCATGAATGAAACCATGGATTACGCCAACCAGTACCGCGCCAAACTGATCGAGGAGAAAATCATCAACGTACCGGAACGCGGCAAAGTGGACTTCGCCATCCCGTACCTGCGCGAATACCTTAAGACGCAGTCCACATTATCCTGAATCAACGTCTCTCAAGGCGGATGGACCGTCAGTTGCTGTGCAGTCATCCACGCCGAACAACTCCCCAACGTGGAGGAATCGGCAGTTTATGCCGAATCGTCCATGTCCGAGAGCCCATAAACCGTTATTCGGGAATAGCCAAGTGCAGGTTCGAACCCCTGTGTAGCGATGAGACACCTTCTCGCAGAGCGTTCCACGTGTTTTGGTAATCGCCAGGCACCGCGACATCCGAACTTCGCATAAAAGCCTTGAAGTGGGGCAGATCGTTGGCAAACCGTCTGCGGAACGATTGGGCGAGCCTCACCTTCTCCGAGTTGGAGAGGGTGCCGGATTGGTTGTGCAGGGCGTGCTCCATGTTCCGAGAGAAGTAGTAAATCTGATACGGCACCATATGCTGTTGGTACGTCAAGCATGTAAGGCTCGATAGCTTGCGCAGTGCTTCGCTCTTTCTGCGATTGCGCAAACATATGCTTTCCGTTTTGCTTGTGAGAATGCAATCCTCACGATATTCAATCGCGTCCGAATCACCCGCAAGCACGAGGTTATCCGGAATAAAGGCTCCGTCCGTGTCGCAGATTTGCACGATCTGTGCGATGTCTTTCCACCGGTAGCCACGGTCGCGTTTCAGCTCGCCAAGAATCAACTCACGCACCCGCTCGCGGGGCTCTTTAGTGGTTTGCATGACCGTCACATCACCATGCACAACATCGAACTTTACAAGGTTGTCGTTGAATAGTCGCTGGAACACACTTCCGAGCGCGGTTTCCTCCGTGGGACCTTCCACTATGAACAGAATGACTTTCTTGGTTGCCGGTTTCGCCATGAAGATCACTCGCCTTCGGGGAAGCCGGAATCGTAGAACGCGCTGTCGATGTCGAATATGTTGGTCGGCTCATACACGGTTTCCGACTGCCCGCCGAGGTTGATCGCGCGCAGGTATTGGCTACGTAGGTTGCTTTTCTCTCGGCTGCCGCGGAATTTGATATAGCGCCGCTCCGGATTGGTGGTGGTGAACACCAGCGACCCCTTGTTCAAAGTCTCCAGGGGGCGCAGATTATGCGCGGTGAAGATCAGCTGACCTCGACCGTGATTTTGGAGCACCTGCAGAATCTCCCCCAGAAGGAATTCAAATACGCCGGAATCCAATTCGTCGATGGCGACGCATGCGCCAGGCTTGGAATACACATCAATGAGCAGGGTGAGGATCGAAACCAGTTTCTTGATGCCTTCGGATTCACACCGCAGCGGCACGGTCGTCTCGCCGCGAGTGCAGGTGATTTCGACCCGTTCGACCGGCGTCCCGTCCTCGCCCAACATGCTTCCAAGTTGGACGACGCCCAACGAGAGGCCAGGAACAAGCGCGGAAAGCACCGGGGTCATTTTCTCGACCGTGTTGCGCAGATCGCCAAGCTGCTTCTCGCTTAAGGTGGCCGGTTCGGCCAGATTTACGATAAACGACGCGTCCGCCAATCCGCCCCATTCGCCCTCATGCGTCACGATATGCAGTCGGTTCAACATGGAAACCGCGTATTGCGAAACGCCGACGACAGCCAGATCAGTCAAAGCAAATAACGCTATATCCAAAATGAGCTGCGCCAACGATAAAACCGTGGAGACGGTGCCTAACACACTTGCAGAGACATCCGCACCCGACGCTTTTGAGCCGGCTTTATCGCTAAGTTGTTTCATTAAAGACATGAAGTCTTCTGAGAACATCAACGAACTGTTTTTTTCGACCGCCAAACGCTGAGCCACAGCCAATCCGGTTTTCGCATTGCCGTCCAACGACAGAACGTCTTTCCAGAGCTGCTTCGGCTTCAGCTCATACCCCCACAAGGTATCATCGCGCAAAGAATACGACAGTACGGTACGCATGGGGTCTTTTTGGGAGAGATCCTTGTATGCGAGCTCCTCGCCGAGCAGCATCGCCCCTTTGCCGCCATCACAGAATGCCACCGTGTAGATGAACTGCATATCAGCAACTTGCGTTTCATCATCGAAGAGAACGCCTTCGACAATGATTTCAGCCTCACCGCTTTCCTTCGATACACAGTCTGCAGCGACCTTCTGAATGCCTTTTCCACTCCATAGACGTTTCACTATGCCGAGCGCTTGGATCACAGAGGTTTTGCCGGAACCATTCTGCCCATAAATGCCTACGATATCGGCGTCTGGAGCAAGACCACCCTTTTTCCACGCCGACAACGCGATTTCGCCATGCCCAACATTCTTGAAACCATTCAGCGTGATTGACTGAAGACGAATCATGGCACTCCTTTCACCATATCCACTTCATTCTATACGAAATCAAGATAAAACATTTTCAAATTCGTAAAAATCTAACGCTTTTTACAACAATCCACACTCTCAATAAAACCCACAGCCAAAAGATCTCAACTCCCAAAACTTGGAATTTTTGACATTTCAGCATGTTTGAAACACGGAATTTTTGTCATTTTCGCCTATTCCAAACGTGGAATTTTTGACGTCCGGGGGCGAGGCCGCTCTATGCCACTCTCGTCAGAGGTTTCACGCCAGCACGGTAAAACGCGAACACACTGGCCGAGCGTTAACGTTCGGCCAGTGTGTTCGCCGGTGTATTGTTTAGGGGGCAGGGTTATGCGTTCGCGCACCTGCCGCAACCGCCACGAAAGCGATGCCCACGGGGGAAGAGGAACGCTTGGGCGCGCAACCATATGCTTCCCTACTCATCCGGAGCCAAGGAGTTTTGTGACCACACAACCTTCCGCCACCGCCACTACCGCCGCAGACAGCGCCGCCACACCACATCTCGACCGCGCTCACGCTCACGTCGCCCCTCACCCTGTCGCCACCCACAGCGACATCCTGTTCTTCGTCGCGCTGGCGCTTCTGCCCGTCGATGGTACGGTCGTCGGCTTCTATCAACCGTTTTGGACTCCGATCAGCCCGTGGCTGTTCGCGGCGTATTGCTTGTGCAATTGGCAGTATCTGCGCGAAACGTTCCGCCGTAATGCCGCGTTCATGATGATGCCGGTGGCGTTGGCCGCGCTTTCTATCCCGGGTTGGCTGGCGTTCGGCTTCCACGGCAAGGCCATGGTGATGAGTCTGACCGGCGTGCTGGGCGCGGTGGCCACACTGGCCGCTGTGCATATCGCCGTTACCTGCAAGGGCTTGCCGTGGCGCAGGATGGTGCGCGTGGTTCTTGCCGCGTATTGGTTCGCGTTCGCCGTGGGCGTGCTGCAATGGGTGGCACTGCGCCTGCAGGTGAGCACGGTGGTAGATTATTTCGAGCAGTTGATGGCCCGCGACTATCTGCCGGCGGATTCGCCTTGGGGCGGCGACCGCCCGCAATTCCTGTTTGCGGAGCCAAGTTATATTGGCATGCACCTGTTCGGCATATTGCTGCCGTTGTTTTGGCTGACCCGCCCTCGTGATGCGGCGTTGGCGAAGCGTCTGCGCGATCTGATTGTGGTGTTCGCCGCGGGCAGCATGCTGATGGGCGCGGGCACGCGCATCATCCTGGACACGGTGATCGCCATGGTGGTGGTGATTGTGGCGCAGGTCCGCTGGCATGATGCCGCGCACAGGCATCGAGGATTGCTCGCGCTGGCTGGAACAGCCGTGTTCGCCGTGGCTGGCGTGTTCGCCAATTCGCGTTTGAGTTCGATTCTCGATCACGGCGCGGAGGGTGACGGCTCGTTCTTCGCGCGCATCTGGCAGAGCCTGGGACCGCTGTGCGGACTGACGGAGCATCCGTGGACGCTGATTTGTGGGTATGGCGCGGGCAACATCATCGAGGCCACGTATGCCGGCGCCAACCGTGCGGTGGGATTACTAGACACGTGGGGTATGAATTCCTCCGCCCCTGCTAATTGGTATGCCGCGAAAACCGCGGACACCATGTTCACCATGAGCGGTTACACGAGCTTCCTCACCGAATTCGGTCTGGCTGGCTTGTGCGGCCTCATGGCATTGGTTCTCCGGCATATCACACGGCACCATGCGTGGAACAAGCAGACGGTGTGCTGGCTGCTGCTGGTCGCGTATCTATACGTTCAGTTCGAGGGATATGCGTTCGCCGCCATTCCATTGCTGGTGTGGGGCGCTGCATGCGATAGGGAAAGCGACAGGCCTTCAACCGGTTCGATTCTTTAGGATTTCCTGGATATGATGGTGTGAATGGTTACGACAACGACGTCACCTCCATAAACCATCGCAGCGTCATCCGAAAGCAGAGCCCCTCATGAACATCCGTCACTGTATTTCCCGCGTATTGATCGCGACCGTAGCCGTATTCGCCTGTTGCGTCGCCACAGTTCCCGCGCAAGCGAACGAATCCCCCAACGAGACATTCGCCGTAACGGTGAACGAATCCGCGATATCCGTTACCGCCACGATTCCTGACGAGCTTATCGAAAGTGGATTCCCGCACATCTGGACCATGATTGACGACGCAATATGGGGCCCATACGGCGACGGCATCGACGCCACAGCATCGTTCGACATACCGTTCACTCCCGAATGCGGGACCACCTACACCATCACCATGTATGCGGGAGATAGTCTATCTGCGATAGCTGAACTCGGCACAACAACCGCAGCATTACCTGATTCCGTATGCACGCCCGGAGGCGACGCCGGGCAGCCCACTCCCCCACCTCCGACGGAACCGACCGAACCGACCGAACCAGCCGAGCCGGTCAAACCCGTTGAGCCCATCGAGCCATCTGAACCCACAAACCCCGTAGAGCCACCAAATCCGGTAGACCCCACAAATCCGACCGAGCCCGCTGAACCGACCGAGCCAGCAATTCCAACGGAGCCGACTGCTCCCACAAATCCAACTCCATCGAATCCCGCGACGTCCACAAATCCTCAGGATTCCCCAACCTCCGCAGACCCCACTTCAACACAAAACACCACCACCCCAAAAGACTCATCAACGCCGCTGCCCGCCACCGGCGTCAACATCGCCAACACCACGTATCTCCTAATCGCCATCCTGGCCATGAGCCTTGTTGTCTGCGGTTTCCTTCTGTCGCTCCAAAAAAGCCGTAACGCATAGTTACAGTCACAATTAAATTGTTGGCAAGTGTCGGCAGTATCCAAAAGGATGTGCACTTGTGGCTCGCTCTTCCTCATCAAGACCGAATCGGAAAGCGCGCAGGAATCCAGACGTTATCCTTCTTGCAGGCTGAACAATTCTAATTTCCCATCCAATCTCCAAGAAGGCATTTATTGGACCATGATGGGATTAGTGCGAGATAGGGCCGTGAACATCCTCTCGGAGACGACGTCCACGGCCCTATCTGCGATAGGACATAGCAATTTCGCTAGATTTGAGATGAGTGGTACAGGCTAGATGGTTCTTTCATTAGGAGTGCATATAGTGTCGGTTTGCCGGAGTCTGATATTGGCTGGTATTTCTCTTTCCAAGACAACTTATATAGAGAAGTGGAATCTGATGGACGGAAATCAGCTGTGGGCTTGTTCAGCATCGACTGCATGTACAGAGCGTCTCCGTTGTTGTCGGGGATGTCTTCAATGGCATTGTGCGCATCGGTTATGGTTGTGTACGCGAGGTTGATGACTCGGTCAACAAGGAGATAATCGATCATTATGTCTACTCTGCGATGATATTCATCAAACATATCGATAATCCATTTGAACAAGGGTTCGCCTGCGCATCCGCCCCAGCAATACGCCGTCCAGAAAAGAGACCATTGGGAATCCCATACTCCTCCGCGGAATGTCTGAATTCCTTGACGTATGGAAAAGAGTCGTTTTCCTTCTAACATCGAGTCGATACTGTCGGACATAAATAGAGTAGCGTCAAGCCAAATGCCGCCGTGTAAATACAATAATTCAAAACGTAGAAAATCAGAAAAATGTGTTAACGTGATTTCGCCGGTTTCTACATATCGTAAAAAAGATTTAGATCTTGGAGCGAAATCGGCAAAATTCTTCTCTGTTAATAAATGGACAGGACGATTTCCCGCGTGGTCAAGAACGGATTGATAGCATTTCTTTACAATTTCAGGAGCTTCCTCCAATCCTTGCCACCACATAATCCATATGGGGGCGTCCGAAGGAATCGTGGAGTTTTCCGTTGAATTCGCTTTATCGTATTGCACATACGGTGCAATACGTGTCGTCAAGAAAGCCTCAACTTTCCTTGAATACCATTTTCCGCACGCTGGTATTTTTTTAGATAGAAAACGCAAGAAAGTAATTGTGGGGCCGAAGTGATGTAAATAATTGATGTATTTCTTCATGAAGTATTTATCAACTTTCTTTTGACGCGGGTTGATTAGAGGAATCGTCTGATGAGGTATTTCAGGGTGGGTTTGGCTCCTGTTTTGGTGATGTGTTTCAGTGAGGGGGTGCCTCCGGTGAGTCGGTCGAATCGTCCGTTGCGGCCAGGGCTTTCGGGAAGCGCGGGGCTGTCGGGGGAGTTCAGGTAGGCGTGTAGTTGCGTCTGCAGTCCGGTTCGGGTGTCGGTCAGTTGTTCCTGTGTCAGGCCGGTGGCGGTGAGGATTTTGCTGTTGTCTATGATCCGGTCGTACATCCTGTCGTAGCGGATCTGGTATTTCGCTCCGTGCGCTTGTTCGAATTCGGCCATCGGGCAGTCCTTCACCACGAGCGGCACGATTCGCGCGTAGATGTCGGCCACCGTCCGCCATGTCTGGTGTTCCGCGGTCGAGACGGTGAACGCCTCGCCCATCGCCTGGTCGTTGCCGATGAGGAGGGCGATCATGCGGGCGACGTCGCCGCCCCAGGTCATGGTGGCTTGTTTCCGGAGGATCTCGTCGGGCAGGGGCACCGGGATGCGACGTTGAGCGCGCCATAGCCAGGCGTCGGATTCGTGGACGGCGAGTTGGAATCGTCCGCTCCCGTCGTAGGTGACGGCGGGACGGACGATGGTCCAGTTGGTTCTGCCGCTTTCGAGCAGCATGTCCTCGCAGCGGGCCTTGGCCAGCGCGTATTCGTCGGTCGCCAGATAGTCCGGGTCGTCGATCGTATCGAGGAGGCGTGGGGAGTTCTCGCGGATCACCGGTGAGTCGGCGTACACGCGGTAGGAGGACACGAACACGTATTGTCCGGTGGCGTTGAGGAACGAGGCGGCCCGTTCCCGGAACTCGGGCGTGGACCAGATCATGAAGTCGATGATCGCGTCCCAACGCGTCGAGAGCAGACCGTTGAGAAAGGATTTGTCCTTGGCGTTGCCGGTCCGGTACGTGAGGTTCGGGTCGTTCGAGGCCCGTTGCCTGCGGCTGGTCACGGTCACCTGGTGTCCCATCCGTGTGAGGAGTTCGCTGACGTGCACGCCCATCGCGCCGGTGCCGCCCAGGATCAGTACGCGCATGGAGGCTCTCCTTTCTGTTCTTCTTTCTTCCGTCGTCTATCGTCCGAGGATCTTCTTGATGGTGTTGATTCCCTTGTCGCCGAGCACGCCGCGGACGGCCTCTTTGACCATTCCCGCGGCGTTGGTCTCCAACGTGGACATGATGCGCAGGGCGTCGCTTTCGTTCTGGCTGTCGGTGAACACCTCGAAGAGCATGGGCTTGTCCGTTCGCTCCGCGGTGGTGAACCGGTCGATGTTGTCGTGGTATTCCTTTTTGCTGCTCGCGCTGAGGTATTCGAATCCGAGGTCCTGCGCGTAGTGCTTGAGCAGTTCGTGGGAACGGTCGCCGTAATGGCCACGCGCCGCCATGTACGCGTCGGCCTCCTGTCCGAATCTGGCGGCCTTGTGGTTGTAGTTCTTGAACTCTGTGCCGACGCCGTTGTTGATGACCATGATGCGCACGTTCCCGCCGACGTGGTGGTTGCCGAGCGAGTTCAGGTCGTAGAAGCACGCGAGGTCGCCGATCACGCCGAAGAAAAGCTTGCCCGGCGAGGCGAGGGAGGCTCCGATGAGCGAGGACATGCAGCCGTCGATGCCGAAACCTCCGGTGTTCGCATAGCAGCGGATGGACGGGTCCACCGGGAAGAAGTTCCAGCTGCGCAGCGAATTCAGGATCGCCAGATGCAGCACGGATCCGGCCGGCAGCTTCGACGCGGCCCGTTGCGCGCACCAGATGTTGGAGAACGGCAGGGTGGGGATCTTCGACCTGAGCTTCGCGTCCTCGGAACGCCACTCGTCGAGCAGACGGTTCGCGGGAGCCTCCGGTCCGCCCGCCTGCGGCGCGTAGGCCTCGAAGAACTCGGCTTCCCCCATGTCGAAGACGTACCGCAGTTTGTTGAACGCGTCGCAGGGTTTGCCGTCCGGGCTGACCCGCCAGACCTCCTTGGCGTTCGGGCTCGCGTAGGCTCCGGAGATCTCGCCGATGTGGATCATGACGTCCACCATCCGGCAGGCGGGCATGTAATTGGTCTGGTTGAGCAGCAAGACGGCCTCGGCCCAATAATCGCCGGTGTAGTTCGAGGTATGGTCGCCGATCACCACGGCTCCGTGTTCGCGGCAGAAACCGTCGACCGCCCTGGTGAGCCGTTCGCTCCATACCGTGTGGGCTCCCACGTACACGGCTGTGCGCTTGCCCTCCAATGTCGGAAGTTCGTCGCCGTGTTCGACGCGGTCGACGTAGTGGACCGCAGGCAGTTGCGCGACGCTGAAATTGTCGCTGTACGTGGTCACGAGGTTGACGTGCACGGGGCCGCCGCCGTCGCGGGTGAGCTCGAGCAGCGCGCGGTTCAGGTTGGCCTCGCACAGCCAACGGTCGTCGTTGCTGTGCACGGACGGGCATTGCACACTGGTCCTGCAGACGTCGTTCGGCTCGCTGGTGCGGTCGAGCATCTGCGGGGACATGTTGCCGGCGCGGCCGAGGTGCTGGGAGCTGGTCACGGCCAGCACGGGAAGCTTGCGGTAGTACGCCTCGGTCAGTCCCGGCATGTAGTTGCGCGACGCGGTCGCGCCCGTGCAGGTCAACGCGACGGGCTCGCCAGTTTCCGCGGCCATGCCGCACGCCATGTAGGCCGCGGAACGTTCGTCCACGGAGGAGAAGACCGTGAAATACGGGTCGCGCTGCAGGCAGGCGACGAACGTGATGTTCGTCGTTCCCGGGCTCGCCACAATCCTGCGCACCCCGTGGTGCTTCATGAGCGCCACGAGGATCTGCACGTTCGCCTCGTCCGTGTATCCGGTGGATGTCATCATCGTTTCCTTTCGTTTAGAGAGAATTGGGAGCCGTATGGCGGATTCTTCGGATGATCGCTGCCCGTTCCTCGCGGCGCAGCCCCAACGGCCATGTGGCGGCGAGGAACAGCAGCGAATAGCACACGCCCCACATGAGGAACGTCGCGATCCCGTCCACCGCGATAAACCGCGTTCCAACCATGCAAACGAGGACCACGGCCGCCGTGTACAGGACGACGGGGAGGTTGCTTTTCCAGAAGTGGACCATGTCCAGTCCGATGCGGCGCTGGTAGTACCAGTTCATGAACAGACCGGTTCCCAGCACCACGCTGGTGATGTAGCCGACCGCCGGCGCCCAATAGCCGAGCCGCGGTATCAACGCCAGGGTGAGGGCGACGTTGAGGGCCGCGGTGCAGACGTACGCGACGCTGCGGGCCTGGTGGCGGTTCTTCGCGCGTTGGATCTCGATGCCCGTGTTCTGGGTGAGGGGGACGGCCAGGGGCAGCGTCATGGCCAGCGCCAGATAGTACGCGGCGTCGTTCTGCGGCCCCGCCCATATGTGGACGAAGTATCGTCCGACGACCGCGAACCCGCCGTAGACGAAGCAGAACAACATCATCTGGTAGCGTCCGACGCGGGTCATCAGAAGGGTGAGCTCATGGTTGTCGTCCGTCGCGGCCACCATGCGGTTGATTTTGGGGACGAACACGTTCGACATCACCCCGGACAGGGAATAGAACACCGACCGTATCTGGACGGAGATCGAATACACCGCCACCATGGCGGAGCTGGCCAACGCCCCCAACAGGAAGTTCGGGACCTGCTGGTTGACGAGCTCGCACACCTGGTTGAGGAGGATCCAGAAACTGAACGCGGCCAATCCCCTGAGCAGCGCGAAATCGAGATGGCGCAGCGAGAACCGCATGCCGAGCTTGCCCACCGCGAAACGGATGTTGAGCGCGAGCAGCACGACATTCGTGGCCAGCTGCGCGCACGCGACCCCGACCGCCCCCATCCCGAGGTTCAGCAGGACCACGGCGAGGACCGGGGTGAGGACCGTGGCGAGCATCTGGCGAGACTGTTGGAAGAAGAACCGCTCGTGCACCAGCAGGAACGCGTCGAACACCGTGGAGAACAACGTGACGGCGACGTTGACCACCATGACGGACATCAATGATTTCGCCAAAACCATCTCGTCCGGGGTCAGCCCCCTGGAGAACAGGTTCTGCACGTTCGCCACGAACAGGGAACCGAGCAGCAGACAGACCACGACGATCACCGAATACAGGACCAGGTACATGCCGTTGAGCCGGCGGATGTCCTCCTCGCCGCCATGAGCTTTGCGCTGGGAATAGAAACGCACGTACGCTTCCGAGAAACCGAAACTCAGCAGGGTCAGCGAGAAGACGAACGAATTCGACATCTGGAACACGCCGTAATCGCCCTGCCCCACGAAATGGAGCAGCAACGGCGTGTACAACAGGTTGACGAGATTCTTGACGACGATGTTCCCATACCCCATCACCGCGCCGATCCTACGCTGGCTAGCCATCGCCTACGCCTCCATGGCCTTGTCGAGCCACGCCCAGGACTCGGTACGATGGCGTTCTAACAGCCGGTCGATGTTCGCGTAGTCAATCTCTGGGGCAAGGCCAGCGTCCATCATGGTGGCGTCAAGTTCAAACAGCCGGAACAGGGTCTCCATACGCGAATTCATGCTGCCCTTCATGCCATCTCGATTGAATACAGTAAATTGCTTATGGAACAGAATCGAGAAACAGCAAGCGTGGTAGGAATCAGTGAACACATACTCCGCTTTGGAGAACAGCTCCACGAAATCCTGCGGACCCGCCACATACGTCTCCGGATCGCGTGGGTCAAGCATACGCCGTATCCTGCACCCATACGCCCTTGCGCACTCCTGAATGGAGTACTCCTGCGCCGCGCTTGGCTTCCCCAGGAAGTACGTGAGCACGTATCGATCATCATCGGGCACAAAACCGCGGGTGATGGAACGCCAGCTATCGGCAGCGAGCATCAACGTCGGATCCAACACCACCACCGCCTCGAGACCCGTCATCTCCCCGACCAGCTCCCTGGCACGATCCTCACGCACCGAAATCGCCCTCAGACGAGGCAGATACTTCTGAAAAATCGGTTCGATATCGGCATCGACCTCCGAGACACCGATACTCGCGGCGTAACTAATGATCGGAACATCAGCCGTGACAAACGAACCAAGCCGCAGGGCAAGATCGGTCTTTGTCAACCATTGATAATTCCAAACCTGATCAGAGCCTAACACTATTTTTCTCAGATTAATATCTTCTCTGCGTCGAAGCCCTTTTCGAGCAGTAAGGGCAAACACATCATTAGGAACAAATCTTTTAGTAAATAATTTATTTTGGCGCAGTCGCTGAAGATATCTCAGCACATTTTTCTTTTCTGAAATAAGTTTCCTTAGAAATTCCAATATTGGACGCAAGTAGTATTCCAATAAAGACAATCTGTTGACATCAAATTTTATCGTGGTGCATATTGAAGGACCTCCAAGAAGTTGGGTGAGCGCATAATTCTGTAACCGATTTCCATAATTGTCATCATCATTGAGCGTGATGATACCTATCCAGTTCTGTTGATTCTTCGACATCGACGACAACCCTTTCTATCACCTTATAATTTTAGGCCCGCAGGCTCCCATTTTGCTTTATCCTATGCATATATTTCGTATAAATTGGTATCTGCTTAATCCAGAGTTCATCACTCGGAACGAACATGTTCAGCGATTTGTTCAATGATAAGGGAATCGACATCTTCATTGAATTTCCTTGCGAATAGCATAGGTGATTGTATCAAATCGATATAATCTGTATTTCTAAATGTATATGGTGTGCCTCTTTCCCAATCGATCAGACGCATGATGGAACTGTAGTCATCATCAGATTCAGGATGAAAGAGATTCTTTATAAATGGTGAATTAATAAAAATTGTTTGTAGAAAAATTTCATCACCACAAGAGGAACTATTAAATAGATTTGTGTAAGAAGACCACTGGAGAATTAAATATTCAACAAAAGGTTTTGTAATGCTACACCAGTTTGCCCCTTTGCCGAGTGGTAAATTCTCACCTATACGATCTATGTTACACTTTCGCTGAATGTATGTAAGGATTTTTTCAGCAGCATAGTTGTGTTTTCCTAGTATGCTTTGAAAAGGATGGTAAAAAGAAATTCTTTCACGAGTTTCAGGAGTGATGCTCTCATTACATTCTGTGAAATGTATAAATTCATAACCGGAATGCTGCGAGAAAAAAAGATCTATATAATCCATACTATGCAATGGTAAATCTGCGCCAGAAAGTAAATGGTAATAGTCACTCTCAGTTAATAGCGCTTCCTTAAGTAAACTGATTTCGCAGTCAATCTGAGATCTACTTCCCCACCTGATACGACTGCGCGGAATCATTCGAATCGATGCCTTCTTCGGAAGTTGTATTGCCGATGAATTAAAACTTCTAGCATTAGCGTCAATATGAAGAATGATTGAATTTCGCTCATCATCCAATAAAGAGATTAATGTGGAGAGCTGTTTCCAGTTATTGTGAGCCATAATGCAAAAAGCATGTTTCATAGTTTAAAATTTTATATCAAGATGTAGACGTCAGTATAGACTAAAATGATTGTTAATGCGATTAAATGATTTATTTATAGAATATAAGAAAACTGCAGACCTGGAATGTATTAGAGCCGCATTAAGATACGCTTTTCCATTTTTTTAAAAGAATTTTTGCAAAAGGAATACAAAAAAGAGTCAGAGTTTTCTTTTTTGAAGATAAAATTAACGGTAAAGCCTTTTTCTCTAGATAGAAATTATAGGTTAGCCAAAGAATTGTCATTTTAAGAACTGCATATAGACGAATATGCTCTGAAGAAGAGAGGAAAGCATTCGTGCGGTCTATCATCCCCTGAGGAGATGAAAGTTTGCTTTTCCTTCCATTATTTGTAAGCCCGTCTTGGAGGTAGTCTCCTGAATATATTGGCTTACGAATATGCACCATGTCATATTTTTCTGATAGCCTTACCCATAATCCATCTTCAGAATAAAAGTACTCCCCGTCGAATTCTGGGAAAGGGTTGTCTTTTAAGATATCAGTGAAATAGACTTCAGCTCGATCTCCGATAGCATTCCTTATCTTTGAATTAATTCGAGCTTGAACATAAGAAGTTATAACTACATCTTTAGAAAATTCGTTTGTATTAATAACTCCATCTGGATATTGTCGAAGAAATGAGTATCCGCAGATTTTTTTTGTATCTTTGTACTTTTGGTGATACTCAAGAATTATTTCAATAGCGTTTGGTAAGAGCCAGTCATCATCATCAACAATAAGTGTTAGAAAGCCCTTTGCATATTGAACTCCTTTATTGACAGCACGATGCTTTCCTCCATGTGACATTGTTCTTTTGATTATTGGGAAAATGCTATCATCAAATGAATTTAATACTTCAATTGTATTGTCGGAACTGTCGTCATTAACCACAATCCACTCAAAAGTTTTATTACTTTGCTCGCAGAGGGAGGAGTAAAGACGTTTCAGTAAATCTGATCTGTTGTGCGTTGCGGTCACAATAGATACAATAGGTCTGCACATTTTTCCTCAAATTCTTTGATATATGTGATATATATTACAGATGTTATTTTGTAGAGTATATCTATATAGTTTAAATGTTTTATGACTGCAAGAATATTTTGTTATTTCAATCATCTAGAGTTGATGATGGTTTCGATAAGCGTGAAGTGATCACTGTTTTTGTTTTACTAAATAGTTTTTGCTTGTGATGTTTGGCTCGTCTTAGAAAGTCATATAAGGCATAATGTCCAGAAAGAACTAGGCGATAGTTAATCTTGCGCATCCGTGCGTCATTTTGAAATATCTGGTTCTTTCTCCAATTGGGGAACATATTGTTCATCTCCATAATGAGTAATGGCGCAGAAGGTGCTGAAGGCCCTTCCCATTCGACTGCTCGAGCCACTCCTGCAAATTGTATGTGTTTGATGGCTAGATATTCGATATAGGGCCTATATGCCATTGCGTCATTGTTTTGCATCCATGTCAGTATTGATTGAAACGCCTTGACGATATCCATCAGTCTTTCGGGTTTTATTTCATGCGTGATACTTGTTGATCGCATTCTGCAGTAGTAGAGTGGCACACCCATTGTTGCCACCCGATCTACAAGCATAATCAGTGGCGCAATTGATGCGAGATCTTCCCCTATATAAATGCCTTGAGATAAGCGCGCTGACGATTTTGAAAACAAGTCACGTCGTATGAGCTGTTGCCAAAGGGCAGAGCAATTACACAACAATACAGCCTTGTCAATGTAATGCAATGGAAGTCCATTGTCGGTGAGTTCCCATCTACCTATTGCAGTACCATTGGAAGTTACGCGAATGACATTGATGCCTAATATATCTGGTTTCTCCTGTTCAATAGCATCGAGTACTTTCAACTGGGAGTCCCAATCGATGTAGTCATCGCTGTCAAGAAACTCAATATATTCACCGGCTGCCATTTCGATGCCGGTATTGCGTGCCGCGTTTTGTCCACCATTGTCACGTCGAATGATGTGGATTGTATTCGGACTTTTTTCTGTAAGCTTATGTAGCACAGTATTGGTCTCAGTTCGAGATCCATCATCGACAATAATAATCTCGATACGAGGTTCTCTGTGTTTTATGAACGGTGATAGACAATCACATAAGTAGGATTCCTCGGTGTTATATACCGGAATAATAATGCTCACCAAAGGATTTGTTGCCATATATTTCCTCCGTAAGAATCACAGATCGTCGCTAAGATTAAGCGATAGGAAGCAATCGCCCGCTATTGTCGTTTTTCATACTGAGATTTCGATTCTGCTGTAATGCGAGAGTGATCAGTTTCGTTGTTTTTGTGACAAAGAGACGGTGATAAACTCGGAAACATATCTTTAGAAGACGATTTGAATTAATGACATCAGGAACATATTTGCTTTCACTGCAAGCGATGATGAAGATTCTCATAGTTTCTTCTCTATGTTTATGGTGGTTATAAGAGTTTGAGAGCGAAGGTTTTCATCGAATTATGCGTTTCGAGCGATCCGAACAAAATGTTCCTCCTGCCGGTGTCCCATATTAATTAGTCCAATCGTGATGTATGTCACTGCCCAACCGAACATTGAACTGATGGAATCGGCAGTGGTGAGATTCAATAGATGAAATGTCATTATCAAAGCGCAGTATCTATTGTTACGAGTCAGATTCCAGTAGTTATTGATAAACAGAAAGGTCGCCAACGGGGATAGCTCCAAGGATATGCGTACAAGACACATCTCAATACTTGCTCCACGTGTCGCCTCGACGGAGCCGTACCCGAATGATTGATATCCATTAGATAGAAGTGTTTGAAGAAAATTTGCTCGTCCCATAGTGAGCTCATTCAAATTTTTGCCGAACACCACAATTGTAGACGCAGCTGTTGTTAAGAGATAAAAGTACGTCATAGCTAGGGCAAAGAAAAGTAATTTAAAAACGAAACCACTGGACTTCGGCAGTTTCTTATTCATGTTACAAATCGTTGGTAACAAAAAAGCGATGATAGCGAAGATGATTGCTAGACGTTTGAACGTTGCCACAGCGAATACAACTGAAAGAATCGTATAGAACTGTGATGAACGATAGAAACAGAAGAAGAAGCACAGTGCGATTGCAAGGGCCGCGAAATCATTCGATTCTAGAGGAGATGTGGACTCTGTAAAGCTGCTCTGCCACACATCTGCCCATGAAACACCGCGAAGAGCAAGTTGAATGAGATATCCGATGAAAGACATGATAAGTGTTACCTTCATCCCAGACAGGAGCTGAGAGAAGTTCATCACATTCAATGACACATAGGCAAATAGGATTGGAGTCAATAGATTCAGCAAGTCTCGAATTTGCCATGTTGCAAATTCTCCACGGTAAAGAATGAGCGCACAAGTCAACATCAAAAAAGTCAGAAATACAAACAGCAACTGTTTTGTTTCCCGCCAAAACGTCATGTAGGATTTCTGGCTTGCCATGTAGCAGATTCCAAAGAAAATAACTCCGCCCATAGTGAGATATTTAGAATCAGTAATGGCGCCCTTCATGTTCAAGGTGACGAATATACCGTCTGTGAAAGCCTTTAGCGCGAAAGTAATGACAAAGAAAACGATGGTTAACTGCGCAAAGATGTTGGCAGTGCCAAAAAAAGCCAATGAATGAAGTTTGCCTCGTCGGGTCATGACAAAATGTCCTTTTCTAAGCTTCTGCTTCGAGTATCGGCATAGAGTCTCTCTAAAGCCTCCACATATATTTGTTGCTGGCAGTGTTCATCAATATATTCATTGCAATGCCACTGGATAGCTTTATATCTTGTCTTGTTGATGCGTGTGCTTTGGTGAATTTTGCTGGCAAGATCGTCGGCACTGCCGGATTTGAAGGAAAATCCAGTACGGTCTTCTTCCACGAGCTCGGGGATTCCGCCGATATCCGCTCCGATTACCGGTGTTTGGGCAGCCAACGACTCAAGCCCGGAATAAGGCATATTCTCACGCCATTCTGAGCAAAGCACGGAAAATCGGGCGTTGCCGACCTCGTATTGGAGGTCCTCGCCGGTTTTATAGCCCAGGAGTTTGATGCGGGATTGGGCTTCGGGACCTGCGGAGTTGATCATCTGTTCGATGGTCTGGCGTTCGGAGCCGTCGCCGACGATGTGCAGGTTCCAGTTGGAGGGGAGCACGGGATGGGATCCCTCGACTTCACTTCGCTCCGCTCGAGATGACGAAGAAGACGCTGGAACGGGCTGCAATCCTGCGGCTTTGAGGAAGGCCTGCACGAGTGTGAGGATGCCTTTTCCCTTGCTGAGGCGTCCGAAGAACAGGAAGTAGGGGTGTTGTCCGGCTGCTTCGTCCTCGAACTTGTGGGTGTTGGCCACCTTCTGGGCCATTTCCATCTGACTGGTGGTCAGGAAGTTCTGCATGGCAACGACACGGCCGGCGTACCCGCCTTCTTCGAGTTTACGTTTCATGAACTCGGAGGGGGCAATAATCAAATCAATCTTGTCGTAGCTCTTGTGCCATTTGAGGAATTCGGCCTCCATCATGGCCAGAGCGCTTTTCGCTTTGGACTCCTTGACACAGGTATTGTCCAAGGCATGCTTAAACCGACGATCCAAGCACAAGTCGCACACCTCGCCGTGCCCGTTCACCATCGTGTAGGCGGGGCAGAGCAAGATGTAATCGTGCGCGGTGTAGACCACAGGCACATGATGTCGTTTCAAATACGGGGCGTCCAGGATCGACAACGTCAGCTGGCGGTGCACGTTGTTTAGATGAATCACGTCCGGTTTGAATTCTTCCAACAGCGCTTCAAACTTCCGCCTGGCCTCAAAGGAATAGATAAGGGTCGTAGCTTCCTCAATCTGTCGGAACGCGGAAATCTTGCCCACGTAATCTTTTTCGGAAACGAAGTACTTGCTCCAATAGTTGGCCTCGTTATTCGGATGCTGCATGGAGAAGAACGCGACTTCATGACCAAGCGCTTGCAGTCCTTCAGCCAATGCGAAGAAATATGTCTCGGCTCCGCCTTTACGGTAGAAATACTTATTTACTAGAAGAATCCGCATCGGCTACGCCTCACCTCGATACAAGGCGAGCGTCTGTTCCACCACTTGGCTCCAGTCGTACTTGTCGGTGATGTAATCCGCGGCTTTGGCCTTCAGCTCGTTTATGCGGGCGGGATCCGCAAACAGGGCTGCCAGCTGGTCGCGCAAGTCGTCGACATCGCCGTGGCGGAACGTAACCGCATGGCCATCCACCACTTCGACGCATTCGGGGATATCCGAGGTGAGGCATGCGTTGCCGTAGCTCATGGCCTCCAACAAGCTCATCGGCATTCCTTCAAGATCGCTGGGTAATACATAGAGGTACGCGTTGCTGTACAGCTCCTCCAGCATCCGTCCTTCGATGAAACCGGTGAGAACGATGCGAGGATCCTTGGCCGCTACGGCTTTGACCTGCTCATAGTAGTCGGCGGAATCCGAGGATCCCCCGGCGATGACCAGCTTCTTGTCGGTGTCGAGTTGTTTGAACGCTTCGACCAAGTAGTGCACGCCCTTCTCCGGAACAATGCGGCCTAGGAACAACACGTAGTCGTCTTTACCCAAGCCATAGCGCTCGGAGATCTCCTTCGCTGGTACGGGCTGATGGCGTTCGATGCCGTTGGGGATGAATCGCACATCACGACCATACGTATCCTTAAAATATCGCTGTACGTTGCGGCTCAGCACGATGACTTCGTCCGCGTACTTCGCGGCGGTGCGTTCACCCAACTTCAGATAGGAGGACGCGAACCTGCCCCACTTGGCACGTTGCCAGTCAAGACCATGGATCGTGGCCACGGTGCGGATGCCTGCCCAATGAGCCAGGCGCAACGGCACACAGGGCCCCTCGGCATGATAGTGAATCACATCCGGGCGGGCTTTGATCGCCTTCAGGGTGGCAAAGAACGATGAAGTCAGCGCGGCTAGTCCTTTGGCATCAATGGTGGTGACGGGTACGACCTTCACTCCTTTATATACGTAAGGAGCATCATCGCGATTGGCTGAATTGTCGTACTGTGCGCCGGCAACATTATGTCCTCTTCGGTTGTATGCAACCACTTGCTCACCGCGCGCGGCCATACGCGTGGACAGCTCATCCACCACAATCTCGATGCCGCCCTCGCGGGAAGGAATGCGCTTGTGCCCAATGAACGCGATCTTCATCGAATCTCCGAGGAAGACGCGGCTGGCGATGTCACGGTAACATAACGGCCGTTATCGGTCAGTATCAAGCTGCTCACAATCCACCCTTCCTCAGCCATGATTATCCCAATCATTCCAACAAACTACAGGTAACTATAGACATAAGGGGGTACGGCGTCGATATACCCTCTTCGATGATTTGAAAGTCTTCACAAGACACGTAATGATTGTCATCAACGAGCAAAAAGGCGTCATCTCCGATGTCTTGCATACTCCAGACAGTTCTCTTCGTCCGATAACGGCCGCTATGTCGTTAACTCCTTTCACGCCGGAAATGAGTTGAGTCGGTGAAGGTGTGCCTGGTAGGTTCCAGCGGCGGTCATCTGACGCATCTTTACATGCTTAAGCCGTTCTGGCAGAGCAAGGATCGTTTCTGGGTCACCTTCAATAAGGAGGACGCGCGTAGCCTCCTGCAGGATGAGCAGGTCTACTCTTGCTATTACCCGACGAACCGCAATTTGAAGAACCTGATTCGCAATATCGGAGTCGCTTGGCGGGTGCTTCGCAAAGAAAAGCCTGACCTTATCGTTTCGTCCGGTGCTGCAGTCGCCGTCCCGTTTTTCTGGCTTGGCAAACTTTTTGGCGCGAAAACTATCTACGTCGAGGTCTTCGATCGCATCGACAAGCCCACGATGACCGGTCGACTGGTCAGCCCGGTCACGGATCGCTTCGTGGTGCAGTGGGAAGAGATGAGGCGAGTGTATCCCAAATCGGTTTGTCTGGGCAGCATCTTCTGAAGGTTGGGATAGATGATATTCGTAACAGTTGGCACTCATGAGCAACCCTTTGACCGTCTGGTTCAGGCCGTAGACGAGCTAAAAGGTGACGGTGTTATCGCGTCGGATGAGCCGGTATTTATCCAGACCGGTTTCAGCACCTACACTCCCCAGCACAGCGAGTGGTCGAAGCTGCTGCCGTATCAGGAAATGCAGCAGCGCTTCCACGACGCAAGGATTGTCATCACCCATGGAGGCCCGTCCAGCTTCCTTGCACCGTTGCAGATCGGCAAAATCCCGATTGTCGTACCCCGTCGAGTGGAATACGGCGAGCACGTCAACGACCATCAGGTCGATTTTGCGCATGATGTTGCCGAACGCTTCGACAACATCATCATCGCCAGCGACAAGAACGAACTCGCCAACGCCATCCAAAACTATGACCGACTGGTGGCAGGCATGTCAGCTGAACGACTCTCCCACAACAACGAATTCTGTCAGCATTTTGAATCTCTGGTCACGGATCTGATCCCCACAAAGGAGGCCTAACCTGTGGCGAATATAGGAATTATGTCAATGCAGAGAATCGCAAATTACGGTTCGTTTCTGCAAGCGTACGCGTTACGGACAATGCTGGAAGAACTCGGTCATGACGTGCAGTTCGTGGATTACCACGTATGCTCGCCAGTGATTCGAGACGCTTCGGAAAGCGACGGACGTCTGGCACGTGTGGTGAAGAAGGGCTTGGCCGCTTTAGGCGGGAAGGCGCCGCTATCGCAGAAGCTTGCGTTCATTCGGCATAAGAAAAACTTTGCGCAACGCTACATGCCTTTGCTTGGAGTGCCCGAACAGCCGAATTACAATCCGCAACTCGACTGTTTGGTCATCGGCAGCGACGAGGTGTTCAACTGCATCCAGAAGAACACGAATGTCGGATTCTCACCAGAGCTATTCGGTGCAAACAGCCAAGCGAAGCGTGTTATCACTTACGCAGCGTCTTTCGGTAACACCACATTGGAGAAGTTGGAGCGATACGGCAAAACCGACGAAATTGCCAGCTACCTGCGCGCAATTGATGCCGTGTCCGTACGCGATGCCAATTCCGGTGCAATCGTGGATGCCCTGACCGGCTCGACGCCTGAATATCATCTCGACCCAGTATTGGCTTACGACTACATGGGCAAGTGTGACCGTATCCCAGCTCTGCGTACCGACGAGAAGTATCTGATTCTCTATGCCTATTCCAACCGCATCACAGAGCCGGAAGGACGATGGATTGCGGAGTATGCAAAACAACGCGGCTTGAAAGTCTATGCGATCGGTGGAGCTCAACCTTGCGCCGACCGTTTCATCGACTGTTCGCCATTCGAAGTACTGGCATATTTCAAGAACGCAGAGGCCGTCATCACCGATACGTTCCACGGCACGATCTTCTCCGTCATCACGCATCGCCCATTCGCGACCTTAGTGCGCAAAAGCGTGGGAACCAGCTACGGAAACGAAGAAAAGCTGACCGATTTGTTGGGACGTCTCAACTTGGCCTCGCGTGCAACCTACGACGTCGCAAACGTCAAGCAGCTGTTGGAGCAGCCTACCAACTTCGATGCTACAGATGCCATCATCTCCGATCAGCGTCAACGCACGTTCGAGTATCTCAGTTCGTGCATTCCAGCTGATGCCTGCGAGAGTGAAAAAAGTCATGCTGAAGCATTCAACGCAAAAGAGGGAAAATAATATGTACACGGAGCTGAAGTCCTATCAAATCATTATTGCGTTGATGAAAAAATGGGGAATCCGCCATTGTGTGCTGTCTGCAGGCAGCAGAAACGTGCCGTTTGTACATTCCATAGAGAAAGACCCTTTTTTCACCTGTTATTCCGTTGTTGATGAACGCAGTGCTGGATATTTCGCGCTCGGACTTGCCCAAGAGCTCAATGAGCCCGTGGTCATCTCTTGCACTTCTTCAACAGCGACATGCAACTATTGGCCACCTGTCGCTGAAGCCTTTTACCAGGGCGTGCCGCTGGTTGTGATGACCAGTGACCGTGATCCGGCAATGCTGGGACAATGGGAAGATCAGATGATTGACCAAGTCGGCATGTTTGATCGTCATGTGCGCAAGTCGGTAAATCTACCCATCATCCATGATCACGACGATGAGATTTTCTGTCAGCGTCTGGTGAATGAGGCTTTCTTGGAACTGGACCATCACGGAAAAGGTCCGGTCCACGTTAATGTTCCGATGAAGTCTTATAACAACTCTTTCAATGTGAAAAAGTTGCCTGAAGTAACTAAGATCGAGCGAATCGAGGCAACTGACTGCCAGACAAGCTGGGATCCTTACATCCAACGCCTACAGCAAGCGAAGCGCATCCTAGTCATATGCGGACAACAGAGTGTTCCATCGGAATGCCTGCGTGAATCTCTACAAGCATTCTTCGAGCGGTTCAATGCCGCTATAGCAGTTGAACATATGTCCAATCTGGATATCGAAGGAAGTATCAATACATCGGTATGCATGGACGCGCGTTTCACCACAAAGAAGAAAGACGCTGAGCTGTTGCCGGACATCGTGATTTCCCTTGGAGGCAACGTAATGTCTGGGATTAAGGAGCAGCTACGCAAATTCGCTGGACAGTTTGAGCACTGGTCTATTCAAGAAGACGGCCGCGTGGTCGATATGTATAAGAGTCTGACCACTATTTTTGAATGCACGCCGGAGCATTTCTTTGAGCAATGCGTTAACGTAACCAGTGGAACAACAGGTAACGACCGACACTACTACAATCAATGGCGAGCATATCTCGACACTATTGAGCCGCCTGTTTTCCCTTACTCTCACGCCTACGCTGTGGAGCAGGTCGTCACGCAAATTCCCAGCGGATCATTACTGCATCTAAGCATTAATGACAGCATCCGCATCACAAACTTCTTTAAGCTAAATCCTGACATCAAGGTCTATGCAAACATCGGCACGCATGGAATCGACGGATGCCTATCGTCGTTCCTCGGGCAGGCGGCAGCCTCACCCGATAAGCAAAGTTATTTGGTGATAGGCGATTTAGCCTTTTTCTACGATATGAACGCTACGAGGCTGCGCCATATTGGCAAAAACGTTCATATTCTGTTGATTAACAATGAGGGCGGATCGGAATTCTATTTCAATCACATGTGGAAGGACGAAGCCAGCGATCTGCATACCACTGCACGACACCACACCAAGGCTGAAGGTTGGGTTCGATCAAATAACTTCGTATACCTTGCCGCGCATGATAAGGAGTCGCTGCGCCAGGTTCTTCCTGAATTCATGCGGACCGATTCGGAACGTCCGGTGTTCCTTGAAGTATTTACCGAAATGCGCCATGACTCCGAAGTTATCTATGACTTCTTTGATCTAAACCGACCTCGGGATGCCAAGTCCGAACTCATTAGAAATAGCAAAGAACTCATCAAACGAACCATAGGACAAGAGCAGGCTCAGAAAATCGCACGCTCGTTCGGGATTGGATGATTCACATGGGGATGAAGCAGCTGATTCGAAAGGCGGCGAAATTCATACTGGCTTCTCAGCCGGAAGCCAATGTCACCGTCAACATCGCACAAATATCCTATGGATCAACTCTTGCGGGGAAGACCATCGTCATTACAGGCGGGGGAACAGGTCTCGGACTGGCTATGGCTCGCAAGTTTATCGCAGAGGGCGCTAGAGTGCACATCACTGGACGGAACGAGGATAAACTACGTCAGTCCGCAAAAGCTCTCGGCTCACAGTGCTCGTACACCGTATTCGACGTGACAGATGTAACTGATGCTAAGCGATTCATTGAGCAATGCAGCCGCGAGCTTGGAGGGCAAATCGATTGTTTTGTCAGCAACGCCGGTGTGTCTTTGCACGAGAACGTTTTTTCCAATGTCACGATTGACGGTTTTGACAAGCAGTTCAATACAAACCTCAGAGCAGCTTATTTCTTAGCCCAAGCCTTCCTCGAATACAAACTGACACACAAAGATAACGACGGTCAGCTATTGTTTATCTCTTCCGAATCCGCTGATCAATGCTACGACATTCCTTACGGCATGACTAAGGCTGCGATTAACACTCTGACTAGAGCACTGAGCCGCCGGGTATATCAGCAAGGTATTCGCGTAAATGCCATCGCTCCAGGTGTGACTGCTACCGATATGACGAAAGAATACGCGGATGTTTCCGATGGGAATTTGAGCCGCAAGTGCGCCTCCGGCAGAGTATTCCTACCGAGTGAGGTGGCAGAAGTTGCGTGTTTCCTGCTGAGTGATGCTTCGCAATGTATCTCCGGTGAAGTCATCCATACCAATGGCGGGAATCATCTCAGAGCTTTCTGGGATGCCGTTGAGTAATCAGGGCTCGGCAAAAAAGCGAGAGAAGTAACCAATATGGCTGATATCGTAGCAGGGGTTGTGCTTTACAACCCGAGCAATCTTGAGCGCACTAGCAAGTGCTTGGCACTAACCGCAGCACAAGTACCTGTGCTGTACATATTCGACAACTCCGTCGAACCTGTTCAGGTCGAACTGCCCATGAACGCAGTGTATATGACGGAACACCGCAATGTAGGGATGGGACGAGCCTTAAACGAATTGATGCGGCATGCCCTCAATGACGGACATGATTGGGTGCTTACCATGGATCAAGATTCGCTGATACCAGACGGCCTAGTTGCAGCTTTTTCTAAAAGAATCGACTCTGGCGACAATCATCTTGCCTTGGTATGCCCACAATTTGTGGATAGGCGTCGCCCTTTCATGAAAGCCGATCAGACGCAAGACGAAACAGAGGTCACACGAGCGATCACCTCGGCAAGCTGCACTTCCATAGCCGCATGGCAGTCAGTCGGCGGCTTCGACGAATGGCTATTCATCGATTTAGTCGATAATGAGTTTTGCGCTCGCCTGGATTCCGCCGGATACCAGATGATTCGACTTAATGATTGGGTGCTTGATCAGGAATTTGGCGTGATCGAACCTAAATCACCTAGACAGCAGCATTTCTGGCTGACGGCAAGCTGGTTACTGCATGTGCCAAATTTAGCAAAGTTCTCATATCGCAAACAGGTCAGCCCGATGCGGATGTACTACACGCACCGCAATATCATATACACGAACAGAAAACTGCGACGATATCGCAGCGTTGGCTATGACAGCTACAACTGCAAAGGCTACCTTGGATTCTTAGTCAATATCACGTTGCCTTCTATCCTCCGTGCTCAGCATAAATGGCAAGTAATCCGCGCCATCGTCAGAGGAACTCGTGATGGGCTAAAAGCTCCAGTTGAGGCGTGGTCCGCTCCAGAACCGGCGCTTCGCGAGGTAACAGTATGACACGAATTCTTATCATCAACACTGCTGGCATGGGCGTTGGTGGTATCACCACACATATGCTGAGTTACTTGAGGGAAGTCATCAGTGACTTCCCTCAAACTGGTGTAGACATCGTTATAACTGGGGTTCGTGACGAGAATATGCTGCAACAATTCCGAGATATCGGTTGTAATCTGATCGAATTCCCAGACCGTAAAACAGCGACTACAGCATACCTGTTCAAGCTCCGACGCCTGATGCGCCGAAATGTCTACGATGTGCTTCATGTTCACGGCAATAGCGCCACAATGGCATTGGAACTCTTATGCGGTGCAATGTGCCGGATTCCCATACGTATTGCCCATTGTCACAATTCGCTTAGTGGTCACATGCAGTTGCATAAGGTCCTTGGTCCGCTGTTCCGAGCATCGTACACTAAAGCCTTTGCCTGCTCGCAGCAGGCTGGGGAATGGCTGTTCGGCCAAAACGGTTTCACTGTGCTGCCAAATGCGTTAAATCTCAACCTGTACCGATTCGATCAGGCAGCCCGAGCGGAATGCCGCAGCCAGCTGGGCATTCAAGATCACACAATGTTGATGGGGCATATCGGCAACTTCAACAATCAGAAGAATCAGACGTTCGTGCTGGATGTATTTCAAACCTATCGCAGCCAGCATAATCGTGATGCCGCGCTTGTCTTCATTGGCATTGGAGCGAAACGCGCTGCCATCCAGGCCAAGGCGAAGAACCTTGGGCTAAGCAGTTGCGTTTTCTTCCTCGGAATACGCAACGATATACCACGTTGGCTGCAAGCTATGGACTGCTTCGTGTTCCCTTCATTGTGGGAAGGCTTCGGCACGGTCATTATCGAGGCTCAGGCTACTGGTTTGCCTGCGTTGATTTCTTCGAAAGCTCCTGAGGCTGTGAAGTGCTCCGAGAATTGCCAATTCGAAGATCCGGCACAATCCGCATTGGAATGGGCAAACAAAGTAGACGAGCTTTTGAAGACGCAAACAGAGAGATGTATTCAAGCACATGCTTTCAGCGAATACGACATCTCAAAGACCAGACGAATTCTTGAGGAAGCGTATCAGTTGACCGAAAACGGCAACAACGGGCAGGAGTTATAAAGCGATGACAATATTCGGCATGATATGGCTTTCAATTGCCGTCTTTGCCTTCTGCTTGAAAGACATACGGCCCTTGATAGTTATGACGATTCTGGGATCGGTTTTTCAGTGCAATAACGTCATTGCATTAGCTGGAACCGGTATCGGCCCGCAAATCATCACCTCAGCCATGTTCGTAATACGAGTTCTCATCCTACGACTTGGTAGATGGCGCCCTAGGCGTGCGATGAGAACCATCCGCATCGGCACCATAGTGGTATTGCTTGCTGTTTTCCTTTCCTTGTACACCAACGAAGATGCCGTAGCAGACCAGCCGTTATCCTACAAACTGCGTATCTTACAGCTTTGCACCTATATAGCATGTGCGTGGGCCATGAGCTCAGTATCTAGTCTTGTGGACAACCAATTCGTTTTCAAAATGGTCCTCTACATCACAGTATTCCTTCTTGCGGTCGGAGTACTGCAATTAGCAATTACGTCAGGTTTGGTCCCCCATCTGACCTTGGTTAATGAGCTGCTTTATAACGACCATGGCGATGTGACTTATTACTATCGGACAGGTTATTTCAGAATTCTATCAACATATCAAGAACCATCGTATTATGCTTGTTTCATCGTTGGAGCATTCTATTTCTTCCTCTGCACTCAGCGTTCTTTTCGACATAAAAACCTGTTGATTTCGGTTATATTGCTAGAGATTCTTCTAACTTTTTCATCAACAGCGTATGGATCATTGGCTATCATTGGCGTGCTGTTTGTGCTTGTCGCACCAGGAACAAACCGGAAAGTATCCCTAATTGCAATTGGCGCAATCACTTCTCTCATCATGTTCAGGTTTTTCAGCGACATCCTCGGTGAAGTAATCTTCAATAAAGGAACATCCGGATCGGCTAACGCGAGAAACAGTTGGAACGCAGCTGCGTTACGCATGTTTGAATCATCCCCATTCTTTGGCGTTGGGTATAAACAATCACGTGCAAGTTCTTTTCATTTGACGGTATTGGCAGAACAAGGAATTGTCGGCATGGCAGCTGTGATTATACTAATTGCAGCGATATGCATTCCATTATTTATTCGTCGAGGTGCAACAAAAATCGGAATAGTCAATTTTGCTCTTCGACTTTCCGTGTTATGCGCTTTTGCTTGTATGTTCATTGCAGTACCAGATTTAGATATTGCACCTCTATGGATGTGGATAAACTGCTTGCTGCTTTCCTCATATCCCCAAGCGCGAAGCCTACGGCAACAAACAAATAGTCACACGCTTAATTCAGAGGTTAGGAACATTGGCAAGTATTAAGAAAAATTTTTTCTATGCCTCAGCATATAAGATTTTAGAGCTACTGCTACCTCTTGTGACTTCACCCCTACTTTCCCGCCGACTGGGAGCAGATAGCTTAGGCGTTTATTCATACAGTTATGCGATTGTCGCTCTGTTCGTCATGGTTGCTGAGTTAGGCTCATATCGGTATGGAATGCGTGAAATCGCGAAAGCAAAATCGGATCAGAACCTGTTGAACCAAACATTTTCCGATATATTTACCGCACATTTAATAAATGGAATCCTTGTAGCAACAGTATATTTCGCGCTCATACCTTTGCTATATGGAAATCATCCATGGATTTTTGTGATACAAGGCCTATCAATCGTTGGAAACATGATTGATAACGCTTTTCTCTTTGTCGGCATGGAGAATATGAGACCACTAGTGACTCGGGACACAACGGTAAAAATTGTCACGTTCATACTAATTGTGCTCTTTATCCGCCACCCATCGGATCTCATGCTGTACGTTGCATTCATGTGTTGCTCCAGCCTAGTCGCACGTTCTATTGCTCTATGGTATGGCCGACGCTATGTTTCCTTCGTCAGACCATCTGTTTCGGACTGCCTGAGACATTATCGAGGCATGTTTAAACTGATGGTGCCTGTGGTGGCGGAAGGTGTTTACAACAATATCGGCAAGCTCATGGTCGGCTCACTGTTCAGCAAATCCGATGTTGGATACATGGAATTATCATCCAAAGCGACACTGCCTAAAACCATCATTTCCTCACTTGGAACAGTGATGTGTCCCAACATTGCCAGATTACATGCGGAAGGCAAACACCAGCAAGTGCGGAGCAGGTTCGTCGAATCGTTCACAGTATGTATGGCCATGTCCTACGCCGTCGCATTCGGCATCTCTGCTGTCGCACCGGAATTCGCACCCTGGTTCTGGGGACAAGGCTTCGACGCCTGCTCACCACTGATGACTGGCTTCGCTATTAGCATTCCGTTCTGGACCGTGGGCGAAGTGATTCGCAACCAGTATCTATTGCCCACTGGCAAGGATAACCAGTACATGGTCGCTTTCCTAATCGGACTTGGTTCACTAACGGTATTCTGCGTTCTCCTAGTACCAAGATTCGGAGCTATGGGCGCAGTCACTTCCACCATTTGTGCCGAGGCGGTGATGAGCATCGCTCAGACATTATTTATTCGTGGTGAGGTGCCGATCATCAGACCACTGGTGGGAACATTGCCATACCTGTGTTGTGGCGCATTTATGCTGCTAACCGTCAGACTGTTTGCTTCCATGTTTTCATTTGCCGCTGGAATCCAGGTGCTGGCGGAAATCTGTATTGGAATTTTGACATTTGTTTCTTCCGTATCAATTTACGAAGTCGCAACCAAACGACATCTGTTATTGCGGGTAATCGCTGGCCTGACAAAATGAGGAGTCGATAGTGAACAACGTTTATACGGCCTGGTGGCAAGGCTTCGACAAAGCCCCAAAGATAATACAAATGTGCCATTCAAGCCTATTGCATGCAGCAGATGCATGTTCGGCACAGGTTATTTCCATAACTGACAAAAACTTGGACGATTACATCGATTGGCCGGGGAAGATTGTCGATAAATACCGCAAAGGCATTATCCCTGCAGCCCACTATTCCGATCTGTTGAGGTTTTCGCTACTTCGTAACCATGGTGGTATATGGAGTGACGCATCCATGTACTTCAACAAACCTTTGCAACAAGATTGGTTTGAGAAAGAGCTGTTCACGTTTGCAAGGGAAGCACCAGAATCAAAGCGTATAACTAATCGATGGCTTATGTCACTCATTGGGGGGCAGCGCAACTTTTCGCTTTTTGGACTGTTGACTGATTTTTGGATTGATTACTGGATGCATGAGGATGATTTAATTGCATATCTAATCACCGATAACATTATGTATCTGGGTTACAACACCAATAAATCCATTCATGAAGCATTTGACAAATGTCCGAGAATGACATTTCCTGCAGATTTTTTTGAGCGACGAATGGCATCGATTTTAAACTCAGACACTCGAGAAAAGCTCGAAAGAAATGACGGATGTTTTAAGTTGACTTACAAGCAGGATTTTCCTGTATATATTCACGGAAATCTTACATTGTACGGACATCTACTAAAGGAACAGGGAATTGAATAGTTTATTTCATTACTGTAGTAAATTTTTTTCTGCTTTAAAGAACAACTTTAAAATTACACGAGTAAGGAAATGGGGAATTAGAATACCAGTGCTTAACATATTTATTTTTTTATCACATCGCCACACAACACCTTTTTCTTTATTTTGCGAATATCAACGCGACAAATTAGTTAATAAATATCTTCTTAAGAAATATTCAACTGTAATAAAATCATATGAACTGAGGTAATAATGACAATTTCTATTATTGCACCTGTCTATAATGTCTCTTCTTATCTTGATCAGTTCATATTGAGTGTAACCAACCAGACATATTCTGATTTTGAGTTACTTCTAGTTACGGATAAACCCACTGATTCATCTATAGAGATCTGCCAGCGCTATGCCCAAGAAGATCAAAGGATTCATGTCTTAGAACAACCCACCAACATGGGCGTGGCCAAAGCTCGTAACCGCGGACTACGAGAAGCTCAAGGCGATTATCTTATGCTGGCGGACAGCGATGATTACCTAGCACCTTGCGCACTGCAGGACAGCCTGACTCTCCTCATGGACTCGCAAACCGATATTGCGTATTGCGGCTATTGGACTGATTGCGACGGCAATATCCAGCAAAAACGTTTTCGCTTCTCCAAAGGGCGATATTCACACAACCAAGCGGTAACAGAGCACTTGAACCTCCACACGCTATATGGATATCCGTGGGGTAAATTATTTCGCAAGGAAGTGCTCAAGGACGTTTGGGACCCAGAAGACATGTCATGCGGAGACGATGGCGTATTCAGCTATCGCGCTTTGTACAACGCGAAACGAGGCGTGGCTTTCACCGACAAACCAATCTATTATTACCGCATTCGACAAGATTCGTTGACCCAACACGGGCAGGGTTTCAGGGCAAGGGATCTAGAGATACTCAAGCAGGTTCAATATGTACGCGAATGGACTAAAGACGAAGGCTTTGAGTATCCTCTTGATGTATTCGAATTCATCTCATATACCGGTATGATGCAGAAGTATTTGACCGCCGAAACAGCCGTGCGCAACGAATTCGCCGAAGAATTCATGACCATGAAAACTGCCTGTGACAGCACATGGAAAAGCTGTTTATTGCACGCCAAGAATCCTGCTTTCAGGCTGCGAGCTCTTCGCTACAGCTTGCGCGGACTTGATTCATTACGCTGATTTAGACTAAAACAAGCGAAGAGAACCAATATGTCAAATCCTCTGGTAAGTATTATCGTGCCCATGCACAACTCTGCGGCTTACCTCCATATCCCGCTTCAGAGTTTCATGAATCAGTCATACCGTGAAATGGAAATTATCCTGGTCGACGACGGGTCCACAGACGATACTTTATCTGTGGCAAGTAGCTGGCAGAACAAAGACCCTCGAATCAAAGTCTTCCATAAAGACAACGGTGGTGCAAGCTCAGCAAGAAACCTCGGTCTTGACAAGGCTGCCGGCGACTATATCGTCTTCTGCGACAGTGATGACAAGTACAGCCCTGAGGCAATTAACGAACTTGTCCGCCTCGCATTAATCAACAATGCAGATATCGTCTGTTGCGATGCCACTGTAAGTACTCACCCTGACGCGCATTGTTTTAAGAACGGACCGGATATGGCGGTTCTTAACAATTATCAAGCCATGGAACTGTTGCTGAAGAATGAAGGAACGTCCTCCAATGTCTGGGCGCGTTTATACAGAAGTGAGATATTCCAAGGCCTGAGGTTTCCCGAAGGGCGCGTTGTCGAGGACGCAGCCACGAGTTATCGATGTTTCGCCAAAGCGAATCGCGTCGTTTTCACAGCGCAAGAAATGTATACATGGTGTCGGCGCGAGCAGTCCGTTCAAAGCAGAAAAGATGAGAAACGATTCTATGACGAAATATTGGCAGCGCAAGAACGATTTGATTTCATCGCAAGGCACTATGACGATCATTTAGCCTGTATCGCTTTTTCAGAGCTGATGTTTGACTTGGTCCATGTGTACGAGGCATATATCCGAGGGAGCTATGACCTTGCCCGACTTGAGCCGTATGTTCAGATGGCACAATCAAGCTGCTATTCGCATTCCTCGATTTTTTTGAGATATCTTCCTCTTCGCAAGAAAATCGAATCGCTCATGCTCTTGCGTTGCGCACCGTTGTTCCGTGCGCTACTCCGCTGCTACACCACTCTTGAACGACTGCGATAAAGGGAAGCGGATGTTTTCTTGGAGATTGAACAAGGAATCCAATCTCCAAGAAAACGCCCACAACCCCTATCGCTCATCCTCAAACGGCTGAGGAATCAGGCAACCACTGACGTAGCGCTCCTTGATGTCGCGATCACCGCCGGCGTAGATAAAGCGTTCCAAACGCTCCTGGGGTGAGAGATCCAACGGACTCTCATCCTCGCGCACCACCAGCGCGTCGAACTCATACCCAGGTTCGAACGATCCGACCTTGCCGAAGAACGAGCCCGGAACCTTGGTCGCCATATGGAACGCTTCAGGCAAACGCAACGGCCTGTCCCGCTCATAGCCGGTCTCGAAGGTCTTCGCTTTGGACGCTTCGATCGACATGACGATATGCCGGTTCATATCCGGCTCGTGACCGCCGGCCACGTCACTCGCCACGCACACCTTCAACCCCGCGTCCAGATTGCGGCGCACCGGCATAATTCCGCTGGACAGATCCAGATTGGACTGCGCGCAATGCGCAAGCCACACCCCACGTTCCCGCAGCATATCGCGTTCACGGTCCGTCAGCCATACGCAATGCGCCATAATCGTGCGGTCCTGCGGCATTAGACCGTACCGCTCATACACCTCGGCATACGACGGAATATCCGGATGAAGCTCACTCACCCACGCAATCTCGCCACGGTTCTCATCCAAGTGGGACTGCACCGGCAGACGATACCGCTCCACCAGCTCCCCCAGTCCCTCCATCAGCGACTCCGTGGTGGAGGGGACGAAACGCGGTGTGACGATGAAACCCACATCCGGCGTGAGCTCACGCGATTTTCTGATCAGCTCCTCAGTGCCGGCGAGACTCGCCTGCGTGCTTTCGACAAGGCAGTCGGGAGCGTTGCGGTCCATATTCACCTTGCCGACCACAGGCTTCAAACCGGACTGTTGGCAGAGCTCCATCAGCCGCAGCGTGGATTCGTTATGAAGCGTGGCGAAAGCGCTGAAACGCAATGTACCTGCACGCCACATCGCGTTGATGAATCTGCGATACCAGTGGTCGGCCACCGTCAAATCCGCGTACTTGGATTCGGCGGGGAACGTGTACCGCTCCAGCCAAGGAAGCAGCTCATAGTCGTAGCCAAGGCCGGCAAGCGGATACTGCGGCGCGTGGACGTGCAGGTCGTTGAAACCGGGGATGATCAGGCAGCCGCTGCGGTCCACGATTGTGGGATTGGCATCGGCATACGCTTTCGGCAGGGAGCCGACGACATCGATGACCTTGCCCTCGTCATCGACCAGTACGTACCCGTCTTCGAACACTTCGAAGCGATCCGGAGTGGGCGTGCGCAGAACATCACCTTTATAGGCAAACATCACAAGGCCTCCTTAGCAAGGGCGCCAGCCACAGGCATGGGCACACTGCCCGGCGCCGCCGATGAAAACGTCTTCACACCGGCAGTAGCAACCATATCCGACTCCCCCGCCTCATCCTGCCGCCCGGGCTCGGGCAGCAACAGATTCAGCACGACTGCAAGCTCACGAGAGCGGAATCACGATAACGCCCGGTTTTCTGCGTGCTTTCTGATTTGAGCCTTCGAGAGAGGACATGTCCCGACTCGACGATAACCCAAAGGCAGCGAACCGATCATCGCGCTACGGACGTGCGATGACCCAAGCGACAAACCTTCGGGCGTTATCTGGACGGTCTTCGACATCGCGCTTTGAATAGAAAAACACGAAAATACAAGCTGACTACACGTCGGTCATACACGAAAATACAAGTTAAAAGAGACCAGTTCATACACGAAAATACAAGTCAAAAGTGGCCTGTCCATACACGAAAATACAAGTCAAAGGAGGCTTGTCCATACACGAAAATATCGCCTTTGTCCGTGAGGGCACGAAAGAAAGTAGGGATAGCGATCAGACCGGGCAGAGCCCGAAGGCTTGCGCACTACCGCAACAGCATGCGGCCACACTGGTCTTGCGACAATCCACCCAAGTATGGCGGTTGATTTCGGCACCGGCTACTACAAGGCGCTGAGATCAACCGAGTGAATCATCGTGGTCGGCCTCGGGCGAGGCTTGATGAACATACTCATATACAGCGGCACATACGTGATCGCGCCATCCTGTTCGATGTTGCCCTTGCAGAGCACATAGGCATCGCTCAAACGCCAATCAGGAACCGCCAGCATGTTATCCAACGCCTTATGCCTCTTCCAATCATTGCCCGATTTCACCTCAATGGGAATTACCGTTGCGCCATCCTGCACCACGAAATCCACTTCCCCCAGGCGATTGGTATTGAAATAGTGCAGGTCGAATCCATGCGCGCGAAGCTCCTGCGCCACCACATTCTCCGCGACCGAGCCCATATTGACCTCCAGCCGCCCTTGAAGCAGATCGTATTGGATGTTGCCCATGGAATCCGCACACAACAACCCCGTATCGTTCAAGAACAGCTTGAACAGACTGTGGTTGCCGCTGCTCTCCAAGGGCGGAACCGGCGCATTGACGTTATAACAAGGCAAAGCCACACCCGCATCCGCAAGCCAGAGAAAACTGCTGGCATAACGATTTTGACGAGCGGTTTTGCTCAAATCCGCAAGCACAAAACGTCGGTTCTTGTCATCCAGCTGAGAAGGGATCGCATCAAAAATCTCACGAGCCTTCGCTTTGTCTTTGGAGTCGGCGTATTTGGCGATGTCGAGACGGTACAGCGCCAGCAGGTCGGACTGTAGATCAATCACCTGCGCAATATCATGCGTGTCCACATAGCGCTGCACCACCTCCGGCATGCCCCCTACAACAACATAGGTTTGGAACAGCCGCATCATCGTGTCATGCACGGCAGCGCTAACCGGCCTCTTGTTCTCAAAACAATCATGCAGCATATCGATGGTGGATTGCTGCACACCGTTGGCCAGACAGAATTCCTCGAAATCCAACGGATACATGCGCATCTGCTCTTCAAAACCCACTGGATATGACGGGACTTGTTTGGCTCTCACGCCAAGCAATGACCCCGTCTCCACATAGTCGAACCTGCCATCCTCGACGAGGAATTTGATGGCGGTGCGAGCCTGCGGGCATTCTTGAATCTCATCAAGCAGTATCAGCGTATGCCCCGGCTTCAGAGGCGTCTTCAGATATGCGGTGAGATTGGCGATGATGGTATCGGCATCCAAGGCACCGTCGAATATAGAGGATGCGTCGTTGCCGCCTTCGAGAAAGTTAAGCTCCGCGAACCGTTCGTACCGCTGCTCGGCGAACATGCGGACCAACGTGGTTTTACCGATTTGACGCGCGCCAGTAATCATCAGAGCCTTGCGTGCACCGGCTTGTTTCCAATCCTCCAAACGCTTCCACGCCTTGCGATTCAACATGTTCCACCTCCTTATGCAACGAAATACCTTCTTTGAAGCATATCACATGCAACGTTTTTCGTAACGTTTTCTGCAACGTTTTACGGCTTTCTTAGGGCGTGAAACGCAACGTTTTACAAAACTGGACGTGAGCAATCACACTAGAAGCAACTGCGGTCGACACCCCGCCTCCTGCGTACTTTCTGATTTGAGCCTTCGAGAGGAAGAAGTCCCGACTCAACGACAGCCTACAGACAGCGAACTGACCATCGCGCCACGGACAGGCAATGACCTAAGTGCGCAAACCTTCCGGCGCTATCTGGATTGCCTTCGATATCGCGCTTTGAATAGGAAAACACAAAAAACACCTCTTTCCGTAGAGATGCGAAAGCAGGGCAGTAATCGGGTAGCGCCAGGGATATGAAAAGATAGAAAAACTTAAACAAAGATATGAAAAGATAAACAAAGATATGAAAAGATAAACAAAGATATGAATTAGGCAAAAAGCATACGCGCCAACGGCAACAAACTCATGCCCTTCGCAGCGACAGATGACCACAAGGCACTGAATCAATCCGAGCCAGAAAGGAGGTCAACGGAATGTCCGTCACCATCAATCCGTTCCGACCCTCAGCAGGAGCGAATCCACCGGAACTGCTTGGACGAGAAGAGGTTCTTGACGAATTCGAAGAATCGCTCATCTCCGGGCCCGGCTCCCCCAGCCGCCTGTTGCGCATCACCGGCAGCCGAGGCTCAGGCAAAACCGTTTTGCTCAATGCCCTAGGTGAACGAGCACGCATTCACAATTGGCAGGTACTTGACGAGACCGCCACCCCAGGTTTTGTCAATCAGATTATCTTCGCCCTCGATGAGGCGCAACAGCGCAAGACTGTTAAATCAATTGACCTGCCAAGCCTCGGCGTCGATGGTATCGGCAGTATTGATCTAGGCAGCGTCGAATTTAACAGGGCCACCCTACCATTGACCATTCGACGGACCCTCACCGAATGTCTGGAACGCATCGCTAAGCATCATCCCGACCGAGGTCTGCTCATCACACTGGACGAAACGCAAGGAGCCGACCCACAGGCGTTACGCTCGTTGGCCACAGCGGTGCAGCATCTCATTCGCGAGGACCGAAATATTGCCGTCGCCTTTGCAGGACTACCGGGGATGAGTTCGTTTCTCCTGCATGACGAAGTCACGACGTTCCTACGGCGAGCCACACCGGTCAATCTCACAGATATTCCGCTTGATTTGGTGAGAAACTCCCTCGCCAGCATCCTAAGTGCCCATGATTACACCATCGATCAGGACGCACTCGACGCGGCAACCGCCGCCACCTATGGATACCCGTTCATGATCCAACTGGTCGGATACAACATCTGGCGTCGTGCCAAAGACAATCATATCGATCTCGCAGCAGCTCGCTCCGGCATCGAATCCGCACGCATCCGTCTTGGCGGCACCGTGCATGAGCCCGCCGTCGAGGACCTGTCCGACGTTGATCGCACGTATCTGCTTGCCATGGCGCAGGACGACGGGCCTTCACGCACCGGCGACGTAGCCAAGCGCATGGGCCGGGACTTGCAGTATGCCGGGCGCTACCGCGAACGGCTCATCCAGGCCGGCATCATATACCCAACCTCATACGGCTATGTCGATTTCACCATCCCATACCTCAGGGAGTGGGTGCAACAGCATGCGGCCACACTGGTTCTGCGACGCTCCGCGCAGGCATGATGGTTGGTCTCGACACCGGCTACCGCAGGGCGCTGAGACCAACCGAGTGAATCATCGTAGTCAGCCTCGGGCGAGACTTGATGAACATTGAAACACCACATGCAACGTTTTTCGTAACGTTTTCTGCAACGTTTTTCGTAACGTTTTACAGCCTTTTTAGGACGTGAAACGCAACGTTTTACGAAACTGGGCGCGGGCGATCACACTGGAAGCGGCTGCGGTCTGCCTTTTAGTACGCGCCTTTATGCCTCAGAACGGCGCCGACCGTGCGCAGCATGAGCACGATGTCGCCCAGCACGCTCCAGTTCTGCACATAACTCACATCCAGCGACTCGCTTTCCTCAGCGGAAAGGTCGGATCGGCCGGAGACCTGCCACGGGCCGGTGATACCCGGCTTGACGAGCATACGGGTGGCGTACAGGCGGTTGTAGCGGGCGTATTCCTCGGGCAGCGGCGGGCGCGGCCCCACCACAGACATATCGCCCTTGAACGCATTGAGGAACTGCGGCAGCTCGTCGATCGAGAAACGACGGATGAATTTGCCCACCTTGGTGATGCGCGGATCGTCCTTCATCTTGAAAATGAAACGATTCTCCTGGCCGGTCTCCTCGGCGAGCTTCGCCTTCAGCTCGTCCGCGTTAATCACCATGGAACGGAACTTGATCATCTGGAACGGTTTGCCGCGCAGACCGATGCGCGTCTGCGTGTAGAACACAGGGCCGCCGTCCGTCAGCTTGATGGCGATCGCCACAGGTATGGTGACGATCAGCGAGCAGACGATCGCCAACGAGCTCACCACCAGGTCGAACGTGCGCTTGATGATGCGATGCGCGGGCGAATACTGGGCTAGGCGCTGCGTGATGATCGTGGTGCCTTGGATTGAACGAATCGTGATCTCATGGCCGCTGGTATCGGCGGCGGAAGCCACCATCGCCACCTCGAGGCCAAGCGATTCCATACGCACGGAGAAGATGTTGTAGTTGTCGGAATAACGCTTGAACACGTCGG
The DNA here is from genome assembly GCF_056356295.1 of Bifidobacterium sp. LH_558. Classification (NCBI taxonomy): domain Bacteria; kingdom Bacillati; phylum Actinomycetota; class Actinomycetes; order Bifidobacteriales; family Bifidobacteriaceae; genus Bifidobacterium; species Bifidobacterium sp. LH_558. Next base: position 1,116 of record NZ_JBKETZ010000004.1, on the reverse strand, counting down.
AGATCATCACCGTTTGCGCCTGCATGTCCACCACGCGCTCGGCCAGATGATGGTCATCGTATTCCAGCACCGGGAGCGCGGAACCCCAGTTGGCCGTCATCTCGTCATTCAACGACTCGAGATTCGTTTCAGGCTCGACCACACCTTTCGCCTCGTCGAAACGAATCGGGCACACGGCCAAGGGACGATAATTCAGCTGCTGGCGGCGGGCCAGGAATTTCAGCGTACGACCGATGCCCTCAGGGGAGCCGACCACCACGGTGCCATACGCATATTCGCGCTTGCGCCGCTCGCGGGTGATGAACACACGGGAGGCGGCGCGGCAGAGCGCGGTCAACAGCCATGCGGCGACGATCATGCCGGTCAATGCGTTCAGCCGCAGACTCAATCCCAACACGAAATTCAGAGCGCACAGCAGCACCCAACACTCCGCCGCCCCCTTGAACAGCAGCGTGTTGATCTGGTAGCCGTCGCCCATCACATGGCGGTGATAGATGCCCGCTCGCCGCAGGCAGAACACATACAGCACCGCGGCGATGCACAGATACGAGGTCATGCCCATGCGGAAGCCGAACCGATTGGACACCAGGAAGTAGGAGTGCTCCAACACGAGCAGCGCGGTGGCACCGGCGATGATGAACATGGCCGCATCGACCAGCAAAAGCGCCAGATTCACATAGAAACGCCAATACAAGACATGGGACAACTGCTGCTGGCGAATATCATTCAATTGCTCAACCAAACGGGGAGAATCGGCGCGGCCGCCCGCAGACGTCCGCACCCGTCCAGCATTCACACCCATGGCCCTTCTGTCCCTCCACTTCATCTCCGCACCCACCCGTGCGTTCGCGCTCAAGTACCGCTCGCATGTTTCCTTTCAAGATGCGATTCCGGAGCGCCTCTCAAGCAACCCTTTTCAAGGCATCTTCAAACACCTAAGACGCGCCCGTGTGGGGAACGTCCCGCCGGCTATACAGTATACGCGACGGGGGTACCCCTGCGCACTGATCGACGTTCGTCGTAATGTTTGAGCGCGAAATTGGATTCCGTTCGTCATAAATAATGAGCGCGAAATCCCGCGCGGCCCGCGTCGTTCGCGGGGATGCTTGCCTTATG